>NZ_JBBEFX010000003.1:0-298177 GCF_048058635.1 Sphingomonas sp. MJ1 (PH-R8)
GCCCCAGCCCCGTCGCCGTCCAATAGATACCCCCCAGCAGGTGCTGCAGATACCGCTCGTCCCGGTACATCTCCGCCTGGTGCCCCAGCAGCGTCACGAACACGCGCCCCTGTTCGTGCCGGTGGTGCCAGGCCTCCAGGTGGTGCGCACCCATCCGCCGTCCGACCTGGCCCGGCCAGATCCGCGTCGGGTCATAGCTCGCCTCGTCCACCTCCAGCACGGGGTTCACCGCCACCCGGTGCGGGTTCTCGGTCACGTAGAACTCGTCGCTCCAGATCCACCGCTCCGGCAGTCCGAAGCTCGCGGGAAAGCCCTTGTCGGCGACGGTGACGACGCCCGTCTGCACCTTGGGATGGTTGACGAAGGACCGGCCGACCAGCCGCTCGTACCAGGGCCACGCCCCTGCCGGCACGATCGCGGCCCGGTGCACCACCATCGCGTTGCCGCCGCCGCGCATATAGGCCTCGAACCGCTGGCGCTGCGTGGCACTCAGCTGCTCGGCCGGCGTGTTCAGGAACAGCACCGCCGCATAGGAACTGAGGTCGCCGTCGAACACCGCCGGGTCGCTCGTCCAGGTCAGCCCGATCGAATGCAGCCGCGCCAGCTTTTCCAGGCTCTCGCGCGCGACCGGGATATATTCATAGTGATAGGTGCTGGGCGTCGCGATCACGAGCAGCTTGAACTGGTCCTCGGCCCACGCCGCGCCCGGCACCAGCCCCCAGGCCAGCACCGCCAACAGCCGCAGGATCGCCTTCATCGCCTTCTCCCCCTGTCGCCCCCTTGTAGCGAACCCGCGCCCCGGCGCGAGGGCGACCTTCGTCGCAGGGGGGCTCAGCAGGAAGCGCTAGCGAACCGCCGCGGTCCGCAGCTCGTGCACGCGCAGCCGCGGGAACACCTCTTCCAGCGGCTTGCTGTCGGGCAGAACATAGACATAGCCGCCCTTCTTCGCGAACTGCGGCCGCAGGAGCTTGCCGTAGAACGCCCGGGGCACGTTGATACAGCCGAAGGTGACGCGATTGTCCTCCGCCGTCGGCGACAGCATCCGCTCGCGGCGGCGCTCCTTCTTGGCCGCATCCGCCGGGATCGTGTGGATCGCCACCGAGGTCGCATAGTCCACCCACAGGATCCGCTCCTTGCGGAACGGGATGCCGAACTTCGCCAGGAAGCGCCCGGCCGGCGTGGTCTTCTCGGCAGGGCCGATCTCCGCCAGCTTCTTGCTGCCGACGCCCGCAGTGGCATCGTCGCCCAGGGCGATGCCGATCAGCACCGGCTCCTGCGCCAGCTGCTCGCCCTTCGCATCGAACAGCAGCATCGTGGCATTGGGCTTGTCGATGATCGCAAAGGGGAGCCCGTGGTTGTCGCCCGATGCCGTCACCCAATCGGCGACGCGGCTGGCGTCGGCGGAACGAACCGTCCCGGCCTCGGGCTCGAAGCTGGGGGCTTCCAGAGCCGGTGCTTCCTGGGATTGCGCAACCGCTGCGGCGGGAGCGGCCAGTGCGATGCCGGCCAGCACCCGGAGAAAAAAGGTCATCAAATGCAGATACTCGAAATCCGGCCGTCCCGTAAGGGACGACCGGATGTTGCGGACGGGTAGGTCGATCAGTGGCGCGGGCGCTTCGGCCGAGCCTCCTGCGCCTGGAGCCGCTGCTCCACGCCATCCACGCGGCCGTTGATCTGGTCGATCCGCTGGCCGTTCGCCTGCGCCTCGGCCAGCGCCGCCTTGGCGGTGCCGTCGGTCTCCTGCAGTCGCGCCTCCAGCGTGTCGACCCGCTGGCTCACCGGCGCGATCTGCTCGCGGACGTACGACTTGGTCGCACAGCCGCTCAGCCCCACACCAGCCACCAGGACGATCAGGGCAGGTGCGAATTTAGAGGCATTGAATGACATCGTAGTTCTTTCACTCGTTGATCTGCCGGAACAACCAAGCTGACGGAGGAAAGTTCAACAATCCCGATTGGGTTCGGATGTGCATTGCGTCAGATCAACCGACAGTGTTGCACGGTTTCAACACTTTCCTGAACATCTATTCATCCACCTGAACTGATATTCATCTAGCTGAACGAATGTTCATCTCTGCACATCACGAGCGAGATCGCGGCTAGTTTTTACCCTTGCGTCCGGCTCCTGCCGAGAAGGGATCGATCGGGATCCCGTTCGGCGCTTCCTTTTCGCGCGCACCCCCCGCGGGCTTGCCGCGCTGGCCCTCGACGCAACGGCGCAGTTCGGCGACCGCCGCCCCGCTTCCGTCCAGGCTCAGCCGCTCGACGGGCACGTTCCCGCGAAAGATCTGCAGCGTGGGGGAAGCGGCGAAGTGCGCCGGGAACTTCGCGCCGAAGTCGGTGACGAACCCCTGTTTCCCGCCAGAGGCCATGCCCACCGCGAAATGCTTGGGGAAGCTCGCCTTGGCGAGGCGGAAGGTGAGTTCCAGCCGGTCCTTCGGCTTGATCGACCAGTTGGCGTTGAGCACCGTCAGGTGGTTGGTGCCGTCGACCTCCAGCCCCAGCAGCAGCGTCGTCCGCCCCGCGCGATCATATTCGCGCGTCAGGAAGCAGCCCTTGCCGTCCCGGCTCGCCGCCACCGTCCAGGCCCCCACCTCGCGCGTCGCATAGTCGCCCGCGACCGCCGGCACCCCGGCGAGCAGCCCCACCGCAGCCCCAAGCGCAGCAAGCCCCGTCCGCAGGCCCGCCCGGCCCCGGCCGGCAACATCGATCGGTCGTCGTGGCGATCCCATGCGCGTCCTTCTCCAACCCGTTCCGCCGGCAGCGACCCATCGCACCGGCACCCAGTGCCGTTCTCTACCGGCGTTGAAGCAAAGCTGAACGCTTAAAAGGCGGCAGAGGGTGTCGGATCGGCTCGTTCAGGGCAGGCATAACTTGGGGTAAGCTGCCTTCCATCCTGAAGTTCGCCGGCGCAGAGCAAACAAAATCGTCAGTTGCTGCAGGCGACCGGTTCAGACTAAACCTCGCCGCGTTACCAATAAATCGCCACTACCTCGACATCGAGCAACCGCGCGGGGGTCGCCTGCTCTTCTACCGCTTCATTACCGCCGATGGTGACGGTTGCATTCGATAGCGCGGGGAACAGCGACAGACCGCTCTCGTTGCGGGCCTGCTGGCGCATCAAACTGTCCTCCCCCGCATCGATCATGCTCGCTGTATCGGCGGCCAGGGTGTCGTGAACAACCTGAAAAGCGCTGCGTTGGCCAGTCGCCGAAGACGCCCGCGGCAACAACCTTTCGATCTCCATTGCGAGACGATCACCTTGATCGACGCTGAGGGTGGAGCCGCTCTTCGCGAGCAAAAGATCGCGGTACACATTGAGCGCGTGGCGCAGGGCTAGTTCGTTCACGTTCACGCTCGTTCCGCCGCCAGATCTGCCAAAGGGTATCTTGCTTGCGGTCGCGATCTGCTCGTCAAAATCAGGTGCAACGACCCTGAATAGATCGCCTAGCTTGATCGCGGTCCAGGTGTCCTGAAGGCCGGTTCGGGCGACGCGTCCGAGGATGGTGAATTCGGCATCGGAGAACAGGACGCGGCGCAGATCTTTCCAATAGGCGAGGTGCTCGGTGACGCCGACGATCTCCAACGGACGGCCCGCGAGTGCCAGCCCTGCGACGCTGTCCTTACGAACTATATATTCGACACCACCAATTTCAGCCACGATATGCTCGAGAGCTTCGCAGCGGATCGGTATGAGGCCGGCAAGGAAACGCTGCAGCATCCGGTTGATCGGCATGAACGCGGCAAGCTGCCGCAACGCCCCGCTCTCCCCGAACATCTCAGGCGTTTCGTCCGCAATGCCCGCAAACTCGGTCATCATCGTTCCGAGGTGGAATATCGGATCGGCACGTAGGCGGACCCGGAACTCCACCAGCGCGCCCCGCTGGAGGTCGCCCGCCGCGACCAGGGTCGACTTGTCCTTGATCGCGAGAAGCTCTGCTTCGTCGGCGGCGGCAGCGCGTTCGTGCCCCGGCTCTACCAGGCGCAGCCCATCGATTCGGTGAAGCTCACCGAACCAGGACTGCACAGTCGCTTTGCGTGAGGTCTGCAGGGTGCTGCTATTCGAGGTCTGGTACCGCGACCCAAAATCGGCCTTGCTGAACCCTGGCGCCTTGAAGCCGACCGCGTTCTCGGTGTTGATCTGGGAGCCTTCAACATGCTGCTCGGATCGGGTGTCGGTAACCTCGCCCGTCTGCGATGATAGAAGACTGCGCAGACTGACCTCGTCCAGATAGACGAACTCACGCAACGGACGCGCGCCAGGCGAGGGTGCGGCCGACCTACGGCGCAGCCAAGGGATGCGACCTCGTACCCAGCTTATGAGACCCATGCCGCCTCCACTATCTCCTGGCGCCGTGGACGCGCCGCGGCGCGTTCGTAGGCCTGCGCTGCGTCCTCCTCAGTAATGCTGTTGCGCCCTTCCGCCGCTGCGAGGAGCGCGGCCTCGGTCCATATCGACGATAGCTGCGCGGCGGACCAGCCGTCAGTCAGCTGCGCGAGATCCTCAAGCGGGATTTCGCCGAATGTCCGCAGCTGACGCGTCCCGACCTGGAGGATGCGGTAGCGGTCATCAAGGGTCGGCATGCCAAATTCGATCTCCCAGTCAAATCGCCCAGGCCGCGTAAGCGCCGGATCGAGCGCATCGGCGCGATTGGTGGCCGCGATCACGACGACGTTCACGCCGTCCTGTCCGAAGCCATCCATCAAGGTCAGTAGTTGCGCGACGAGCCGGCGGGACGCCTCATGCGTATCCCCCGAGCGGCGTTCGGCGATGCTGTCGATCTCGTCGAAGAAGATTATAGCGCGGCCACCGGCGCTTGCTGCAGCCGCCTCAAAGATACGGCGGAGAGTTTCTTCGCTATCGCCGACCCATTTGCTGACGACGGTCGGTCCGCTGACGAGATAGAAATCGGCGCCCGACTCCTGCGCGATGATGCGCGCGAGATGAGTCTTCCCCGTGCCCGGCGGTCCAGTGAACAATACGCCTTTCACCGGCCGAGCGCCAATTGCCCTAAGCTCGTCCTGGCGTAGCATCTGTGTGTCGATCAGCTTGCGAGCACGCTCGACGACCTCCGGGTAGCCACCGAAGTCGGCGAAACCCGGTCCATTGCTGGCGGTCGAGACTTGGAACTCCTTCTGGATATCGGCTGGCTCACGGTCGAAATGTTGGCTGCGGATTGGCGTTTCGGAGATAATGGCTACGACACCGTCATCGTCCAATTCCACTGTGTTCCCAGCGGAAACTGGTAGGTCACGAGGGTTGCCGACCTGGCGTAGCGCGACGCCCTCTTCGATGACCACGTTGCCGTCATCCGTGATGTGGCGGACGATTGCGATGCCGCGGTTGTGCACCGGCCACAGATCCTGCGGCGCGCGCTCCCACCGATTATCGTACAACAGGATGATGTCACCCTTGTCGGGCATCTCGCCAGTGGTGACGGTGAACCACAGATAGCGGCCATCAACCTGCCGGCCGTGGATCTGCCCGCTTTGGTCGTCGGCACGCGCTACCTTGAGGAGCTTTGCCGTGGGTGTGGATTCGTCCGTCATGCTGGCGAGAGTAGAAAAGCGTCACCGGTAATCAATATCTCCCTGAGCGCTGATCGACGCCAGATAGTGACTGACGAGTTCGGGATCGCGCCGAATCGACCCGAACGGCGACCTCTGGGCGCATAGCCGCCGTTTTCACCCTTAAGTCCGCCCCCTCACCCCACACTCCCCACCGCCGCGCGGTCATCGCGCAACCGCAGGTACAGCGGCGTGCCCTTGGGCACCGCCAGGCTCGTGCCCGTAAACCCTTCCGGCACGCGCACCGGCTGGGCAAAGCCGCGGTCGCTCGCCACGGCGTCCAGCAGGAACAGGTCGCTGCCGGTGAGCGTGCAGCGCTCCTGCCCGTCGGCGCAGGCCACGCCCGCGATCCGCGGCAGCCGCACCAGCGTGCCGAGCGGCGCCCAGGGGCCGGCCGCCTCGCCCTGCACTACGCGATAGCGCAGCGGGCCATAGGCGGAGCCGCCCAGCGCCTCGGCCGGGGCGATGCTCGCGATCGCGATCGTCGCGTCCTGGAGCTTCACGGGCAGAAGCGTGGTCGCGCGGCCGTCCTCGGTCGCGACCTCCACCCGCTCGGTGCCGGCAAAGCGGGTCGAGCCCTGCCCCTTCAGCGCAAAGGTCAGCCGCGCGTCGTTGGGGATCACCGTGTCGCCCTCGATCCGGATCGCCATGCCCTCGGCTCCGCCGCCGCGCGCGACGGTGCGGCTCACCACCGCCGCCATCGGCCGCTGCGCCTCCACCGTGCCGTCGATCGACAGGCTGCGCCCGTCGGCCAGTACCGCCTTTGCCTGGAACGGCTGGCCCGCGGCCGGCGCCGCAACCGGCGCGGCCCCGCGCAGCACCAGCCGGTCGGCCTTGCCCTCGCGCCCCAGGTCGGCGGGCTCGAACACCGCGTCGCCGATGGTCAGGCGCGTGACCTTCTCCAGCCGCGCGCCATAGAGCGTCGCCTCGGCATCGCCGGCGTGGAAGCGCAGGCGGTCGATCCGGCTCGCCTCGGCCAGCGCCGCGATCGCGATGCTCTCCGGCTGGGCGACGCCCTGCTGCTCGACCAGCAGCGTCATCTTGCCGGGCCTGGCCTTGGCGAGCGGCAGGGTGGCGGCGATGCTGCCGTCGCCCGCGGCCTTCCACGCCACCTCCTGCACCGCCCCCGACGCATCACGCAGGGAGAGGCGGGAGACGCAGGCGGCGGCACCGCCCTCCAGCGTCAGCGCATTGTCGCGGCCGACGACCACGCCCGCGCCTTCGCCCGCGATCCGCCAGCCGCCCCGGGGTGGTTGCAGGCGGAAGCTCGGCCCGTCGAGCGGGGCAAAGCCCCAATTGCCGTGCAGTTGCGCCTCCACCGGCTCCTTCTGCCCCGCCAGCAGGTGCGCCGCGACGACATAGCCGCCGCGCAGCGCGTCCGCGCGCGCCGGCAGGTCGACGGTGGCGCCGTTGGGGCCCTTCACCCTGAGCGCCATGGCGTGGGCATAGTCGGTCGCATAGACCAGCGGCGCGCCCGTTACCGGCAGCACCAGCTCGCCCGGCGGCGCGCACAGCACCTGGTCTGCGCCGGCACGCAGCAGCGGCGGATCGACCGGCCGCACCGGCGGCAGGCCGACGACCATCACCGACTTGGGGCTCGCGAACGAGGGCGCCGTGTTGAGCAGCAAGCTCGCGCGTTCGCCGTCGAGCTGCGCCAGCGCCGGGATATAGGTGAAGCGCGTCGTCTGGAACGCGCCGAACAGCCGCGCCACGTCGCGCACCACGCCGATATACGGGCTGTAATAGCCATATCCGCCCTCGGGCGTGGCGGCGATCTGGAGCGCGAGGTCCGTCGGCGCCCCCACCAGCGTCTCGGCCAGCGAAGTGCGGGTGCCGTCGGTCAGCAGCAGCGTGTTCTCGCTCTGCCCCATGCAGGCGGCGCGCTGCTCGATCGGCTGCTGCAGGCACTCGTCGCGCACCTTGATGGAAAGCGCGCGGGTCAGCTGCTCGGTACGCGCCGGGATTTCGGCCGGGCGGGTGCGCTCGGCATCCTGGATGCCGTCCAGGAACAGGTCCAGCCGCGCCCGATCGCGCGAGGCCTGGGAAAGCTCGATCGAGGCGCGCACGAAGGCGCCGGGCTGGCGCTGCACCGTGTCCACCACCGCGTCGAAGCCGCCGCCCGTCTCCGGCACCACGAACAGCACCAGCTGCTCGGCGCCCTTGGGCACCTCCAGGTCCAGGCTGCCCTTCTTGCGCTCCCAGCTTTCCGCCTTGAAGAACCAGCGCTTGGGCGGCGGGTTGGTGGCGCCGCGCAGGAACGCCGCGACCAGCAGGTAGCGCACGCCCTGGCTCTCGGGCAGCTCGGCGGCGATCTTGATGCGGTCGCCCGCGGCGATGCTCGGCACCTTGGCGATCGGCAGGGTCGCGCCGCCGCGGGTCACCGACATGCGAAGCGCCGGGCCGGGCAGGTCGAACTGCTGGCTCTCCGCCTGCACCGCGGCCGGCAGCACCATCGCCGCCGCCGCCAGAAACGCTCCGAACCGCTGGAATCTCATGCGCAACGCCACTCCCGATGATCCTCGGCACCGCTGCCGTGCCGCCGCCCGGTGTCGATTTTAGGGCACGGCTGGCACCAGATTGGTCCCCTCGCGCCCGCATCCCTCTTTCACTAAACCGTCACGGTGCCTAAGGACGGCCGCATCGGTGGGCAACGAAAGTCGGACATGAAACTCCTCGCGGGCAACTCCAATCTTCCTCTCGCGCAGGCGATCGCAGGCTATCTGGAGATCCCCCTCACCCGCGCGAGCGTCCGCCGCTTCGCCGACGAGGAGATCTTCGTCGAGGTGCTGGAGAATGTCCGCGGCGAGGACGTGTTCGTCCTCCAGTCGACCTCCTACCCCGCCAACGACAACCTCATGGAACTGCTGATCATGATCGACGCGCTGCGCCGCGCGTCGGCACGGCGGATCACGGCGGTGCTCCCCTATTTCGGCTATGCGCGCCAGGACCGGAAGCCCGGCCCGCGCACGCCGATCTCGGCCAAGCTGGTCGCGAACCTGGTAACGGTGGCGGGTGCCGACCGCGTCCTCTCGGTCGATCTCCACGCCGGGCAGATCCAGGGCTTCTTCGACATCCCGACCGACAATCTCTTCGCCGCCCCCGTCATGTCCGCGGACGTCGCCACCCGCTATGGCGAGCACAACCTGATGGTCGTCTCCCCCGACGTCGGCGGCGTGGTGCGCGCCCGCGCGCTCGCCAAGCGGCTGGGCAACGCCCCCCTCGCGATCGTCGACAAGCGCCGCGAGAAGCCGGGCGAGTCGGAAGTCATGAACATCATCGGCGACGTACGCGGCCGCTTCTGCGTGCTGGTGGACGACATCGTCGACTCGGCCGGCACGCTGTGCAACGCCGCCGGCGCGCTGAAGGCCGCGGGGGCCGAGGGCGTGGTCGCCTATTGCACCCATGGCGTGCTGTCGGGCGGCGCCGTCTCGCGCGTCGAGAACTCGGCGCTCACCGAACTCGTCATCACCGACTCGATCGGCAACCACGACGTGATCGCCGGGGCCGCCAAGATCCGCCACATGACGATCGCCCCGCTGATCGCCGAAGCGATCCGCCGCATCGCCGAGGAAGCCTCGGTCTCCAGCCTGTTCAACTGATCGGGCGAGTTCGGACGCGAACCCTGTTCACGCTTCCTGTACCCCGGCGGAGGCCGGGGCCCAGTTGCGACGCGGCTGTTGGGTTTCGCTCCCTCGCTTCCACCTTCCCGACTGGGCCCCGGCCTTCGCCGGGGTACCGCCAGAAAGTGCACTCGGCCGGCTACCGCTCCCGCTCGGCGATCCGCGCCATCAGCGTCGTGATCCGCAGCAGCACCAGCAGCCCCGCCGCGGCAAAGCCCGCCAGCGCCAGCACCGCATAGGCCAGCGTTTCCAGCGAGTCGGCGATGCGGCTGTCGGCCGCCGCCGACTCGCGCTGTGCGATCGCCTGCGCGACGTCCGGCGTCACCTTGCCCATCGGCGTCGGCTCCACGCCGGCGAAGCTGTCCTGCCGCGGATCGACCGGCGGGATGCCGTCGGGCGGCACCGGCCGGCTCACGAGGGACCCCGGCGGCAAGGTCGGCCCGCGCGACAGCGTCGCCAGCGCCCCGATCAGCGCCAGCGTCGAAAGCCCGCTCAGCACCAGCATCGCAAAGCGGCCGAGCCGGTCGGCCATGCTCATGCGGGCGTATCCTCGGTCAGCGGCGCGTCGCGCGGATCGCCCGGCTGGCGCGCGCCCGCATTGCCGCGCCGGCGCAGCTCCGCCTTCAGCGCCTCCGGCCTGGGTGCCCACAAGAAGCCGAAGCTCACCGTGCCCTCCTTGGTCCCCACCGCATGGTGGAGCCGATGCGCCTGCATGATCCGCTTCATATAGGCCGAACGCGGCAGATAGCGGTGCGGTACCCGCTTGTGCACGATCACGTCGTGAAAGCCGAAATAGATCGCGCCATAGGCGGCGATGCCCGCGCCGATCCACGCCCAGCCCGGCCACCAGCCCAGCTGCACCCCGCCTAGGATCAGCACGAACGACGGCACCGCGAAGATCGCGGCATAAAGGTCGTTCCACTCGAACGCGCCGGTGCGCGGGCGGTGGTGGCTCGCATGCAGGAACCAGCCTGGCCCGTGCATCAGCCAGCGGTGCGCGGCATAGGCGAACAGCTCCATGCCAGCCACGGTGCCGATGAACAGCGCGATGCCGATTGCCCAGTGCATGGCCGCGATATAGCGATGCACCATGATGAGTGCGAGACTTGGATCGACGCTGGTCGCCGCCTCGGCGGCGCTCGCCGGCTGCGCCCTGCCGGAAGCGCGGGTGCGCACCGGCCTCGAACGTGCCGGCCTGTCGCCGCGCGTCTCCGCCTGCATGGCCGAGCGCATGGTCGATCGCCTCAGCCTCGCCCAGCTCCGCCGCCTCGGCGACCTGCCGCACGCCCGCGACGCCCGGTCGCTGCCGGACTTCCTGCGCGAGGTTCGCGCCCTAGGTGATCCGGAAATCCTGGGCGTCACAACCAGTTCCGCCGCGCTCTGTGCGACGGGCCTGGCGGGCTGATCTTTATTGCGACCGCTTCGCAATCGCATCAACGGCGTTCAGGGGTGGATTTACCGCACGCGCTGTGCTTAAGGCTGGCGGAATTTTTCCGTTTCTCGAACCAAGCGAGGCAGGAACTTCTCCATGAACATTCACGAATATCAGGCCAAGGAACTCCTCGCGAAGTTCGGCGCGCCGATCGCCGCCGGCTATGCCGCCTTCACCGTGGACGAGGCCGTCGAGGCCGCAGGCCGCCTCCCCGGGCCGCTCTATGTCGTCAAGTCGCAGATCCACGCCGGTGGCCGCGGCAAGGGCAAGTTCAAGGAACTCGGCCCTGATGCGAAGGGCGGCGTCCGCCTCGCCTTCAGCCTGGACGAAGTCCGCGCGCATGCGGCCGACATGCTCGGCAACACGCTGGTGACGATCCAGACCGGCGACGCCGGCAAGCAGGTCAACCGCCTGTACATCACCGACGGTGCCGACATCGCCAAGGAATTCTACCTGGCGCTGCTCGTCGATCGCGCGACCGGCCGCATCGCCTTCGTCGTCTCGACCGAGGGCGGCATGGACATCGAGGAGGTCGCCCACTCGACCCCCGAGAAGATCCACACCTTTGACGTCGATCCGGCGACCGGCTTCATGCCGCACCACGGCCGTTCGGTCGCAGCCGCACTCGAGCTGAGCGGCGACCAGGCCAAGCAGGCCGCCAAGGTCGCAGCCGCACTCTACAAGGCGTTCGAGACCACCGACGCCTCGCAGATCGAGATCAACCCGCTGGCACTCACCGAGCAGGGCAACATCCTGGTGCTCGACGCTAAGGTGGGCTTCGATTCGAACGCGATGTTCCGCCACAAGGACATCGCCGAGCTGCGCGACGAGACCGAAGAGGATCCGATGGAGCTCGAGGCGTCGAAGTACGACCTCGCCTACATCAAGCTCGACGGCGACATCGGCTGCATGGTGAACGGCGCCGGCCTGGCGATGGCCACGATGGACATCATCAAGCTCAACGGCATGTTCCCTGCAAACTTCCTCGACGTCGGCGGCGGCGCCAACAAGGAGAAGGTGACGGCCGCGTTCAAGATCATCCTGTCCGATCCGTCGGTGAAGGGCATCCTGGTCAACATCTTCGGCGGCATCATGCGCTGCGACATCATCGCGGACGGCATCGTCGCCGCGGCGAAGGAAGTGAACCTGCAGGTTCCGCTCGTCGTCCGCCTCGAAGGCACCAACGTCGAGAAGGGCAAGGAAATCCTCGCCAACTCCGGCCTCGCCATCGTCCCCGCCAACGACCTGGGCGACGCCGCCAAGAAGATCGTGGCAGAGGTGAAGAAGGTCGCCGCCTGATCCACTAGGCGCCCCCGCCCACGCGGCGGGGGCGTTTGGTTCGGGACTGAGCTGAGCGGAAGCAGCCGGCCGTCCTAGGACAGACCTAGTACCCCGGCGAAGGCCGGGGCCCAGTTGGGAAAGCGGCTGCAAAAAGGGCGCCACGCCCACCTTCCGTGCTCCTGCGCAGGCAGGAGCCCACGGTTCCAAGAGCCCCCAGCGGTTGCTCTGCCGGACCCTGGATCCCTGCCTTCGCAGGGATACGGAGGATTTCGCGGAAGGCGCGTGCGTTTCGCACCCGTCCCAAAAGCTCGACCAATTCTCGGGGCCCGCCCCGGCCAAGGACCGGGGCACCGCCTCGAACCATGGCCGCGGCGGGCCCCTTGCTATAGGGTCCCCGGCATTTCCGTTCACGGAGAGAAACACATGAAGCTGTTGGTGCCGGTCAAGCGGGTGCTTGACTATAATGTGAAGCCGCGGGTGAAGGCGGACGGGTCGGGCGTGGACCTCGCCAACGTCAAGATGAGCATGAACCCGTTCGACGAGATCGCCGTCGAGGAAGCCATCCGCCTGAAGGAAAAGGGCGTCGCCACCGAGGTCGTGGTCGTCTCGATCGGCGAGCCCAAGGCACAGGACACGCTGCGCACCGCGCTCGCCATGGGTGCCGACCGCGCGATCCTGATCACCTCGGACGTGCGTCCCGAGCCGCTGGGCGTCGCCAAGCTCCTCGCCAAGGTGGTCGAGGAAGAACAGCCGCAGCTCGTGATCCTGGGCAAGCAGGCGATCGACGACGACAACAACCAGACCGGCCAGATGCTGGCCGCGCTGCTCGGCTGGGGCCAGGGCACGTTCGCGTCCAAGGTCGAGGTCGAGGTCGAAGGCGACACCGCCAACGTCACCCGGGAAGTCGACGGCGGTCTGGAGACGGTGGCACTGCCGCTGCCCGCGATCGTCACCACCGACCTGCGCCTGAACGAGCCGCGCTATGCCTCGCTGCCCAACATCATGAAGGCCAAGTCGAAGCCCTTGGCGCAGAAGACGCCGGCCGATTACGGCGTCGACCTCACCCCCCGGATCACGATCCTCAAGGTGGAGGAACCCGCCAAGCGCGCCGCCGGCATCAAGGTCGACGACGTCGACGCGCTGGTCGACAAGATCAAGAGCCTGGGAGTGATCGCATGAGCGTGCTGGTACTGGTCGAACAGCTCGACGGCCGCGTGAAGGACGCGACGCTCGCCACCCTCACCGCTGCCGCAAAGCTCGGCGACGTGGTCGCGCTGGTCGCCGGCCACGGCGATGCCGCCGCGCAGGCAGCCGACGCCGTCGCAAAGGTCGCAGGCGTGTCGAAGGTGCTGCTGGCGAACGACCCGGCATACGCCAACATGCTGGCCGAGAATGTCGCAGCCCTGGTGGTGCCGCTGATGGCCGACCATGACGCCTTCCTCGCCAACGCCACCTCGATCGGCAAGAACGTCGCCCCGCGCGTCGCAGCGCTGCTCGACGTCATGCAGGTGAGCGACATCGTCGCGGTCGAGAGCGCCGACACCTTCACCCGCCCGATCTACGCCGGCAATGCCGTTGCGACCGTCCAGTCGAGCGACGCCAAGAAGGTCATCACCGTGCGCGCGACCGGCTTCGAGAAAGCGGCGGCCGAAGGCGGCAACGCCCCGGTCGAACTCGTCACCGCGCCGGGCGACCAGGGCAAGTCCCGCTTTGTCGGTGCCGAGACCCAGGAGTCGGCCCGTCCCGAGCTCACCAGCGCCGCGGTGATCGTCTCCGGCGGGCGGGCGCTCGGCTCCGAGGAGCAGTTCCACGCCCTGATCGAGCCGCTCGCCGACAAGCTCGGCGCTGCGATCGGCGCCAGCCGCGCGGCCGTCGACGCGGGCTTCGCGCCCAACGACTATCAGGTCGGCCAGACCGGCAAGATCGTCGCCCCGGACGTGTACGTCGCGGTCGGCATCTCGGGCGCGATCCAGCACCTGGCCGGCATGAAGGATTCGAAGACCATCATCGCCATCAACAAGGACGAGGACGCCCCGATCTTCCAGGTCGCCGACGTCGGCCTGGTCGGCGATCTCTTCCAGATCGTCCCCGAACTCACCGAAAAGCTCTAAGCCACAGGGGCGGGAGCAATCCCGCCCCTTCCTTTTACGCGGGACGCAGGCCGGCAGACGCGGGACGCCCGCCCCACACCCTACCACCGTACCCCGGCGAAGGCCGGGGCCCAGCTACGGTGCCGCCACGATAGCGCGCCCCATCCGCCACACCCCAACTGGACCCCGGCCTCCGCCGGGGTACCCGTGGTGGAGGGCGTCCGCCTGCTCGTCGGGAACACGACGGCGCAGCGCCCACGACTCCTGGGCTCCCGCCTGCGCGGGAGCACGCGGGCGGGAGCCCAGGGTACCAGCACACGACCCCCGCGATCGCCTCCCGCCTCTAAGCCATTACCCGCCGAAACCCCTTCAGCCGGAAAACCCCCTGCCCTAGTCTCCGGCCACCCTCACGCACCGGATACCTGCCATGATCCACCGCCATCTCTCGATCACCGGACGCGTTCAGGGCGTGTCCTACCGCGCGTGGATGATCGAGCAGGCTCAGGCGCTCGGCATCACCGGCTGGGTGCGCAACCGCGCGGACGGCAGCGTCGAGGCGGTGGTCGCGGGCCCGGCCGAGCAGGTGGACGCACTGGTCGCCCGCGCCCATCGCGGCCCGCCCGCCGCACGCGTAATCGCGGCCACGGTCACTGAGGCGCCGGCGGCGGTTCATCCGGATTTCGCCAAGCGCCCCACCGTCTGATCGGCCCGGCTGTCCTACACGCCGCCAAGCTGCTTCGGTGCGGCCATGGACCACGCACCCTTCCGCTTCGGCATCCCGCCTCCACCGCCAGCCGTGTGACGGCGCGTCTTGGACTAACTTTCGCCTAACCTTTCACATGCTGGGACGGTTGCGGTACGACCCGGAGAGGCTTGCGCGGCGCCAGCCGCAGCACCGCATAGCCGGCTAAAGCCGACAGCACCGATCCCGCGAGCACGCCGATCTTGACCTCGTCCACCAGCAGCGGGTCGTTCGGAAATGCGAGGCCGCCGATGAACAGGCTCATGGTGAAGCCGATGCCCGCCAGCAGCGACAGGCCCCAGATCTGCACCCAGCTGGCGCCGCCCGGCCGCGGCGCAAAGCCGGTGCGGTTGGCGATCCAGATGCTTCCGAAGATGCCGATCTGCTTGCCCAGCAACAGGCCCAGCGCGACGCCCAGCGGCAGCGGGTCGAGCAGCACGCCGGCCGAGGTCCCGGCGAGCGACACGCCGGCATTGGCGAAGCCGAACAGGGGGACGATCGCATAGGCGACCCAGGGATGCAGCGCATGCTCCAGCCGGTGGAGCGGCGAGTCGACCGCCTCGGGCGCGGCCGGGGTGGGCTTCACCGGGATCATCAGCGCGGTCGCGACCCCGGCGATGGTCGCATGCACGCCCGACAGGAAGACGAAGTACCAGAGCGCCAGCCCGAGCAGGAGATAGGGAGTGAGCGACCGCACCTTGGATTGGTTGAGCACATACATCGCCGCCAGCACCAGCCCGGCCGCGGCCAGCGCCAGGCTGGCGATGCCATCGGTATAGGCGAGCGCGATGATCGCCACCGCCCCCATGTCGTCGACGATGGCGACCGTGGTCAGGAACAGCTTGAGCGAGGCCGGTGCCCGCGACCCGAGCAGCGCCAGCACGCCGATCGCAAAGGCGATGTCCGTCGCCGCCGGCACCGCCCAGCCGCCCTGCAGCTCGGGCCGGCCGCCGGTCACCGCCAGGTACACCAGCGCCGGCACCACCATGCCGGCCGCCGCCGCGACCACCGGCAGCCGCCGGTGCTCCCAGGTGGCGAGCCGCCCGTCCACGAACTCGCGCTTGATCTCCAGCCCCACGAGCAGGAAGAAGATCGCCATCAGCCCGTCGTTGATCCACAGATGGACCGTCATCGGCCCATATTTGGAGCTGAGCACCGGGCCGGTGGTCCAGTGAAGCAGGTGGAAATAGGGCTCCGACAGGCCCGGCAGATTCGCCACCACCATCGCCAGCGCGGCCGCGGCGATCAGCAGCACGCCGCCGGCCGCCTCGCTTTTCAGGAACTCGCGAAGCGCGGAACGGGGCGAATGGGGCGTGTCTGGCATCATGGCTCCTGCTGGCGTTCCTGCCGGACTACCGTCGCAAGCGCCCAGGGGCAAACCGCGCGCCCGCTCCGGTCACGCGCGGGCGAGCGCCTCCGCGATCAGCTTGCGGCTGTTGTCGATGCCGTAGAGCGCGATGAAGCTGCCCATGCGCGGCCCCTGGCTGGTGCCAAGCAGCGTCTCGTACAGCGCCTTGAACCAGTCGCGCAGCGACTCGAAGCCGCCGGTCTTGCCGATCTCATAGACCGCGTCCTGGATCGTCTCGGCGCTCGCGTCCGCCGGCATCGCCGCCAGTTCCGCGTCCAGCCGCTGGAGTGCCGCCACCTCGACGCCCGCCGGAGCCCGCCGCTCGGGCTTGTCGGCGACGTCGCGGACATAGGCGAGCGCACGGTCGATCAGCCGGTCCAGCGCCGGGTACGCCTCGGGCGAGGCATCGGCGACATAATTCGCCAGATAGCCCCAAACCTGCTCCTTGGTCGCTTCGCCCATCACGCCGACGAGGTTCAGCAAGAGGCCGAAGGTGACCGGCAGCGTCTCTTCCGGCGGCGGGCCGCCATGGATGTGGTGCACGGGGTTGCCCAGCTGCTGCTCGACCGGCTGGCTCGGGTAGTTGCCCCGGAACTGCCAATATTCGTCGATCGCCCGCGGGATCACCCCCAGGTGCAGCTGCTTGGCCTTCTTGGGCTCGCGATAGGCGTAGAAGGCGAGGCTCTCTTCCGGGCCATAGGTCAGCCACTGCTCGAGGCTCAGGCCATTGCCCTTGGACTTGGAGATCTTCTCCCCCTTCTCGTCCAGGAACATCTCGTAGTTGAAGCCTTCCGGCGGCCGGCCGCCGAGTACGCGCGCGATCTTGGAGGACTGGACGACCGAGTCGATCAGGTCCTTGCCCGCCATCTCGTAATCGACGCCCAAGGCGACCCAGCGCATCGCCCAGTCGACCTTCCACTGGAGCTTCGACAGGCCGCCCAGCGCCGACTGGACGATGCGCTCGCCCTCGTCGTCGAACGCGATCAGCCCGGCCTCGGCATCCACCACCTCGACCGGCACCTGCAGCACCACGCCCGACTTGGGGCTGACCGGCAGTACCGGCGAATAGGTCGCCTGACGCTCCTTGCGCAGCGTCGGCAGCATCACGTCCATGATGCCCTGGTAATGGCGCAGCACGCCGCGCAGCGCCTCGTCGAAGCGGCCGGAGGTGTAATATTCCGTCGACGACGCGAACTCATAGTCGAAGCCGAAGCGGTCGAGAAATTCGCGCAGCAGCGCATTGTTGTGGTGCGCGAAGCTCTCGTGGCAGCCGAACGGATCGGGCACCTGCGTCAGCGGCTTGCCCAGGTGCTCGGCCAGCATCTCGCGGTTGGGCACGTTGTCGGGCACCTTGCGCAGGCCGTCCATGTCGTCGCTGAACGCGATCAGCCGGCTGGGCGTGTCCGACAGCTCGGCAAAGGCCTGGCGCACCATGGTGGTGCGCAGCACTTCGTTGAACGTGCCGATGTGCGGCAGGCCCGACGGACCATAGCCGGTTTCGAACACCACCGGCGCGCCGCCGGGCTTGCCATCGGGATAGCGCTTGAGGAGCTTGCGCGCCTCCTCATAGGGCCAGGCCTTGGACACGAGGGCGGCGGTACGGAGCGCGGGATCGATCATCCCGGCCCTGTAACGCCTCGGCGACGGCTTGGCCAAGCCGGATTGCGCGGCGTGCTTTCGCACTGCAACAAAGTCCGCGTTCCAGGCGTCTCCTCCGTTCACGCTTTCACCAAGGTACCGAAGTCTCGTGATCGTCAGTGCAACTCCTCGATTCCGCAACATCCTCCTGGACGTGTGGCAGCCGCTTTTCATCCTGTTCCTGTGGGACGTGGCGGTGACCGTCTTCTATTTCATCTCGCCGTTCCGCGCGCCGGCACTGCCGCTCACCCTGTTCGGCACCGCCCTGGCGCTGTTCCTCGGCTTTCGCGTCAATTCCGCCTACCAGCGCTGGTGGGAAGGCCGGGTGCTGTGGGGCGCGATGATCAACGCCTCACGCAGCCTTGCGCGCGGCTCCATGGCGTTCCTGCCGATCGACGACATCGGGCCCGCGCGGGAGCTGAAGCGCAGCATCGTGCTGCGGCACATCGCCTATGTGCACGGCCTGCGTTGCCAGCTCCGGCGCCAGGATCCTGCGCCGGAGGTGCTGCGCTTCCTGTCGCCGGCCGAGGCCGCCGATCCGCTCAGCCGCACCAACGTGGCCAATGGCCTGCTCGACGGCACGGGCCGCCGCATCGCACGGGCGATGCGCGAGGGCTGGATCGACACCATCCAGCAGACCCAGCTCGAAAGCATCCTGGTCGACATCGCCAATGCCCAGGGGGGCATGGAGCGGATCAAGAACACGCCGCTGCCCAACCAGTACCGCTTCCTCCCGACGCTGTTCGCGCGGCTGTTCTGCATCCTGCTGCCGATCGGACTGGTCGAGTCGCTCGGCTGGGCGACCCCGATCGGCTCCAGCCTGGCCGGCCTGATGTTCCTGACGGTGCTGCACATCGGCGACGACCTGGTCGATCCCTTTGCCGACACCATCCACGACGTGCCCATGACGGCCATGTGCCGCACGATCGAGATCGACCTCCTTCAGGCGATCGGCGATGCGGCACCGCCGCCGCTGCAGCCCGAAAAGGGCGTGCTGTGGTGACGCCGTTCCGCTTCCGTTCACCGGCGAGGCGTCTATAGAAGAAGCCATGCTCCCCTATCCCGCGCTGCACGCAAGCCACGGCGGCATCTGGGTCGCCACGCCCGACGGGGAGGTGCGCGGGATCAGCCGGGGCGAGGCGATCCGGCTCGCCGCCGACACGCCGACGCTGGTGCTGAACGCGCCGCTGGTGGCGCAGCGGCTCGGCTATGCGGAATTGTCGGGCCTCGACCTTCTGGAGCTCTTCGCCTTCCTGCGCCCGGCGCGCTTCATGGTCCCCACGCCCAAGGGACTCGCCGCCGTGACGGGTCTGCCCACGCCCGAGAGTGATGCGGCAGTCGCCCCCTTTCTGCGCGATGCCGCCGCCGCGCTCCTGGCCCTCCTGGAAGGCGAGTGGCCGGAACGCGAGGGGGCCTGGCACGCTGCCCAGTCCCTGTTCCGGCTGCGCTGGACCTGGGCACCTGCCGTCACCCAGCGGCTGGCGAAGCCGGAGCGCGCCGAGCGCTGGCTCTTTTCCAAGCTTCCGGAGTGGGAGGAGCGCGCGCCCCGCCCCGCCCCACGCACCATCGCCGTGGACGGCGCCGACGTGGTCGCGCGGCTCGATGCCCTCACCGGTGCCGGGGCCGAACGGCGGCACGGCCAGCGCACCTATGCTGCCGCCGCCGCCGATGCCTTTGCCCCGCGCGTGGTGCGCGACTCGCCCAATCTGGTGCTGGCGGAGGCGGGCACCGGCATCGGCAAGACGCTGGGCTATCTGGCGCCCGCGTCGCTCTGGTCCGAACGGGCTGGCGGCGCCGTCTGGGTATCGACCTATACCAAAGCGCTCCAGCGCCAGCTCGCACGCGAAGGGGAGCGACTGTTCCCCGACGAGGAGGAGCGCAAGCGGCGGATCGTCACCCGCAAGGGACGCGAGAACTACGTCTGCCTGCTCAACCTGGAGGATGCGCTGCAGGGCGGTTTCGCCGGGCGCGCGGCGATCCTGGCGCAGCTGGTCGCGCGCTGGGCCGCCTATACCGCCGACGGCGACATGGTTGGCGGCGACTTGCCCGGGTGGCTGCCGACGCTGTTCCGCCGCAACGGTTCGACCGCGCTCACCGACCGCCGCGGCGAGTGCATCTACGCAGGCTGCCCGCATTACCGGAAGTGCTTCATCGAGCGCGCGGCGCGTGCGTCCGCGGATGCCGACCTGGTGATCGCCAATCACGCGCTGGTGATGGTGAACGCCGCCCGCGGCCGCGAATCGGCGACTCGGCCCACGCGCTACGTCTTCGACGAGGGGCATCACCTGTTCGATGCGGCCGACGCGATGTTCTCGGCAGCGCTGACCGGTGCGGAGGCGATCGAGTTGCGCCGTTGGGTGCTCGGGCCGGAGGCGAAGGCCCGCGGCCGCAGACGCGGGCTCGCCGCGCGCTTGTCCGACGTCGCCAGCTACGACGACGGCGGGGCGGAAGCGATCGCAGCCGCGGTCAACGCCGCGCAGGCGCTGCCTTCCGACGGCTGGCTCGGCCGCATCAACGAAGGCGCGCCGTTCGGGCCGGTCGAGACGCTGCTCGCCGCGGTCCGGGGGCTCGTCTACGCGCGCGCACCCGATGCGGGCGAGGCGGGCTATGGGCTCGAGACGGAACTGGCCGAACCCGATCCCGGGCTCGTCGATGCCGCCGGTCCGGCGAGTGCGGCGCTGGAAGCCTTGCTGCGTCCGCTGCTGGCGCTCGGCCGCCGCCTCGAGTCGGTGCTGGCGGAAGCTCCGGACTGGATGGACGCACCGGCGCGGGCACGCATCGAAGGCGCCATCGCCTCGCTCGGCTGGCGTGCCGAAACGGTCGGGGCCTGGCTCGCCCTGATCGCGCGAATCGGTGGCCCGAACGATCCCGATTACGTCGACTGGCTCGCCGTCGATCGGGTGGAGGGGCGCGAGTACGACGTCGGGCTGCACCGCCACTGGCTCGATCCGAGCCGGCCCTTTGCCGACACCGTGCTGAAGCCGGCCCATGGCGCGCTCGTCACCTCGGCCACCCTGAAGGCCGGTGGCGACTGGTCCGTGGCGGAGGCGCGCGCCGGCGCCCCCCATCTGGAGCGGGCGCCGGCCCGGTTCGAGGCCGCGAGCCCGTTCGACTATGCCGGCCAGGCGGAGGTGGTCATCGTCACCGACGTGAAGCGTGGCGATCTGCCAGCGCTCGCCAACGCCTATGCCCGGCTGATCGCGGCGGCCGGCGGCGGCACCCTCGGTCTGTTCACCGCCATCCGCCGCCTGCGGGCCGTGCATGCGCGCATCGCTGACCGGCTGGCGCGCGAAGGCCTGCCGCTGCTCGCCCAGCATGTGGACCCGATCGACACGGGGACGCTGGTGGACATCTTCCGCGACGATCCCCGCGCCTCGCTGATCGGCACCGACGCGCTGCGGGACGGCGTCGACGTGCCCGGCGACTCGCTGCGGCTGGTCGCGATGGAGGGCGTGCCCTGGCCCAAGCCGACCGTGCTCCACGCTGCCCGCCGGCTGGCAGGGGGCGGCAGCGCCTATGACGACCGGATCGTACGTGCACGCCTCGCCCAGGCGTTCGGCCGGCTGATCCGCCGTGCCGACGATCGCGGCATGTTCGTGCTCCTCTCCGCCGCGATGCCGTCGCGCCTGCTCACCGCCTTCCCGGAAGGGACACCGGTGTTGCGCACCACGCTCGACGAGGCCGTCGAACGTGCATCGCGGCTTTCCCTCGCCCGTCCCTTGGGGCATGAGGCGGCGACCGCCTGACGCCTCGCCCGACGGAAATGCCATGAAGACCCTGACGCTGCTTCGCCACGCCAAGTCCGGCTGGGACGATCCTGTCGCGCGGGACTTCGATCGCCCGCTCAATGCGAAGGGCGCCCGCGCCGCCGAGACCATGGGCCGCCACCTGCGCAGCCTGGGGCTGGCCTTCGACCTGGTCGTCGCTTCGCCCGCGGTGCGGGTGCAGGAGACGCTCGACCATTTCGCGTCCGGCCTCGGGGAGACGCTGGCGCCCGAGTGGGACCGCCGACTCTATCTGGCGTCGGAAGCGACTCTGCTCGATGTGGTCCGAGCTCTTCCCGACGCCGCCAATCAGGTGCTGCTGGTCGGCCACAATCCCGGCCTTGAGGAACTGGTGCTGCTGCTCGCCGAGACCGGCGCACTGCGGCAGGACGTGGCAGAGAAATTCCCGACCGCGAGCGTGGCGGTGCTGGAGGTGGGCGCGCACTGGAGCGAGACGTGCGACGGCGGCGCGACGCTCCTGCGCTTCATCCGGCCCCGCGACGTCGATCCGAGCCTTGGCCCCGACGTCGGCTGACGCTCAGCGGGCGTCCGCGGCGAGCGCGTCTGCCAGCATCGTCCGGATGCGAAGCAGCGGATCCTGCGCTATCGGCTTGCCCCGCTCGGCGGCCAGCAGGTTCTGCACCCCGCGGATCGTGTAGCCCTCTTCGCTCAGCAACTGGTGGATGCGCCGCACCAGCGCGACGTCCTCGGGGCGATAGTAGCGGCGCTGCCCGGCGCGGGTGACCGGTCGCAGCTCGGAGAAGCGGCTTTCCCAATAGCGCAGCCGGTGCTGCGGAAGGCCCAGCTCGGCCGCGACCTCGCCGATCGTGCGAAAGGCCGTCGCCGATTTCTCGGACACGGCTGAAATCCTCAGCTGGCAGCGACGATGCGGTCGCGCATCATCTGGCTGGCACGGAAGGTCAGCACCCGCCGCGGCGCGATCGGCACCTCTACCCCGGTCTTGGGATTGCGGCCCACGCGCTCGCCCTTGTCGCGCAGCACGAAGCTGCCGAAGCCCGAAATCTTGACGTTCTCGCCCTTATGCAGAGCCTCGCACATGTGGCCGAGGATATCCTCCACCAGCTTGGCTGAATCGGCGCGTGAAAGCCCGACTTCCTTGTGCAGTGCCTCTGCGAGGTCCGCGCGTGTCAACGTCCCGCCCGCAGTCATGGCAAACCCCCTACCCAGTGAATGCGCCAAGCCGCGTACCACAAGGTTGCCCTTGGTCAAACCACCGGCTGCCGGCCGTGCGTCCGGCCAGCCTAGCCGATCAGAAGCGAACCACCGCCGCGCCCCAGGTGAAGCCGCCGCCCATCGCCTCGAGGACGATCAGGTCGCCGCGCTGGATCCGGCCATCGCGGACTGCCGTATCGAGCGCCAGCGGGACAGAAGCCGCCGAGGTATTGGCGTGCTGGTCGACGGTGACGACGACCTTTTCCGGTGCGAGGCCGAGCTTGCGCGCGGTCGCTTCCAGGATGCGGGCGTTCGCCTGGTGCGGCACCACCCAATCCACATCGGCGGAGGTGAGCCCAGCGGTTCCGAGCGACTCCTCCATCACCTGTGCCAGGTTGACCACCGCGTGGCGGAAGACCTCCCGCCCCTTCATCCGCAGCTTGCCGACGGTACCCGTCGTCGAGGGTCCTCCATCGACATAGAGCAGGCCATTGTGGCGGCCGTCGGCGTGGAGCTTGGTCGCGAGGATACCCGGCGCGTCCGCATCCTCGGAGTCGCGCGCTTCGAGCACTACGGCGCCGGCACCGTCGCCGAACAGCACGCAGGTCGCGCGATCTTCCCAATCGAGGATGCGGCTGAACGTCTCCGCGCCGATCACCAGCGCGCGCTGATGCGCACCCGCGCGGATCATGCTGTCGGCGACCTGGATCGCGTAGAGGAAGCCGGAGCACACCGCCGCGACGTCGAACGCGACGCAGTCGTTGATGCCGAGAGCCGCCTGAACGGTGGTCGCGGTCGCGGGAAAGGTCTGATCGGGCGTGGCGGTCGCGAGGACGATCAGGTCGATCGCGTTCGGCTCGAGACCGGCTGCCGCGATCGCCTTGCTCGCCGCCTCGACCGCGAGCGACGAGGTCGTCTCGCCTTCCTCGGCGATGTGGCGGAAACGGATACCAGTCCGTTCGACGATCCATTCGTCCGTGGTGTCGACCCGCTCCGCGAGCTCGGCGTTGGAGACGCGGCGCTTGGGAAGGGCAGAGCCGGTGCCGGCGATCACGGAGCGACGAATCATGCGGCCTTCGCTTCGATCGCTGCCAGGTCCTCAGCGATCCGATGGGTTAGATTGTTGCGCACCAGCTTGGCCGCGACCTCGATCGCGTTCGAAACGCCGGTGGCGTTCGCACCGCCATGGCTCTTCACCACCAGGCCGTTCAAGCCCAGGAAGATCGCGCCATTGTGATTGTTGGGATCGAGGTGATGCCGCAGCAGGTCGGTCGCGGGCTTAGAGATCAGGAAACCGACCTTGGAGCGTACCGAACTGCGGAAAGCACGCTTGAGCAGGTCCGCCACGAAGCGGGCGGTACCCTCGGCAGTCTTGAGCGCGATGTTGCCCGAGAAGCCGTCGCACACCACCACATCCACTTCGCCACGCGAGAGGCGGTCGCCCTCGATGTAGCCCGTAAAGGTGAGGGGCAGGTGGGTGGAGGCGCGAATCGCCGCGGCCGCATCGCGGACGCTGTCGATGCCCTTCATGTCCTCGGTGCCGATGTTGAGCAGCGCGACGCGCGGGCTCTCCAGATCCAGCACGGCGCGGGCATAGGCAGCCCCCATTACCGCGAACTGGACGAGGTTGCGCGCATCGCACTCGGCATTGGCGCCGAGGTCCAGCATCACCAGGTCGTTCTCGCCCAGGCTCGGCAGCAGCGCTGCCAGCGCCGGACGATCGATGCCGGGCATGGTCCGCAGCGCGAGCTTGGCCATCGCCATCAGCGCGCCGGTATTCCCGGACGACACGGCGGCGGCTGCCCGGCCCTTCTTCACCAGATCGATGGCGATCCCCATCGACGTGGTGCGGGCGCGACGGATCGCCTGGCTCGGCTTGTCCGAAGACCCGACCAGTTCCGGCGCGTGGACCACCTCCGACGCAGCGGTGAGATTGGGGTGCGACTGGAGACCGGCGCGAATCGCCGTCTCGTCGCCCACCAGCAGGAACCGCAGGCCCGGATTGCGGCGACGCGCCTGGGCGACGCCGGCAAGCATCACCGCAAGGCCCTCGTCACCGCCCATCGCATCGACGGCGATCCACGAGTCCTCGGCCACCACGCCAGCGCCTCCGTTTACGGTCAGGCTCAGCCTTCGACCGAGATGATCTCGCGGCCGTTATAGTGACCGCAACCCGTGCACAGGTTGTGCGGGCGCTTCAGCTCGCCGCAGTTCGGGCACTCCTGGAACGACTCGACCGAGAGCGAGTCGTGCGCGCGCCGCATGCCCCGGCGGGAGGGCGAGGTCTTTCTCTTGGGAACTGCCATGTCGGCACCTTTACCGGAAATCTAAGGATCGTTGGCCGTGAATACCCAAGTTTCGACCGGGCAAGCAGTGCCGGGCGACCGGCCGCTCGCCGGACCGGCAGCATGGGCCATGTCACGAAGCGAGCCGCGCCTATAGCGTTTTTGGCAGTGGTTGCAAGCTTGTGGCGGGAATGCGCCTCAGCGGCCGTCCGCAACTCCCCTGCCGGCCAGCACCGAATCGGCGACAAAGGGATTGGTCTGCCGCTCCTGCCCGAAGCGCCCGGGCTGCCCGTGACCGGGGATGAAGCTGGTGTCGTCGCCCATCGGCCACAGCTTGGTGACGATCGAGTCGATCAGCGCCTCGTGATTCGAGAGCGGGAAGTCCGTCCGGCCGACCGAGCCCGCGAACAGCACATCGCCCACCAGCGCGAACTTGGTACCGGGATGGTGGAAGACGACGTGGCCCGGGGTGTGCCCGGGCGTCTCGTACACGTCGAACGCGACCTCCCCCACCGTCACCTGGTCGCCTTCGACCAGCCAGCGATCGGGTTCGAACGGCACCCCGCGCAGACCCCAGCGCTTGCCGTCTTCATCCAGGCGCGCGATCCAGAAACGGTCCGCCTCATGCGGCCCCTCGATCGGCACGCGCAGGGCATCGGCCAGCGGCTTCGCCTCGCCACAATGGTCGATGTGGCCGTGGGTCAGCAGAATCTTCTCGATCGTGACGCCGTTCTGCTCGGCAGCCTGGCGAAGCCGGTCGAGGTCGCCGCCGGGATCGACAAAGGCGCCCCGCATCGTCCTGGTGCACCACAACAGCGTGCAGTTCTGCTGGAGCGGCGTCACCGGCACGATCGCCGCACGGATGGGAGAAGGCGTCATTCGGACGGGATAGGCGCGCATGCGGGCTTGCGGCAAGCGCCGCGCCGCTGCAATCCGCGGGAGGGATGCTCTTGCACGACGCCACGCCCTTCGTCCTGCTGGACGATGCCCGCCCCGGCGGGACTGCCCGGCTGTACCGGAACCCGCGTGCCGTCGTGCAGGCGGATACCCCCGAGGATGTGGGACCGCTGCTGCAAGCGCTGGAAGACGCCCGAGCAGAGGGGCAGGCGGTTGCGGGCTTCCTGAGCTACGAAGCGGGGCGGGTCATCGAGGGCATGGCAGCCGCCCCTGCCGGGGCGCTGCCGCTTGGCTGGTTCGGCATCTTCGACGCGCACGAGCAGCTGGATGCCGATGCGCTGGCCACGCTCCTTCCGGACCCCGCCGGCGCCTGGATCGGCACGCCCGAACCCGAACTCGACTATGCCGGCTATGCCGAGGCGTTCGATCGCGTCCGGGGGTGGATCGAAGCAGGCGACATCTACCAGGCCAACCTGACCTTCCGCGCGACCGCTCCCGTCCTGGGCGACCCGCGCGCGCTCTATGCCGCGATCCGGCCGCGCGCGGCGGCAGGGCATGGCGCGCTGGTGTGGACGGGTGCCGACTGGCTGCTCTCCTTCTCCCCGGAACTGTTCTTCCGGATCGAGGGCACCACCGTTTCCGCCCGGCCGATGAAGGGAACCGCCCGCCGGGACCCGGATCCGGTCCGCGACGCAGCCGCCGCAGCGGCCCTTGCCGAGGATCCCAAACAGCGCGCCGAGAATCTGATGATCCTCGACCTGTTGCGCAACGACATCGCCCGAGTGGCGGTCGCCGGCAGCGTCGAGGTCCCCGAACGCTTCGTGGTCGAGCGCTACCCGACGGTGCACCAGATGGTTTCCAGCGTGCGCGGCACCCTTGCCCCAGATACCTCTCCGGCCCAGGCGCTGGCGGCGCTGTTCCCCTGCGGCTCCGTGACCGGTGCGCCGAAGCGCCGGGCGATGGAGGTGATCGAGGCGGTGGAGCGATCGCCGCGCGGGATCTACACCGGTGCGATCGGCCGCATCGACGCGAATGGCGACGCCGCGTTCAACGTCGCCATCCGGACCCTCCACCTGAAACCCGATGCAGAGGCCGCGACGCTGGGGCTCGGCTCCGGCGTCGTCGCCGATTCGACGCCTGCAGCCGAATGGCGCGAGTGCCACGACAAGGCCCGGTTCCTGACCAACGGCCAGCGACGCTTCGATCTGATCGAGACCATGGCGTTCGATCCGCACCGCGGCATCCCGCTGCTCGAGCGACACCTGGAGCGCCTGAAGGCGAGCGCGCGGCGCCTGGGCTTCGCCTTTGATCGTCATGCCGCGCGCAACGAACTGCAAGCGGCCACCTTCCGGCTGGAGCAGCCGTCGCGCGTGCGGCTGCTGCTGTCGCCGAGCGGCGCGATCGCCGTCGAGGCAGGTCCGCTGCCGCCGGCGCCCTCCGAGCCGGTTTCCATCGCATTGGTACCGCTGCCGGTGTCCCCGGCGGATTTCCGCCTGCGCCACAAGACGAGCGACCGCCGTTTCTATGACGCCGCGCGCCAGGGGACCGGGTGCTTCGACGTGGCGTTCGTCGCCCCCGACGGACAGGTCACGGAAGGCAGCTTCACCTCCATCTTCGTCGAGCGTGAGGGCTTGCTTCACACGCCGCCGCTCTCCGCAGGATTGCTGCCCGGGGTGTTGCGGGCCGAATTGCTGGGCGCTGGAAGCGCGGTCGAGGCGGTCGTGCGACCCGCGGATCTCGCGCAAGGTTTTTACGTCGGCAATGCCGTTCGCGGACTTATTCGTGCGCGGTTGGTTGCGGAGCCCCCCTCCCCCCGCTAAGGCGCCAGCGCCTTTTCTCCAGCGGGAATTCCGATGAAGACCTCTGCCGCGCTCGACCGTATCAGCCCCTCGCCCACGCTCGCCATCACCTCCAAGGTGCTCGAGCTCAAGCGCCAGGGCGTCGATGTGATCGGGCTGGGCGCAGGCGAGCCCGACTTCGACACGCCCGACTTCGTCAAGGAAGCGGCGATCGAGGCGATCCGCGCGGGCAAGACGAAATACACCAACGTCGACGGCACGGCCGAGCTGAAGGAGGCGATCGTCGCCAAGTTCAAGCGCGACAACGGCCTCGACTATGCCGTCAACCAGATCAGCGTGAACGTCGGCGGCAAGCACACGCTGTTCAACGCGATGGTGGCGACGGTGAACCCGGGCGACGAGGTGATCGTGCCGGCCCCCTATTGGGTGAGCTATCCCGACGTGGTGCAGTTCGCCGGCGGTACGCCGGTGGTGGTGCAGGCCGGTGCCGACCAGGGCTACAAGCTGCGTCCCGAGCAGCTGGAGGCCGCGATCACCCAGCGTACCAAGTGGGTGATCCTCAATTCGCCGTCCAACCCGACGGGCGCGGCCTATACGGTCGAGGAACTGCGCGCGCTCGGCCAGGTGCTCGAGCGCCATCCGCATGTCTGGGTGTTCGCCGACGACATGTACGAGCACATCCTCTACGACAATTTCCAGTTCGCCACGATCGCGCAGGTATGCCCGTCGCTCTACGAGCGCGTGCTGACCGTGAACGGCTGTTCCAAGGCCTATGCGATGACCGGCTGGCGGATCGGCTTCGCCAGCGGCGCGGCCTGGCTCATCAAGGCGATGTCGAAGCTGCAGTCGCAATCGACCTCGAACCCCTGCTCGATCGCACAGGCGGCGGCCGTGGCCGCGCTCAACGGCGACCAGGGCTTCTTGAAGGATCGCGCCGCGGCGTTCCAGAAGCGCCGCGATCTGGTTGTCGGCATGCTCAACGTGATCGAGGGCGTGACCTGCCCGACGCCCGAAGGCGCCTTCTACGTCTATCCCGAAGTGTCGGGGCTGATCGGCAAGACCGCGCCCGATGGCCAGGTAATCGCTACCGACGAGGATTTCGCCGGCTACCTGCTGTCGGACGCCAAGGTCGCGGTGGTGCACGGCGCCGCCTTCGGCCTGTCGCCTGCGATGCGGATCAGCTACGCGACCTCGGAAGACGTGCTGCGCGAGGCGTGCTCGCGCATCCAGACGGCCTGCGCGGCGCTTCGCTAGCCGCCGTTCCGTTCCAGCTTTTTTTCCGCCGCGTCCCGACGCGGCGGAACTTCTTTGCACCGCAGCGTTTCGCGCGCGTGGCTTGCGAAGCCGCGTCGCCGATGCCAACTGGCGATGAACGGCAAGGCCAGCCCCGGTTCAGCCCCGGCGGCCTATCCCCGAACAGCGAACGACAGCGAGTCGCAAGCAACTGCAGTCCGCAGCTGCTCGCGACGCGGCAATGGAACGACTCTGATGACGCAGAACAAGCCCCGCCCCGGTTTCTTCCGGCTTTTCCTGAGCGGCTTCGCGCTTGGCGCCGTAGCGCTGGTGAGCGTGCAGGTCGCGCAACCGGCGCAGGCATCCTCCTGGGACGCGCCGGTCGAAGCCACGAACTGATCTCCAGGTGGCGCCCTTGCCCCTGTTGATCGGCAAGGACGCCCCCATATTCGCGGCATGCGCCGCATCTCTGCCCTGATCCTCCCTGCAGTCCTGGGACTTGGTGGTCCCGCCCAGGCAGAACGCGCAGTCCCGATACCGGCCGTCGAACATGAGAGCCCCTCCAGCGGCAGCCGTGCGGTCGCCGTCTTCGCAGGGGGCTGCTTCTGGGGACTGGAGGCGGTGTTCGAGCAGGTGAAGGGCGTTTCTTCCGTAATCAACGGCTATGCCGGCGGCACGCGGGCGACCGCCACCTACGCGCAGGTCTCGACCGAGCGCACCGGCCATGCCGAGGCGGTCCGCATCACCTATGATCCGCGCGTCGTCAGCTACGGGACGCTGTTGCGCATCTTCTTCTCGGTTGCGCACGATCCTACGCAGCGCGATCGCCAAGGCCCCGACCGCGGACCCAGCTATCGTTCCGCCATCTTCCCCCAGGATGCCAGGCAGCGCGCGACGGCCATCCGCTACATCCGGCAGCTGGACGCTACGAAGCGCTTTGCCGGGCCGATCGCTACCCGCATCGAGACGGGTAGGTTCTTCCCCGCGGAGGGCTATCACCAGGATTTCGCCCGCCGCAATCCGCGCTATCCGTACATCGTGCGCTGGGATGCACCCAAGGTAGCGGCCTTTCGCGCTGCCTTTCCGACACTCGCGCGCTGAGGCTCAGATCAGCGCGAGCGCCGAAAGCTCGCCGATGAGCCGCGGCGGCAGCTCGGCGATGCCTGCGCTGCCCTGGCCGAGATCCGGCGGCGCATCGGCTGCCTCCAGATAGCGCCAGCCCTGGTGCGCGCGTTTCGGGCGCGCCTGGACCAGTACGAGGTCGGCCGCGAGGTGAATCGCCACCCGGCCTCCCTCCGCCTCGCCAAAGCCCAGGATCGGCGACCGCGCGACGAGCTGGTGCTTGAGGATCCAGAACAGCGATCCGCCTTCGATCTCGGCGGCACGCTTGGGCAGGTAGCGCGTCGTCAGCGCCCCACCCTCGGCCGCGCGCAGGCGCAGCCGTTCGGCGAGGTGATCGACGCTTTCGATCGCGAACGCGACCTTGGTGAGATGAAGTGGCACGCCGTGGATCTGGGGATTGAAGCGATGGCGCTCAAGTCAGCCGGTAAGCCCGGCCACCGTTGCCAGGCCGAGGAAGGCCAGAAAGCCCATCGAGTCGGTTACCATTGTGACGAAGATCGACGAGGCCAAGGCAGGATCGGCGTTCAGCCGGTCCAGCGTCACCGGGACCAAGACTCCGGCCATCCCCGCGATGAAGATGTTGGCAAGCATCGCCGTCGCGATCACGAGGCCCAGCGTCACGTCGAAGAACGCCGCCCCGACACCCGATCCGATGATGATTGCGACGGTTAACCCGTTCAGGAGCGCGATCGAAATCTCGCGGCGAATCGCGCGCAACGTGTTGGATTGGGTGAGCTGATTGGTGGCGAGTGCGCGCACTGTGACCGCCAGAGTCTGCGTACCGGCATTGCCACCCACGCCCGCGACGATCGGCATCAACGCAGCGAGCATCGCCTTTTGCGCAATCGTCGCGTCGAAGAGAAACACGATTGTCGCGGGAACGAGGGCCGTCATCAAATTGGTGATCAGCCACCGGACACGGCTCTTGTAGCTGTCGAACACCGGCTCGTTGATGTCGCCTTCGCCCGCACCCGACAGCAGCAGCGCGTCCTCGCCCGCTTCTTCCTGGATGATGTGGACGATGTCGTCGACGGTGATGACGCCGACCAGGCGGCCGCTGCCATCGACGACGGCGGCCGAGATCAGCGCGTATTTCTGGAAGCGTAGCGCCACCTCCTCCTGGTCCATGTCGACGGGGATCAGCGTCTGCTCGCGCTTCATCACGTCGCTGACCGAGACGGAGCGCGGCGAGCGCAGAATCCAGGACAGCTGGCAGGTGCCGACCGGGCGATGCGCCGGATCGACCACAAAAATTTCCCAGAAATCGGTGGCCAGCGACTCGCTGCCGCGCAGGAAGTCGAGCACGTCGCCGACGCTCCAATGCTCGGGCACCGCGATCAGCTCGCGCTGCATCAGGCGGCCGGCCGATTCCTCGGGGTAGCTCAGCGCCTCCTCGATGGCGGCGCGATCGTCCGGGTCGAGCGCGCGCAGCACCGCGCGCTGGTCCGTCTCGTCCAGGTCCTCGATGATCGCGACCGCGTCGTCGGTATCGAGCTCGGCGGCGAGGTCCGCGACCTGATGCGGTTCGAGCGACTCGATCAGCGCATCGCGGACCCAGTCGTTCATTTCGGCCAGCACGTCGCCGTCCAGGCGATCGGCCACGGCGGAGGCGAGCGCCGGGCGCTGTTCCCCCGGCACCAGCTCGAACAGGTCGGCCAAGTCGGCCGGGTGCAGCGGCTCAACCAGCGCGCGCACCGTTTCGACATCGTCCGCTTCGACCGCATCGAGCACCGCGGAGACGAACTCGGGCTTCAGCCGGTCGTCGGCGTCGAGTTCACTTTCGGCGATTTCGTGGGCGGGAAGCTCGGTCTCGCTCATGGCTCGGCTCCCCTCGCTGGCGTTGCGCGCCCGCTCTAGCGGCGGCGGCCGCGGTTGCAACCTCCAGGCCGCGGCTCTACGGACGGCATTCCCTATTTTTCCTGATTTCCGGAGCGTTTATGTCCGATCTTCCCAGCACGCTCGTGATGACGCTCGACACGGGCGAAGTGCGTATCCGGCTGCGTCCGGACCTGGCCCCCAAGCACGTCGAGCGCATCACCAAGCTCGCCGACAGCGGCTTCTACGACAACGTCGTGTTTCATCGCGTGATCGCGGGCTTCATGGCGCAGGGCGGCGATCCAACCGGCACCGGCACCAGCGGCTCCAAGGAGCCGAACCTGCCGGCCGAGTTCAGCCGCGAGCCGCACGTCCGCGGCACCTGCTCGATGGCGCGCACGATGGATCCGAACTCGGCCAACAGCCAGTTCTTCATCTGCTTCGACGACGCCCGCTTCCTGGACGGCCAGTACACCGTCTGGGGTGAAGTGATCGAAGGCATGGACGCCGTCGACGCGCTGCCCAAGGGCGAGCCGCCGCGCCAGCCTGGCAAGATCCTCAAGGCCCGCAGCGAGGCCTGATCCCGAAAGGCCGGTCGTCCAAGGACGGCCGGCTTTTTTCTCACCCTGTGGTCGCGGGTATTATCCCCGTGAGGACGCGGGCTTTCGCTAAATATTTTGCGCGCCCAGCGCTTCGATCAGCCAATCGTGGAACAGTCGCGCCGGCTCCTGCTGCATCATGCGGGGGCGGCACACGAACCAGTGGCTGTAGGTGCTCTCCACCGACATATCGAACAGCCGGACGAGCCGCGCATCGCGTGCCTCCTCGAAATGCGATTCGAGCATGAAGGCGACGCCCAGCCCCTGCGCCGCCGCCTCCAGCATCAACGCACCGGAATCGAAGAAGTCCGTCGCCGCCGGCTCCAGATAGGGGAGTCCGGCCGCTTGCCGCCAGTCGGTGAACGTGTCCGGCATGTCGCGGTGGATCAGCGCGGTGAGCTTGGACAGCTGCTTGGGATCGGTCAGCGGCATCTCCTCCACGAGTGCGCGCGACGCGATCGCATAGACGCGGTTCCGGTCCAGGCGCCGCGAGTAGAGCGCCGGGTCGATGGTGTGGCCAAGCACGATGCCGACGTCGATGCCGTCACCGAGCCGGGCAAGGCTGTGCCCCGCCGTATCCACGTCGAGATGGAGCTCCGGATGGCGCCGCTTGAGATCACCAAGCCGCGGCATCAGCTTCTGGGTGGCGAACAGCGGCAGCACGCCCAGTCGAAGGCGCAGCAGGTCCGACCCCGCCGACATCCGCTCCACCGCGTCCGAAAGCGTATCGAGCGCATGCGAGATCATTCCCAGCAACCGCTCGCCGTCGTGGTTGAGGCGGAGTGCCTGGTGCCGCCGCTCGAACAGCGGCTTGCCGATGAAGCGCTCGAGCGCCTGAACCCGCCGGCTGAGCGCGGGACTCGACAACGCAAGCTCCTCGGCCGCCGCCTTGATCGATCCAAGTCGGGCGACGTGCACGAATGCTTCGATCGCCGTGAGAGGAGGAAGCCGCCGCATCTGCTCCTGCCTTGTTGTTGCACCGCATCATAACTGTCCCGCGCGATGGCGCTAGCACCGCCGCGCAGGAAGAGAATTAGCTCTTTGATTGCAGATTCTGCAATCGCGATATTTTCTTTCGCATTTGCACAAAAAAGCTCTGCACCGCATACGGAACAGGCCTTTCAGGCATCCTCTCCTAAACCTTTCACGGCCGGTCCTCGCGATCGGCCTTTTTTTTGCGCCTTGCCCGGCGGACCCTCGATCCTATCTCCCGCACTCGTTTCGAGAAGGTGAAAGGATGCCGATGGCCGACGACGACTCGCAAGCGCGCCGGATACAGGTGGCGAATTCGCGGCCTGAGGACAGCGGCCGCGGCATCGCGCACCTTCCCCGTGCCTTGATGACCTCGCTTGGCCTTGCCGAGGGAGACGTGGTCGAGATCGTCGGCAAGCGGACGACACCCGCCCGCGCGGTCGGCCCCTATGGCGAGGACGAGGGCCTGGATCTGGTCCGGCTGGACGGCCTGCAGCGGGCGAACGCCGGCGTGGGCGCGGGCGACTTCGTCGAGGTGCGGCGTGTCGAATCGAAGCCGGCGACGCGGGTGGTGTTCGCGCCTGCCCAGCAGAACCTGCGGCTTCAGGGGTCCAGCAACGCGCTGAAGCGCACCTTCTTCGGAAGGCCGATCTGCCAGGGCGACGTGGTGGCGACCGCCGGACATCAGCGCGTGACGGACCCTGCCATCCAGCGCTTCGTCAACGCCCCCGCCTATGCGCTGCAGGAAATCCGCCTCGCCGTCGTGTCCTCGACTCCCAAGGGCGTCGTGCACATCGACGAGAACACCGAGATCGAGCTGCGGCCCGAATATGAGGAGCCGCGCGAGGTGCGCCGCGCCGACGTCACCTATGACGACATCGGCGGCATGGCCGGCACGATCGACCAGCTGCGCGAAATGGTCGAGCTGCCGCTGCGCTATCCGGAGCTGTTCCAGCGCCTGGGCGTCGATCCGCCCAAGGGCGTGTTGCTCCATGGGCCGCCCGGCACCGGCAAGACGCGCCTGGCGCGCGCGGTCGCGAACGAGAGCGATGCCGACTTCTTCCTGATCAACGGGCCCGAGATCATGGGCTCGGCCTATGGCGAGTCGGAAAAGCGGCTGCGCGAGGTGTTCGAGGAAGCGAGCCAGAACGCACCCTCGATCGTGTTCATCGACGAGATCGACTCGATCGCGCCCAAGCGCGGGCAGGTGTCGGGCGAGGCCGAGAAACGGCTCGTGGCGCAGCTGCTGACGCTGATGGACGGGCTGGAAGCGCGCGCCAATGTGGTGGTGATCGCCGCGACCAACCGGCCGGAGGCGATCGACGAGGCGCTGCGGCGCCCGGGCCGCTTCGACCGCGAGATCGTGGTCGGCGTGCCCGACGAGCGCGGTCGTCGCGAGATCCTGGGCATCCACACCCGCGGCATGCCGTTGGGCGAGGGGGTCGACCTCACCGAACTGGCGCGAACCACCTATGGCTTCGTCGGCGCGGACCTGGCGGCGCTCACCCGCGAGGCGGCGATCGAGGCGGTGCGGCGGATCATGCCGAAGCTCAACCTGTCGGAGCAGACGATCCCGGCAGAGGTACTCGATACGCTGTCGGTCGGCCGCGACGACTTTCTGGAGGCGCTGAAGCGCGTCCAGCCCTCGGCGATGCGCGAGGTGATGGTGCAGGCACCGCAGGTCCGCTGGGAAGACGTTGGCGGACTGGACGAGGCGCAGATGCGGCTCAAGGAAGGCGTCGAGCTGCCGCTCAAGTCGCCTGACGCGTTCCGCCGGCTCGGCATTCGCCCGGCCAAGGGTTTCCTGCTGTACGGCCCGCCGGGCACCGGCAAGACGCTGCTCGCCAAGGCGGTCGCACGCGAGGCGGAGGCGAACTTCATCGCCACCAAGTCGAGCGACCTGCTGTCGAAATGGTATGGCGAAAGCGAGCAGCAGATTGCGCGGCTGTTCGCCCGTGCCCGCCAGGTCGCGCCGTGCGTGATCTTCATCGACGAGCTCGACAGCCTGGTGCCTGCACGGGGCGGCGGCATGGGCGAGCCGCAGGTCACCGAGCGGGTGGTGAACACCATCCTGGCCGAGATGGACGGACTCGAAGAGCTCCAGTCGGTGGTGGTGATCGGGGCGACCAACCGACCGAACCTGGTCGACCCGGCGCTGCTGCGCCCCGGCCGCTTCGACGAGCTGGTCTATGTCGGGGTGCCGGATCAGGCCGGCCGACGGCGGATCCTGTCGATCCAGACCGAGAAGATGCCGATCGGTGAGGATGTCGACCTGGATGCGATCGCGGCGGAGACCGAGCGCTTCACGGGTGCGGACCTGGAGGATGTGGTGCGGCGCGCGGGTCTGATGGCGCTGCGTGAGTCACTCTCCAACACCTCCGTGCGGATGTCTCATTTCCGCCAGGCGCTCGGCGAGTCGCGCGCCTCGGTCACCGCGGAAATGGAGCAGGAGTATCGGCAGATGTCCGCCAAGCTGAAGCAGGACGCGGTCGCGATTCAGCCGATCGGCTTCATCGCTCCCGGAATGGTACAGCCGCGCGGCGAAAAGCAATAACGGGACCGCGCGCCGCTTCCTGCACGGAAGCGGCGCGCGCCTTCCTTGGAAGGGCGTCGTTCGCCGCGCTGTGATACCGCATCGCGTCACGACGAAACCGTTCGGCTTGCATCTTCGTTTCGGTTTTGCGACGACAACTTCGACGCGGCTGCGGCCGCCCCGCCCAAGGATTTCCATGAACACCAGTTCCACCACCGCCAGCCGACGGAGCCCCAAGCGCGTTCCATCCCCGGCGGGCATGTTCCTGCGCGGATTCGTCAAGCATCCGGTGATGGTGGGATCGGTGATCCCCTCTTCGGGCAAGCTGATCCGCAAGATGCTGGCACCGGTCGACTGGGCCAACACCAAGGTGTTCGTCGAATATGGTCCGGGCGTGGGCACCTTCTGCCGCCCGATCCTGGAACGGATGGCACCGGACGCGCAGCTGATCGCGATCGATACCAACCCCGAGTTCATCGACTACCTGAACGGTACGATCCTCGACTCGCGCTTCTCGGCGGTGCACGCCTCTGCGGCCGACGTGGTCCAGATCGTCGCCGACCACGGGCATGCCCATGCGGACTATGTGCTGTCCGGCCTGCCGTTTTCGACCCTGCCCCCGGGCATCGGCGACAAGATCGCCACCGCCACCGCAGAGGTGTTGCGGCCGGGCGGTGCGTTCCTGGTCTATCAGTTCAGCCCGAAGGTCCGCGACTTCCTCTCGCCCAATTTCGAGCGGATCGACCATGACATGGAGTGGTGGAACGTGCCGCCGGCGCAGCTGTATTGGGCCTGGAAGGACTGAGCCTTCCGGGCGCTGCCCTTCCCGCGCTGAGATTCCCGAGGGGCCGCGTGCACAGCCACGCGGCCCCTCGTCAATTCCACTGGTTGACGCGGGGCCAGGGGCACAACACATCTAGGTTCATGGACTATCTGAACCTTTCGGAATCCGAGTGGCGCAAGCGACTGTCGCCGCAGGCCTATCATGTGCTGCGGGAGGCGGGGACCGAGCGCGCCTTTGCCGGCCATTACAACGACAACAAGGCCGACGGCATCTATCGCTGCGCCGGATGCAGCAACGAGCTGTTCGACAGCCTCGACAAATATGATTCCGGATCCGGCTGGCCGAGCTTCACCCAGCCGATCGCCGAGGATCGGGTGACCAACCACAGCGACACCAGCCACGGTATGCGTCGCGTGGAAACGCGCTGCGCGCGCTGCGACGGCCATCTTGGCCATGTCTTCCCGGACGGCCCGCCGCCCACGGGTCTGCGCTATTGCATGAACTCGGTCGCGCTCGACTTCCGCCCACGCGCGCAAAGCGGCGGCTGATCGCAAGAACGGCGTTGCGCGCTTGTGGGCGGCGCCCGCAGCGCGTAATCCGGCACGGCTTCCATGGCCACCCGCACCCGTAAACGCCCGCCCGCGCCCCGGTGGCGCCGCATCCTCCTCTGGACCCTGGGTTCGGGGCTTGCCCTGCTGTTGCTAGCCGCCCTCGGCCTCACCGTCGCGGTGATGAACGCGCGGGCCAATCTGCCGAGTTTCGGGGAACTCAAGTCATCCCCGAACGGGCAGATGATCCGGGTACGCGCGGCCGACGGCACCATCCTCGTCTCGCTGGGGCCGAGCTATGGCGAGTGGATCCCGTATGACGAGATCCCGCCAGTGATGCGCGATGCGATGGTCGCCGTGGAGGACCGACGCTTCCGCTCGCATTGGGGCGTGGACCCGGTCGCCATCGCGCGCATCATCAAGTTCGCGATCGACAACCACGGCAACGGCCGGCGCCTGCAGGGTGCGTCGACCATCACCCAGCAGGTGGCGCGCACCATCTTCCTGTCGAACAGCTATACGGTGAGCCGGAAGCTGCGCGAGGTCGTGCTGGCGCTGGCGCTGGAGCGCAAGTTCACCAAGGACCAGATCCTCGAGCTGTACCTCAACAAGGTCTATTTCGGCGGCGGCGCCTATGGGATCGACGCGGCCTCGCGGCGCTTCTTCGGCCATCCCGGCACCTCGCTGGACCTGTCGGAAGCGGCAGTCGTCGCCGGGCTGGTGAAGGCGCCGTCTCGCTATTCGCCGACCGCGGATGCCGAGGCGGCCGTCGGTCGCGCCGGCGTCGTGCTGGAGCTGATGCAGGAGACGGGCGCGATCAGCGCGAGCGAGGCCGCATCGGCCGATCCGCATGCGGTAAAGCTCGCCCCAGAGCCCAAGCAGAACAGCGTCCGCTATTTCACCGACTGGGCATTGCCGCAGCTCGAGACGCTGATCGACGAAACCGACGCGCCGCTGGACGTCTGGACCACGCTCGACCTGTCGATGCAGCGGGCGGCGGACCAGGCGATCCGCGCCAACGCGCCCGCCGGGGTGCAAGGCGCGTTGCTGTCGCTCGATCGCGACGGCGCCGTGCGGGCGATGGTCGGCGGCAAGGACTATGTGTCGTCGATCTACAATCGCGCGACCCAGGCGACCCGCCAGCCCGGTTCGGCGTTCAAGCTGTTCGTCTACCTGGCTGCGCTGGAAGCGGGCTACAAGCCCGAGGACCAGGTGGTCGACGAGCCGGTGACGATCAACGGATGGAGCCCCCGCAACAGCTCCGGCCGCTTCAACGGCTCGATGAGCCTGCGATCGGCGTTCGCCTATTCGATCAACACCGTGGCTGCGAAGCTGGGCCGCGACGTCGGCTACACCACGGTCGCCGACATGGCCCGCCGCTTCGGCATCACCACGCCCATCGACACGCGTCCGGCAATGGTGCTGGGCACCTCCGACGTGCGGCTGATCGACATGACCCGCGCCTTCGCCTCCGTGTCGCAGAAGGGCGTTGCGGTGACCCCCTATGGCATCACCCGCGTGACTGCGGGCGGATCGGTGATCTTCCAGCACCAGGTCGACACCTCGCGCGTGCTGGTCGCGCCCTACGTCGCCGCGCAGATGACGGACCTGCTCCAGACCGCCGTCGCGACCGGCACCGGCCGGGCGGCGCAGATCGGCCGGCCGGTAGCTGGGAAGACCGGCACGACCTCGTCCAACAAGGATGGCTGGTTCCTGGGCTTCTCGAGCGGGCTGACGACGGGGGTCTGGATGGGCCGCGACGATGCCCGTGCGGTCGGCGGCCTGCAGGGCGGCACTGCGCCCGCGCGTGCCTTTGCGAGCTTCATGCAGAAAGCGGTCGCCAGTCGCCCGATCGAGAATTTCGAGACGCAGGTGACACTGCCCGAGTGGCAGGAAGAACCGGACGCCGAGTCCTACTATGGCGAGCCCGACAACGGCGTGTTCGTCGACGAGAACGGCTATCCGGTTGAAGGGCCGTCCGAGCCGGAGGAGTTGCCGCCGGCACAGGTCCAGCAGCAGCCCACGCGCACGCCCTACGAAGAGCCGGCGCCGCGCGAGACGTTGGACCAGGAGTGGCTGGATCGGGCGATCGGCCGGACCGGGCCGCCGCGGGAGTCCGCTCCGTCACCGCGCCGGCCGGCACCGGGCGATCCCAGACGATCGGTCGAACGCCCGGGCTATGACCCGGACGCGCGCCCGTACCAGTGAAGCGACGCCCCGTGCGCGCGGAGCCATGCGCGCGCCGGTGCCGGATCGGCTTCCAGCAACCGCGCCACGGCGGCATGAAAGGCCGGACTGTGATTCATGTGCAGTCTATGCGCGACCTCATGCGCCACGGTGGCGCGCAGCACGAACGCAGGCGCCAGGATCAGCCGCCAGCTGTAGCGGATCGCCCCGGATCCGGTGCAGCTGCCCCACCGACCGCGCGGGTCGCCAATGGCCACCTGAGTGACGGTCACGCCCGCCCGCATGGCGTAATGCTGCGTCTCCTTCGACAGCAGCGCCAGCGCCTCGCTTCGTAGCCAGCGCTCCACGCGCGCGGGCACCCGCTCGATCGGCCCTCCGCAGCGAAGCAGATCGCCTTCACGCACGGGGCTGCGGCCGGCCTTCTCCTCCCATAAGATTCGAAGCTCGGCATCGCCGAAGGGGATGGTTTCGCCAGGGGCGAAGGGCCGCGCTTCCGGAAGCCGTGCCTGTTGCGCATCGATCCAGGCCCGCTTGCTCTCCGCCCAGGCAAGCGCCGGGCGGAGCGCCGCGCGGGCGGGGAGGGTGAGCCGGACGCGTCCCGTCGCCGGATCCACCGACAGGCGCGCGCGGCGTGCCCTTGGGTGCCGGACCACCTCAATCGGCGCGCCTGGCGCTTCGTTCACAGCGGACGATCGACCAGATGATGCTCGAGGTCGCCGGCATCGTCCTCGGAGATGGTCCACCCGCGGGTCGACTCCCCGGCAGCATGTACCGCCTCCCGGTCTCCGCAGACGAGATAATGCCAGTCGGGCAGCGGCTCGTCGTTGGCGCGCAGCCGGTAGGCGCAGGTCGAGGGAAGCCACTCGATGTGGGGGACCGATCGTGCGGTCAGCCGCACGCATTCGGAGACATAAGCGTGGCGATGGCGGTAATCGCTGCACTGCCCGGATCGGCGATCGAGCAGCCTGCAGGACACGTTGGTCGCCATCAGCTCACCCGTTTCCTCGTCCTCCAGCTTGTGCACGCAGCACTTGCCGCAGCCGTCGCACAGTGCCTCCCACTGCGCGCGATCGAGCTTGGAGAGGGGAGTATCTTCCCAGAAACGATCGCTCATCGCACCCACCGTTCGAGTTCGCGGGCGATCGCCCCGGGGCCCTGATCGGTGGGCAGCAACGCGATCGGCTGACCATCCGGGCCCATCAGATAGGCCTGGGTCCCATGATCCATCAGATATTCGGTCGCGCCCGCATCCTGGCGCTTGGCAAACGGGACCGCATAGGCACGCGCAACCTGCGCGATCGCCTCCGGCGTGCCGGTGAGGCCCACCATCCGCGGATGGAACGCAGCGACATAGCGTCCCACGACCTTGGGCGTATCCCGCTCCGGATCGACGGTGATGAAGATCGGCACGACCTTCGGAGCCAGATCCGCATGCGCGCCCTCGAACGCCTTGAGCCCGGCGGCGATCTTCTGGAGATCGACCGGGCAGACGTCCGGGCAGAAGGTGTAGCCGAAGTAGACGATGCGATAGCGTCCCGCGAAGTCAGTATCGCGAACCGTCTTGCCTGCCCCATCGGTGAGCGCAAACGCGCCGCCGATGCGCGCGCCGGCAAGCGGCGGCTCCTGGGACGGGTCGTTCGTCGCCCCCCCGCATCCGGCGAGAAGCAGCGCGAGCGACAACATCGGGACGGTGGCGAGGCGAGCGAAGCGTTCCATGGTGCGATCAGCCATGATCTGATAGGCTTGCGCTTGCAAGCAGCCCCAGCGGATGAGTAGATTTCGCCCCATGTCCCGCGTCTTGAACCTGTGTCTCGCCGCCGCTCTCGTGGCGTCTCCCTCCATCGCCTCCGCCCAGCAGCGCTCGCAAAGCTACGAGTTCCTCGAAGCGGTGCGGAAGGGAGACGGCGACAAGGTCACCAACTTCCTGAATCAGCCTGGCCAGCTGCTGATCAACAGCAAGGACCGGACCACTGGCGACGCCGCATTGCACATCGTGGCGAGCCGTAGCGACAGCGTGTATCTCCGCTTCCTGCTTTCGAAGGGTGCGGACCCGAACATCCAGGATGCCGACGGCAACACACCGGCGATGCTGGCGGTCGAAAAAGGCTTCACCGACGGATTGGATACGCTGATCCGCTACAAGGCCAATCTGAACCTTGCGAATTCCCGAGGCGAGACCCCGCTGATCCGCGCGGTGCAGCTGCGCCGCATCGATCTGGTGCGTACGCTGATCGAAGGCGGTGCTAACCCGGACCAGGCGGACGTCATGGCCGGCATGTCGGCGCGGGACTATGCCCGGCGCGACACGCGCACCCCTGCGCTGCTCAAGCTGATGGACGAAGCGCCCAAGGCCAAGAAGCCCGTCGTCGCCGGTCCGCGCCTCTAGGCGCGGGAAGCGCGAACGGCTGGCTACCAGCCCTGCACCGCGTCGGGATCGGTAACGCCGATCAGCCGACGCGCAGCGCGGCGCGCGAAGGCGAGGGTGCAGCGCTTGCGGGTGGCCGCTGCCAGCGGCACCGTCGTCGCCTCCCGCAACACCGCCGCATCGTAGCGATCGGCGACCAAGATGCCGCAACGTTCGGGCAGAAACGCCTCGGTTTCGAGGATCGCGGTGTCGAAGCCGGCCGGCACTGCCCAGAAATAGCGGTCGCAGTGGCCGAGATAGTCGGTCCACTTGCCATCCCCGAGCAGGTCGCTGCGCGACACCTTGATCTCGACGATGACGATGCGGCCCCGCCCATCGAGCGCCATCAGGTCGGCGCGGCGTCCGCCGTCCAGCGGCACTTCCGCCATGGCGGTGCAGTCGTGCCGCAGCAGCAGGCGGGTCACCCCACGGGCGACATCCGCCGCTACCAGCGGACCGGCATCGACCGTGGGCAACGCAGACGCGGCGTTCGGAACAAGCACGGAACCCATGTCGCGCTTGTTAGAACAATTCATGAACGCGGGGAAGCCCCGCGCCGCGACGATCAGCGGTAGAAGACGTGATTGCCGACCGAGGCCACGCGGGCCTTGCCCCAGCGGGGCGCGAGGCGTCGGGCGTGAAAGAACAGCGCGCCGTCAGCAGGGCTGTCCCAGAGCGCGCGCTTTGCGACATGCGCTACGGCAACCGCAGTGCGCCACGCGCTGCTGCCCGCGTTCGGCTCGGGCAGCTTGCCGCCGCGCACGAACGAGAACTGGCCCGGCTGCTTCAGCACGCCGCACGCAGTGTCCGGGAAGCGACCCGACTGGGTGCGGTTCAGGATGACTTCGGCAACGGCGAGCTGGCCGGAAAGCGGCTCACCCTTCGCCTCATAATAGATGCCGGTGGCGAGGCAGTTGATCTGCTCGTCTTCGCCTACATTCGACGGCTGCGCGGCAACCGCCGCAGCAAGCGAGCCAAAGGTGGCGGTGACGCTGGCCGTGCCCACCGCCTGAACGATCGGGGTGGAGGCAGCGAAGGTAACGGTCTGCGGCTTCAACGGGGAAGCGGCGGGGGCGGCCGTCGTTGCGACGGTGGCCAGCTGGGTAACGGGGGCTGCGGGAACCTTTGCCGCGCTCTCCACGTTAACAGTCTCGACGGATGCACGTTCTGCTTCGAACGCGAAACCCGGAGTGGTGATCGCGCCCAGCAGCGCGACACAGAGATAGAGGGCCGCGGTGCACGCGGTCCGCTTCTTGGACGACATGGATCATCATTGCTATGCGGTTGGTGCGCGACCGATCGGCATGCCGATCGCCCGGGCTTTCCCCCCGACTGCGTCACCGACCGGTATCGCACCCCGGCGCGGCACAACGCCACGAAACAGTGGAACTCCCATCGCCGCGGCAGGAGATCGAGTCAATCAGCGAAGATCGTCTCAGCGGCGAGACGTTGTGCATCTGCGACATTCACCTCGACGACCCAGAGGTCAGGATCGCTGCGCCGACGCCGCTGCCAATAGTCGATCAATGCCCCTGGATCTCCGTCCTGAGGCCCCACCTGACCAATCGCACGACGGCCGTCGGGGCCGTAGCCGCGCTCGAACAGTTGGGAGGGGCCATCGCGTTGCTCGACCAGCAGCAGCACGACTCCGGAGTCGCGGTCCCCGCGTGCCAGCACCATGGCGCTTCCGCCGGCCTGATCGACGAGCCGCACCAGGGCGTTGACCGCAAGGGCGGTCGGAAGGCGGTCGTTCACGCGGCCCGATAGCCCGGCAGGCCCGCGAGCGGGATCTGCGAGCGCATGAAGGTACCCGTACCCCGCGCCGCCTCCTCGCCATCAGCGCCGATCAGCCGGGCATCGGCAACGAACACGCGACGCTGGCCGCTGATCCAGCGTCCCTCGGCCACTACCGGCCCCGCGCGCAAGGGACGGGTGAGCAGCAGGTTGAACGCGGTCGTGAGCAGGAAGCGATCGGTGACCAGGCTGTTCGCAGCATAGAAGGCCGCATCGTCGAGCATCTTGAAATAGCTCGTGCCGTGCGCGGCGCCCGCAGCGTGATAATGGGTTTCCTGTATCTCGAAGTGGATGCGGGCCAGGCCGCTCTCCGGAATCTCTAGGCGGGACTCGAACAGCCGGTTGATCGGCGCGGCCGCGTAAAGCGACTCGAGCGCACGAAAATGGGCTTCCGCACCGGTCGGATCAGGCGGCGTCACGCGCCTCCACTCCCGTCAGCAGCGCGTACAGCGCGTCGGAGGACCCGGCGCCGCGCAGCTTCGCGCGGAAGTCCGCGTCCCGCAGCGCCCGCGACACGCGCGCCAGCGCCTTTAGATGCTCGGCACCTTCGCTGGGCGAGAACAGCGCAAAGACGAGGTCGACCGGCAGGTCGTCGACGGCCGCAAAATCAATCGGCTTGGCCATCCGCACGAACACGCCAACCACCGAGCCAAGGCCGGGGATGCGGGCGTGGGGGGTCGCAGTACCGTTGCCGAACCCCGTCGATCCCAGTCGCTCGCGATGCGTCAGAAGATCGCATGCCGCGCGCGCGTCCACGCCGGGCACGGTCGCAGCGACCGTGCCCAACTGCTGGAACAACGCCTTCCGGTTCGCGGCTGGCACGCCGGCCAGCACGCGATCGGGCGTCAAGAGATCACTGAAGTCGATCATCAGGCGACTGGAATCTCCGGCAGCCCTCAGGCCGCGCGGTTGGGCTCGACCCAGCCGATCGTGCCGTCATGGCGCCGATAGACCATGTTGAACGCGCCGGTGCCGCTGTTCTTGAACAGCAGCGCGTTGGTGTTGCGCAGGTCGAGCATCATCACCGCGTCGGAAACGCTGGCATCCGGCACGTCGACACGCGTCTCGGCGATGATCAGCGGTGCGTCGGCCTCTGCCTCTTCCTCGGCCTGGTTGCCGCCGAAGACGGTGTAGCCGGCGTTGTCGAAGTCGTCATAGGCGCCCGCCTGGGCGAGGGCAGTGGCCTCCACCGCGTTGCGGTCCTTCAGACGGCGGCTATAGCGGCGCAGCTGCTTTTCGATCTTGTCGGCGGCGCCGACGAAGGCACCCTGCGCGTCCTGACCCGAGTTATGCCCCTTGAGCACCAGACCCTGGGTGACGTGCGCGACGATGTCGCAGGTGAAGCCGTTGTCGTGGGGCCCCTTGCCGAAGGTCGCCGTCGCGGAGATCGCGCGCGCGAAATATTTGTCGGCGATGCCCTGGAGGCGCTCCTGGACCAGCTGCTTCAGCGCGTCGCCCGTGTCGACCTGATGCCCTGAAACCCGGATGTCCATACTTCTCTCCACTTATTGAACCGGCCTAGGCACAGTGCCCAGACCCGTCAACCAGCCGCCCCGGCAAGCCACAACGGCTGTTTGACCGTCTCTAGAAACGCTGCATGGGCCGCCAGTTCCGCATCGCTCGCGGCGAAAACCCGTGGCGGGCGCACCTTCGGCGCTGCAACGACGATGGTTTCCTCCACCTGCGGCGCTGCCGAGGCGAGCCCGAGCCCGATCTGGCGCCCCCCCATCAGCTCGACATAGACCTGCGCCAGAAGCTGCGCGTCCAGGAGCGCGCCGTGCAGCACCCGGCGGCTGCGATCGATCCCGAAGCGGACGCACAGGGCGTCAAGCGTATGCTTGGCGCCGGGATGGCGGCTGCGCGCGATCAGCAGCGTGTCGACCATGCGGTCCATCAGAATCGCCGAGCGTTTGCAGAGGCCGAGTTCCCCATTGAGGAAGCCGAAATCGAACGAGGCGTTGTGCGCGATCAGCGGGCTGTCGCCCAGGAACTCGAGCAGCGCGTCCACGCCCGCGTGGAACGCCGGCTTGTCCGCAAGAAAGGCGTCGGAGAGGCCGTGCACCGCCTGCGCCTCGGCCGGCATGGGGCGACCGGGGTTGAAATAGGCGTGGAACACCCGGCCGGTCTCGACCCGGTTGAACAGCTCGACACAGCCGATCTCCACCAGCCGATCGCCGCCTGAGAAGCTGAGGCCCGTGGTTTCGGTATCGAAGACGATCTCGCGCATCCGACCGCTATTCCCCGTAAGAACCGGACAGGCAAGCGATCACGCGGTGAACCGCAGCCCGGGTCTCGGCGAGCGGAACGTCCGTCGGAATGACGAAATCGGCGCGGGCGCGCTTCTCGGCATCAGGCAACTGGCGTGCGAGGATCGCCTCAAGTCGCGCGGGCGTCATTCCGGCGCGCGCCAACACTCGCTCCCGCTGCACCTCGGCGCTCGCGCTCACCACCGCCACCTTGTCGACATAGGCTTCGCCCCCAGTCTCGTAGAGCAGGGGAACATCGAACAGCAGGATGGGCGCCGATCCATGATCGCGGACAAAGGCGGCCCTTTCCTCGGCGACCGCAGGGTGAACGATCGCCTCCAGCCGGCGGAGCGCCGCCGGGTCGGCGAGCACCGCTTCCCCCAGGGCCGTGCGATCGACGCCCTCCGCCCCGGTCGTGTCGGGGAATGCTGCCTCGATCGCTGCGACCAGGCGCCCGGCCGGCCCCTGCAGCCGGTGCACGGCGGCATCGGCGTCGAACACGGGAATACCGGCCTCGGCAAACATCGCCGCCACGGTCGACTTGCCCATGCCGATGGAGCCGGTGAGGCCGAGGCGGATCATGCCAGCAGCAGCGCGCGCAGCTCCTCGTCCCGGTCGCGCGGGGGCTGGGCGTCGAACAGGATCTCGAACGCGAGCGCCGCCTGGCCCACCAGCATCTCCAGCCCGTCGACCGTTTCCAGCCCGCGCGCGTGCGCGGCGGTGAGCAACGGCGTCTCCAGCGGCGCATAGACGATGTCGTAGACCACCGCGTCCTCGGGCAGGGGGGCGAGATCGAGGTCGAGCGGCGGCTGTCCCGTCATGCCCAGGGCACTGGCGTTCACCAGCAGCTTGGCGGCGGGCACCGGCGCCGAAAGCGGCAGCGCATCGCCCTTCAGGCCGAAGCTGGCGAGCAGGGCCGCGCCCTTGAGCGGGCTGCGGTTGAGCAGCGTGACGCGGCCGACATTCAGCTTCGACAGCGCGAACAGGATCGCGCGCGCCGCGCCGCCCGCGCCGATGACGCACACCGGGGCGCCCTCGAGCGGCAGGCCGGCGATGGGCGCGTAAAAGCCACCGGCGTCGGTGTTGGTGCCGACGAGGTGACCGTCTCCGTCGCGAAACACCGTGTTGATCGCGCCGATCGACTGGCGAACGCCGCCCCGATCTTCGACATGGTCGAGCGCCGCGGTTTTGTGGGGCAGGGTGATATTGCAGCCGCGCCAGGCGGGATCGGCACGCCGCGCGTCGAAATACGCCTTCAGTCCCTCCGCCTCGACGCGGATCGCGCGATAATCGCCGTCCATGCCGAGCGCGTCGAGCCAGAAGCGGTGGATGCGGGGCGACTTGGAATGGGTGATCGGGTCTCCGATCACCTCGGCATAGGGTTGCGTCACGACAACAAGACTCCTCTGTCCCGCAGATAGGCGGCGAGCGGCAGCAGCGGCAGGCCCAGGATGGTCCAGTGATCCCCGTCGATGCGATGGAACAGCTGAGCACCCATCCCCTCGACGCGATAGCAGCCGACGCAACCCGAGATCGCCGGCCACTCCGCGTCCAGATATGCATCGATGAAGGCATCGCTCAGCGCCCGCACGTGCAGACGCGCATGGCCGATGTGGCGCCAGACCGGGCGCCCGCCCTCCACGATCACCGCCGCGCTGTAGAGATCATGCTGGGCGCCGGAGAGTCGCCGCAACTGGGCGGCCGCGTCGTCCCGATCGGCAGGCTTGTCGAGCAACCCGCCGTCCGGCGCGGCGACGACCGAGTCGGCACCGAGCACCAGGCCACCGGAGACGCGGGTCGCCGCGCGCATCGCCTTCAGTTCGGCAAGCGCATCGGCGAAGTCGCGCGCCCCAAGCCCCCCGGCCGCGAGCGCTGCCTTGGCCGCCTCTTCGTCGAGCCCGTTGGCCACGGCATCGTGGGCGATCCCGGCCGCAGCGAGCATCGCCCGGCGCGACGCGCTTTGCGATGCGAGCACCAGGCGTGGAGCGTCCGTCATTGCCGCCCCCCTTTCCGTTCCTGATAGAGGGTGATGATCGCCGCCGCCGTTTCCTCGATCGAGCGCCGGGTGACGTCGATAACGGGCCAGCCATTGTCGGCGAACATGCGCCTGGCGAACGCGATTTCGCGCGCGACGGAATCCTGCTCGACATAGTCGGTGTTCGCGGCCTGGTTGAGCGACAGCAGCCGGTTGCGCCGAATCTGGATCAGCCGGTCGGCACTGGTAGTGAGCCCCACGATCATCGGGTGCTTGAGCGAATAGAGCGCCGGCGGCGGCGGCGATTCCACCACGATCGGGATGTTCGCAGTCTTGTAGCCGCGGTTGGCGAGATAGATGGACGTCGGCGTCTTGGAGGATCGCGACACGCCTGCCAGCAGGATGTCGGCCTCCTCCCATTCCTCCCACAGCACGCCATCGTCATGGGCGATGGTGAACTGAATCGCGTCGACGCGCGCGAAATAGGCCGCGTCGAGGATATGCTGCCGTCCCGGACGCGCTTTCGCCTCCTGCCCCAGCAGACTGGATAAGGCATGGCTGACGCCATCGAGCGGCGCCACCGCCGGCAGGCCCATCACCCGGCAGCGCGCCTCCAGCGTCTTGCGGATCTCCGCGTTGACTAGCGTGAACAGGACGATCCCCGGATTGTGGGCGATCTCCTGCAGGATGCGCTCGAGGTGCGTCTGGCTGCGCACCATCGGCCAGAAGTGCCGGAGCGTCTCGACCCCGTCGAACTGCGCCAGCGCCGCCTTGGCGATGTTCTCAAGCGTCTCGCCCGTCGAGTCCGACAGGAGGTGCAGGTGCAGCCGCATGGCTCAGCGGGACAAGGCTGTGGACAACATGGGGATAAGCGCTAGCGCAACGCGAACACGCGGCCAAGCGGCGCGATCCGTCCACATTCCCCCGGATTCGTCCACAGCTGCATCGACAGCCACCGGTTCCATCACCAGCCTGTGGATAACGTGGATAGGTGAATCCGAATCTGAGGGCCTGCGTGAGTCTGCCCACGTCAAGCTGTTGGCAATTTGGGGACAGAGGCATAAACCCCAGCATCCCCACGCCAACAACCTCCACCTCCTTCATTCTTTGAATCTTCTTTTCTGTAGAGGCACGACGCTGACTCAGATTCCGACGCCCAAGCCGCTGCTCGAAACCCTGCGCGGCAATCGCCAGGCCGTCCCTCCGCTGTGGCTCATGCGGCAGGCCGGGCGGTACCTTCCCGAATATCGGGCGTTGCGTGCCGAAAAGGGCGGATTCCTCGACCTGGTGAACGACAGCGAAGCAGCCGCGGAAGTGACTCTGCAGCCGCTGCGTCGCTTCGGATTCGACGGTTCGATCCTGTTTTCCGACATCCTGGTGGTGCCGAACGCGTTGGGGCAGGACCTGTGGTTCGAGACCGGGGAGGGGCCGCGGCTGGCGCCCAAGATCGACCGGGCGACGCTTTCGTCCCTGCAACCCGCACCTGAGCGGCTGGAGCCGGTCTATGGGACGGTGCGGCGCGTAAAGGCAGCGCTCGACCCGGCGGTGACCTTCCTGGGCTTTGCAGGAGCGCCCTGGACGGTCGCGACCTACATGGTCGCCGGGCAGGGCAGCCGGGAGCAGGCGGAGGCGCGGCGGCTTGCCTATCTCGATCCCGAGCTGATGACGGCACTGGTGGACCGGATCGTCACGCTCACCACCGACTATCTCTGCGCGCAGATCGAAGCCGGGGTCGATGCCGTGCAGCTGTTCGACAGCTGGGCGGGGAGCTTGTCGCCGGAGCAGTTCGAGCGTTGGGTGATCGCCCCGACCACACGCATCGTCGAAGCCGCGAAGGCGCGCCATCCCGACACGCCGATCATCGGCTTTCCGAAGGGCGCGGGGGGCAAGCTCGTCGCCTATGCCGAAGCCACCGGCGTCGATGCCGTCGGGCTGGACGAAACCGTCGATCCGGTCTGGGCCAATGCCGCATTGCCGCGCGATCTTCCGGTGCAGGGCAACCTGGATCCGCTCGCCCTGATCGCCGGGGGCGAGACGCTGGACCGGGCGGTCGACCGCATCCTGGCTGCCTTCGCCGATCGTCCGCACATCTTCAACCTGGGCCATGGCATCCAGCAGGACACGCCGATCGCCCATGTCGAGCAGCTCGTGGCACGGGTTCGCAGGAGCCAAGCATGACCAACTTCCTCGGCACCGCCTATCTCTGGGTGAAGGCCGCGCACGTCATCTTCATGGTGTTCTGGATGGCGGGCCTGTTCATCCTGCCGCGCTACCTGGTGCATCACCAGGAAGGCCTCGACGATGCTGCCGAGCGGCCGCGCTGGGTTGCCCGAGAGGCGAAGCTGCGGGCGATGATCCTTACCCCCGCGCTGGTCGCGGTGTGGCTGCTGGGCCTGGCGCTGGCCGCCAACGCCGGGCTTTTCGATGGTCAGCCGGGCCTGGGCTGGCTGCACGCGAAGCTGCTCTTCGTGCTGCTCCTGACCGGCTACCACGGCTGGGCGGTCGGCTACACCAAGAAGCTGGCGGCGGGGCGGCCCACGCTCGCGTCCTCGCGCCTGCGCATGCTCAACGAAGTGCCGGCGCTGCTGCTGGCGGTAATCGTCGCCCTGGCGGTCGTGAAGCCCTTCTGATCCTCCCGGGATCGTTTCGGCGGACAGGCCGCGCTGCCGATCGCAGCGCGCCTCCGTCCTTGCTTGACTTGGGCACAGGGCGCACCTAACTCGCGACAACGAACGGTTGCCCTCCGGCACTCGCGCGTCCTCCTCCAGCATCGTTTCGCGCCTTCCCTTCTCGCCGATCGACGCTCCTCCCTTATCCGCATCAACGCCACTCGGATCAGCTCCATGCACCTCAAGGACCTCAAGAAGCACGCGCCGGCAGACCTCGTCACGATGGCGGAGGCACTAGGTGTCGAAGGCGCGTCGACGATGCGCAAGCAGGACCTGATGTTCGCGATCCTGAAGGCGCAGGCCGAGAATGGCGATCAGATCATGGGCCTGGGCACGATCGAGGTGCTGCCCGATGGGTTCGGCTTCCTGCGCTCGCCCGAGGCAAACTATCTCGCAGGTCCGGACGACATCTATGTGTCGCCCAACCAGGTCCGCAAGCACGGCCTGCGCACCGGTGACACCGTCGAGGGCGAGATCCGCGCCCCCAAGGACGGCGAGCGCTACTTCGCCCTGACCAAGCTGGTGTCGGTCAACTTCGACGATCCCGATGCGGTCCGTCACCGCGTCAACTTCGACAACCTCACGCCGCTGTACCCCGAGCAGAAGCTGACGCTCGACCAGCTCGACCCGACTTCCAAGGACAAGTCGGCGCGCGTGATCGACATCGTCGCACCGCAGGGCAAGGGGCAGCGCTCGCTGATCGTGGCGCCGCCGCGCGTCGGTAAGACGGTGCTGCTGCAGAACATCGCCAAGGCGATCACCGACAACCACCCCGAAGTCTTCCTGATCGTGCTGCTGATCGACGAGCGGCCCGAGGAAGTGACCGACATGCAGCGCTCGGTGCGCGGCGAAGTCATTTCCTCAACCTTCGACGAGCCGGCGACCCGCCACGTCCAGGTGGCCGAGATGGTGATCGAAAAGGCCAAGCGCCTCGTCGAGCACAAGAAGGACGTCGTGATTCTGCTCGACTCGATCACGCGTCTGGGCCGCGCCTACAACACGGTCGTGCCGTCGTCGGGCAAGGTGCTGACCGGCGGTGTCGACGCGAACGCGCTGCAGCGTCCGAAGCGCTTCTTCGGTGCGGCGCGCAACATCGAGGAGGGCGGCTCGCTCTCCATCATCGCGACCGCGCTGATCGACACCGGCAGCCGCATGGACGAGGTGATCTTCGAAGAGTTCAAGGGCACCGGCAACTCCGAGATCGTGCTCGACCGCAAGGTTGCAGACAAGCGCATCTTCCCGGCGCTGGACGTCGGCAAGTCGGGCACCCGCAAGGAAGAGCTGCTGGTGGACAAGGCCAAGCTGTCGAAGATGTGGGTGCTGCGTCGCATCCTCATGCAGATGGGCACCATCGACGCAATGGAGTTCCTGCTCGACAAGATGAAGGACTCGAAGACCAACGAGGACTTCTTCGACTCGATGAACCAGTAAGCGCTTCTTTTTTGACAAACGGACCGGTCCGCCGGCCGACCGTCACCCGATGGGTTCGGTCGGCTCGCGGGCCGATCGCGTTTTTGGCGCACGCCGGCGCCTGGCGACGACGAATTGTTACGAACCATTGCTGGAAAAGCCGGCGCCTGTCGTTCGGACTAGGCGCTCGCAGAGCCGCAGACTAGGATTTCGCAATGCTAGACCTTCTTTCGCACCTCAGTGTGGCCGCCACGGCGGTTCCAGCGGGGCCGGGCTCCCCGGCCGAGATCTGGAACCACATCATCTCGGACTTCAGCAACATCGGCTCGCCGTCGGCGCTGTCGGCGTTCCTGCAGGTCCTGATGATCGACGTGGTGCTCGCTGGCGACAACGCGATCGTCGTGGGCGCGCTAGCGGCCGGGCTGCCGGTCGCACAGCGCAAGAAGGTCATCCTGATCGGCATCATCGCCGCGCTGGTGCTGCGGATCGCCTTTGCGCTGGTGGTCAGCTGGCTGCTCGGCATCATCGGTCTGATCTTCGCAGGCGGCGTGCTGCTGCTGTGGGTGGCCTGGAAGATGTGGCGTGAGCTGCGGCCCGCCGGCGGCCCGGGCTCCCCTGAAGTTTATGGCGACGAGACGGAGAGCATCCGTCCGGCGAAGAGCTTTGCGGCAGCGGCCTGGGCGGTGGCGGTCGCCGACGTCTCGATGAGCCTCGACAATGTGCTCGCGGTGGCCGGTGCGGCGCGGGACCATCCGGGCATCCTGATCATCGGCCTGCTGCTGTCGGTCGCGCTGATGGGCATCGCCGCTAACCTCATCGCCAAGTACATCGAGCGCTATCGCTGGATCGCCTATGTGGGATTGGCCGTGATCCTCTACGTCGCGGTGAAGATGATCTACGAGGGCATCACCGATCATCATATCGGCCTGCTCCAACTGTTCGGTTGAGCGGCCGAGACCGGAAAAGAAGGAGAGGGGCGGCCGTGGTGGCCGCCCCTTTTCGTTTCAGGCGAGCGCTTCGGAAAGGAACGCGGCTGTCCGACCGTCTGCGAGTCGCGCGGCGGCATCGGAGCGACGGTCCCCCAGCTCGGTCGCGAAGCCGTGATCCTCGCCGGGATAGTCGTGCAGCGTAACCTTGGGGTGATCGTCGAGGCCGGCGTGCATTGCCGCCTGCACTTCGGCAGGAACGAAGTGATCGGCCCCGGCGATGTGCAGCATCAGCGGCCTGGCGATGGCGTGCTTCTCACCAAGCAGTCCGTCGATGCCGACAGGATAATAGCCGACGCTCGCATCCACGTCCGTGCGCGCAGCCGTCATATAGGCGAGCCGACCGCCCAGGCAGAATCCGATCGCACCCACCTTGCCGTCGGAAAAAACGAGCGTTCGCGCCAACCGGATCGTTGCCTCGATGTCCGCAATGGCGGTGTCCTGATCGAACTGCCCCATCAGATCGAGCGCATGCTGCATCTCCTCCGGCACATCGGGATTGAGGTCCACGCCCGGCGCGATCCGCCAGAACAGATCCGGTGCGACCACCAAATAGCCTTGTTCCGCCAGCCGGTCGCATTTGGCACGGATTCCGGCGTTCACGCCGAAGATCTCCTGGATCACGACGATCGCTGCACGCGGCGTGTCTGCCGGATCGGCGCGGTAGGCGGTGAATTGGCTCGTGCCGTCGAGCGTGTCGATGGTGATCGTTGCCATGGAGGCTCCTTTGGTTCGAAAGATGCGGCGTTTGCAGGGAAGCCTGCGTCCGGCGCATAGCAGCAGGACGCTAGGCAATGGCGCCGGGGCCCTCAAGCGGAGACAGCCAGTGAAGATCAACGTCGAGGTGGATTGCACGCCGGAAGAGGCGCGGCGGGCCATGGGCTTGCCGGACTTCACGCCGGTGCACGAGCGCTATGTCGCGATGCTGAGCGAGTCGCTCGAAAAGGGGGCGAGTCCGGAGATGCTGGACACGCTGATGCGCCATTGGGCACCGATGGGGGAGGCCGGCATGAGCTTCTGGCGCAAGATGTTCGAAACGGCGAGCCGATCCGGCTGAGCCGATGGATACGATCTTTGCGGTTTCGAGCGGCCAACCCCCGGCCGCGATCGCGCTGCTTCGGATGAGCGGCCCGAATGCCGTTGCTGCGGCGGAGGCGCTGGCCGGCACGCTGCCGCCACCGCGCCGCGCGGGGCTGCGGGCATTGCGCGACCCGGCCGATGGCGGGCTGCTGGATCGTGCGCTGCTGCTGTGGTTCCCGGGACCGCACACGGCGACCGGCGAGGACTTGGTGGAGCTCCACCTGCACGGCGGGCGCGCGGTGGTGCGGGCGGTCGAGGGATGCCTTGCCCGCCAGCCCGGACTGCGCCCCGCGGAGGCGGGGGAATTCACGCGTCGTGCGCTTGCCAACGGCCGCCTGGATCTGAGCGAGGCCGAGGGGCTGGGCGACCTGCTGATGGCCGAGACGGAGGCGCAGCGGCGCGCGGCGCTTGCCACTGCGGAAGGCGCGGTTCGGCGGCAGGTGGAGATTTGGCAGGCGCGCCTGCTGATGCTCGCCGCGCAGGTCGAAGCGATGCTCGATCATGCCGATGAGGACGATGTCGCCGACGATCTCGGCGCCCTTCAGGATATCCGCTCAGGGTGTGAGGCGCTGGGTGCCGAACTGGTCGAGGTGCTCGCAGCCCCTCCGGTGGAGCGCCTGCGCGACGGGATCCGCGTGGTGCTCGCGGGACCGCCCAACAGTGGCAAGTCGACGCTGCTCAACGCACTTGCCGATCGCGAGGCGGCGATCGTTTCCCCGATCGCGGGCACCACGAGGGACCGTATCGAAGCGGCGGTGGTCCGCAACGGGGTCGCCTGGCTGCTGACCGATACGGCCGGACTGGCAGAGCGGACGGACGATCCGATCGAGCGGATCGGCATCGCGCGAGCGGAGGAGGCGATGCGCAGTGCCGATCTGCTGCTGTGGCTCGCCGACGAGCCGGCGCCAGCGATCGAAGGGGTGGAGGTGCTGGCGCTCCATCCGCGTGCCGACGTGCCGGGGCGAGCGGAGGTACCCCCGGGTCGCATCGGTCTTTCGGTCGCGCAGGGGTGGGGCATCGCCGAGCTCTGGTCGGAGATGGAGCGTAGGGCCCGCGGGCTGCTGCCGCGCGAGGACATGCTGGCGCTCAATCGGCGGCAGCGGGATCTGCTCCGCGATGCTGCAGATACGCTCGCCGATGCTGCCATGCACCATGATCCGCTGCTGCTTGCCGAGGAGCTGCGCCGGGCACGCGCGGCCTTTGATCGCGTGACGGGCCGCGCGGATGTCGAGGGCGTGCTCGACGCATTGTTCGGGCGGTTCTGCATCGGCAAGTGAGTGTTCCACGTGGAACGCTTTGACGGCCGCGCGGTGGCGCAGTAGCGCACAAGCATGTCTCCATTCGATGTGATCGTGGTGGGCGGCGGGCACGCCGGCACCGAGGCCGCAGCCGCGGCCGCCCGTCGTGGCGCGCGCACGGCGCTGCTGAGCTTCGACCTTGGCAGGTTGGGAGCCATGTCGTGCAACCCCGCAATCGGCGGGTTGGGCAAGGGCCACATCGTCCGGGAGGTCGACGCGTTCGACGGACTCATTGCGCGCGCGGCCGATCAGGCGGCGATTCACTACCGGATGCTCAACCGCAGCAAGGGTGCTGCCGTGCAGGGTCCGCGCGTCCAGGCCGACCGCGTTCGCTACGCGGCGGCGATCCAAACGATGCTTCGTGCGCAGCCGAACCTGACCCTCATCGAGGGAGAGGCGGAAGAGCTGCTCGTGCAGCAGGGAAGCGTTGCCGGCCTGTTGCTTGCCGATGGCACGCGGCTGAGTGCGCGCGCGGTAGTGCTCGCCACCGGGACGTTCCTGGGCGGGCGGATCTTTCGCGGGGAAGAGCGCGAGGAGGGCGGCCGCGTCGGGGAACGCGCGGCAACCGTCATGGGCGTGCAGCTGCGCGACCTCGGTTTACCGATGGAACGGTTGAAGACCGGCACCCCGCCGCGGCTCGATGGCCGTACGATCGACTGGGCGGCCCTCGACGAACAGCCATCGGATGTCGAGCCTTGGACCATGTCGCCGATGCAGTCCGGCCGGGTGCTGCCGCAGCTGTTCTGCGCGGTCAGCCGCACGACCGAAGAGACACATGCGATCATTCGGAGCGGTCTGGATCGTTCGCCGCTGTTCAGTGGCGCGATCGGGGCGCCGGGTCCGCGCTACTGCCCGTCGATCGAGGACAAGGTGCATCGCTTCGGCGATCGGGACGGGCACCAGATCTTCCTGGAGCCCGAAGGGCTCGACACCCCGCTGGTGTATCCGAACGGCATCTCGACGTCGCTGCCGGTGGACGTGCAGGAGGCGATGATCCGGAGCATTCCGGGGCTGTCGCATACCCGCATCGTGACCCCCGGCTATGCAGTCGAATATGACTATGTCGATCCGCGCGCCCTCGATCCGAGGTTGGCGCTTGGGGCGATGCCGGGGCTCTTCTGTGCGGGGCAGATCAATGGCACCACCGGCTATGAGGAGGCTGCCGGGCAGGGGCTGGTCGCGGGCGCCAATGCTGCTGCCTATGCTTGCGATTTGGCGCCGCTGCTACTCGATCGCGCGTCCAGCTATATCGGCGTGATGGTCGATGACCTGGTACTCCAGGGGGTGAGCGAACCCTATCGTATGCTCACGGCGCGCGCCGAGTATCGGCTGACCCTGCGCGCCGACAACGCCCCGACGCGCCTTTCGGGAATTGCGGAGGAGGCGGGTCTGTTGGGACCGGAGCGGCTCGCCTGGGTACGTGCCCGTGCCGCGGGGCGCGCGGAGCTGGAACAGCGCTTTGACACGCGACTGTCGGCTAGCATGGTTGCAGCGAATGGCGGGCAGGTGAGCCAGGACGGCGCCGTGCGCAGCGTTCGTGAATGGCTGCGCTTCCCCGGCGTTGCGCTCGAGCAACTGCTGCCGGAGGGACTTGAGGCAACTCCCGACGCGTTGCTCGCGGAAGCAGTCGAAGACGCGCGTTATGCCCCCTACATCGAGCGGCAGCAGGCGGAGCTCGCGGAGATGCGGGCCAATGACCACATCCATCTGCCCGAAGACTTCGGCTATGCGGCGGTGCCCGGACTGTCGGCCGAAATGGTGCAACGTCTGTCGACGGCGCGACCCACGACGCTTGGCGCCGCGTCGCGCGTGCGCGGGGTGACGCCGGCGGCGCTTGCTGCGGTGCTGGTCCATGCCCGAAAGGTGGTCGCGTGATGACCGAAGACGAAGCCCGCAGCTGGTTCGCGGACCGCTATGACGCCGCGCACGTGGAGCGCGTCGCTCGCTTCCTGGAGATCGTGCGCGAGGAGAGCGGGCGGCAGAATTTGGTGGCCGCCTCCACGCTTGCGAACTTGTGGTTCCGCCACGGCCTGGATTCTGCGCAGCTGGTCGAGCTGGCGGAGGGCAGGGAAGGGCTCTGGATCGACATCGGCACGGGCGGTGGCTTTCCCGGCATGGTGGTGGCGATCCTGCGCGACTCGCCCACCCTGCTCGTCGAGCCGCGGCAGAAGCGCGCAAGTTTCCTGCGGGACGCTGCCGAGGCGCTGGGCCTGTCGAATGTTCGGGTCGAACAGAAGCGGGCGGAGAGCGTCGCGCCGCAGCCACCGGCAGCGATCGTCAGCGCGCGTGCGGTCGCAGCACTGCCATCATTGTTCGGCGGTGCGGCGCACCTGACCGATCGAGAAACGTTGTGGCTGCTGCCGAAAGGGCGATCGGCTCGATCCGAGGTGGAAGCCTTAACCGGTTCATGGCAAGGTCTGTTTCACGTGGAACACAGCCTCACCGATCCGGAATCGCTCATCGTGATTGCACGCGGGATTACCCCAGCATGATCTGCATCACCATCGCCAACCAGAAGGGCGGCGTCGGCAAAACGACGACCGCCATCAACGTCGGGACGGCACTCGCCGCCACGGGACTGCGAGTCCTGCTGCTCGACCTCGACCCGCAGGGCAACGCCTCGACCGGGCTCGGCATCGGCCGCAACGATCGTGAGCGATCGACCTATGACCTGTTGCTCGGCGATACGACCCTTCAGGAAGCGGCGATCCCGACGCAGGTCCCGCTCCTCGACATCGTGCCGGCGACCGTCGATCTCTCGGGAGCCGAGATTGAACTGATCGAGTTCGACGCACGTACCCACCGCCTGGATCGCGCGCTGCAACGCGGTGGCGAGCGCTGGGACGTGATCCTCGTCGATTGCCCGCCTTCCCTGGGGCTGCTCACCGTCAACGCGATGGTGGCGGCGCATGCGCTTCTCGTGCCGCTGCAATGCGAGTTCTTTGCGCTGGAAGGGCTCAGCCAGCTGCTCACCACTGTCGAGCAGATCCGTGGCCGCTTCAATCCGGGCCTGTCGATCCTGGGCGTGGTGCTGACGATGTACGACCGCCGCAACCGCCTTACCGACCAGGTATCGGACGACGTCCGCTCGGTGCTCGGCAAGGTCGTGTTCGACACGGTGATCCCGCGCAACGTCCGCCTGTCGGAAGCACCCAGCCACGGCATGCCGGCACTGATCTACGATCATCGCTGCGCCGGCTCCGAAGCCTATATCGCCCTGGCACGCGAAGTGATCGGTCGCCTGCCCAAGCTCGCGGAGGCCGCATGACCGACAACACTGCACCCGCCCGCAAGCCGCGCCCGGGGCTTGGCCGCGGGCTGAGTTCGCTGCTGGGAGACAGCACGCGTGAGGCACCGGTCTCCGGCGTGGAGCGACAGCCGAGCGGCATCCGGCTGCTTCCCGTGACGGCGATGGTCCCGCATCCCGATCAGCCGCGGCGGCACTTCGACGAAGCGGCCCTCGATGATCTAGCCGCCTCGATCGCGTTGCGCGGCCTGATCCAGCCCATCGTCGTGCGACCGCACGGCAAGGAATATCAGATCGTCGCCGGCGAGCGCCGCTGGCGCGCGGCGCAGCGAGCCCGGCTGCATGAGGTTCCGGTGCTGGTCCGGGAGCTGAGCGACGCAGAGACGATGGAAATCGCTCTCGTCGAGAACATCCAGCGGCAGGATCTCAACGCGATCGAAGAGGCGGACGCCTATCACAAGCTGATCGGCGAGTTCGGCCATACCCAGGACGCGCTGGCGAAGCTGGTGCACAAGTCGCGCAGCCACATCGCGAACCTGCTGCGGCTGCTCGATCTGCCGGCACCCGTGCAGCAGCTGGTGGTGACCCAGCAGCTGAGCATGGGCCACGCCCGCGCGATCATCGGTGCGCCCGATCCGGAAGCGCTCGCGGATCGCGTGATCGCCAAGGGTCTTTCGGTGCGCGAAACCGAACGGCTTGCCCGCGAAGCCAAGCCACAGCCGCTTGGCGGCGCGCAGCCGCGGGGCAGCCGGGGCGGCGGCGGCGCAACCGATGGGGACGCGGACATCCTGGCGCTCGAGCAGCAACTGGGCGACGCGCTCGGCCTCAACGTGCGCATCGCGCATGGGGAGAAGGGGGGAACGCTGACGATCAGCTATTCGACGCTCGACCAGCTCGACATGGTATGCCAGCGGCTGAGCGGCGACGTGATCTGAGGCAGTTCGCCTCGGCCTAAGCTTAGAGCTGGTGGCCGGTGCGGTCGCGTTTGGTTGCGAGATAACGCTCGTTATGGGGATTGGGCGGAAGCGCATGGCGCACGCGCTCGGTTACCGTAACCCCGGCGGCCTCGAGCGCGGCAACCTTGGCCGGATTGTTGGTCAGCAGGCGGATCTGCCGCTGGCCGAGCAGCTGGAGCATGCGTCCGGCGGTGCGGAAATCGCGGGCGTCGATGGCGAAGCCCAGCCGCGTGTTGGCGTCCACCGTGTCGAACCCTTGGTCCTGCAGCGCATAGGCACGCAGCTTGTTGACCAGGCCGATGCCGCGTCCTTCCTGGCGCAGATACAGCAGGATTCCCCAGCCACTCTCCGCAATGGCGGCGATCGCCGCGTCCAGCTGGGGACCGCAGTCGCACTTGAGGCTGCCGAGCGCATCCCCGGTCAGGCATTCGCTGTGCAGCCGCACCAGCGGCGGCTGACCATTGGGCGTGCCGATCAGCAGCGCGATATGCTCGCCGGGGGATTCCGGGGTCCGGAAGGCGACGATCTCGGCCATCTCCGCACCGGCAACCGGCAGGCGCGCGCGGGTCGCGATGGCGAGCCGGGCGGGATCCTCGTGCGCTGCGACGTCCGCGGGCGTCACGGCTTCCGCGCCGGTCTCCTGGCCTAAACGAAGGAAGAAGGCGGGCAGCACCCCCGCGAGCCGCGCGAGCTGCAACGCGGTCTGCGCGGCATCAGGCGAGGGGAGTGGGATGGCGTGGAACGGACCCTTGAGGGGAGTTGCAAGGTCGAGCTGCGGATCGGCGAGCGCGGTCGCGGCCGCGAAGTCGAGCCACGGTGCGCGGTCAACCAGCACCGGCGAATCCGGGACGGCGGCGTCGCGCTGGTTGGCGAGCTTCAGCGTGGCGGCGCGACCGGCAGAAAGCAGCACCGACGCGGTTGCACCCGGATCAAAGGCCACAAGCCGCAGCGGGTCGGCGGTCTCGATTGCCAGCACGGTGATGGCTGCCTCGGCGTCGAGGACAGCCACAGGCCAGCCCCGACGCAGCGCGTCGATGGCGCGGGCAACGGCGCGGGGGTCGGTCAAAGCGCGAACTCGGTGAGGATCGGGATATGGTCGCTGGGCTTCAGCCAGCTGCGGCAATGCTCGAACACCTTGTGACCGGTCGCCTTGGCGGCGACGTCGCGGCTCGCCCACATGTGATCGAGCCGGCGGCCGCGATCGGAGGCTGCCCAATCCTTTGCGCGATAGCTCCACCAGGTGAACAGCCGCTCGGGCGCAGGAGTGAATTGGCGACCAAGATCCACCCAGTCGTTCGCCGCCTGTAGGCGAGCCAGCGCCTCGATCTCGATCGGCGTATGGCTCACCACGTCGAGCAGCGCCTTGTGGCTCCACACATCGCTTTCGAGCGGGGCGACGTTGAAGTCGCCGACCAGCAGCGTCGGGATGCCCGACAGGCCTTCCGACCAGCGCGTCATCCGCTCCAGGAAGTCGAGCTTTTGGCCGAACTTGGGGTTCACCTCCCGGTCCGGCACGTCACCGCCGGCGGGGATGTAGACGTTCTCGAGCCGAAGCCCGTTTTCCAGGCGCACGCCAATGTGCCGCGCCTCGCCATTGGCCTGCCAGTCGAGCCGGTCGTCCTCCACCAGCGGCACGCGGCTGAGGATCGCGACGCCATGGTGCATGCGCTGGCCGTTGATCGCGATGTGGGTGTAACCGAGCGCGCGGAACGGTGCGTGCGGGAAGTCCTCGTTCACCACCTTGGTTTCCTGAAGGCACAGGATGTCGGGCGAAATTTCCCGCAGGAACCGCTCGACGATCTCCATCCGGAAACGAACCGAGTTGATGTTCCACGAGGCGATCGAAAGAGGCGCAGTCATCGCCCGCGATGTAGCGATGGGGACCGGAAGGCGCCAGAGCGCGGCGCGTTTGTCGCAGAAATGGAAAGGCCCTCGTTCCGGGGGCATGGAACGAGGGCCGACCTAGCGTTCGTCACGCAGGCAGGAATTGAGAACCCGGGCAACAGGGGGGAAAATCCCGGACGCGCCTCAACTCCGCAAGACACCCTCTAAAGGGTGAAAGCTGTCGCCAGAATGAATGGATCGAAAGAATCCGTTCAGCGGCGGTTGGTGCCGCGGCGCGGCTCGTTGAAGCGGAACGCGCTGTCCGCGACCGGCACGTTGAACCGCTGGTTGGACAGGCGGATCGTCGTGCGGTTGTTCTGCGCGTCCAGCGTCACCCAGCCCTGGAGCATCAGCCCGGCGGGTGCCGAGGGGTTGCGCGCAAAGATCAGGGTGATTCGGCCATATTCCGGATGCTTGGGATCATAGGCCTCGACGCTCACGACGCGGGAGTCGCTCTCCGGAAGCACGCGGGCATAGCGCGATGCATCACGGGACGGATCGAGCAGGATGCCGAGCGGCGAGTTGCCGATCGGCCAACGCTGCTTCTGTCCGACCTGATAATCCAGGAAATAGAGGGACTTGCCATCCGAAACCACCAGGATCGGCACGCCCTTCTCATACTGGAAGCGGATCTTGCCGGGCTTCTTGAGCGTCAGCGTTCCGGTCAGCACCTTACCCGCGCGGTCGGTCTGGGTGAACGCCGCCGTCATCGAGTTGGTCTGCGCCAGATGCTGCTGCACGGTCGCGAGCGTGACGGGGGCCTGCGCGTGCACGGCGACGGGCGCGGCAAGCGCGATCGCGGCGGCGGGGGCGAGAAAGCGAATGGGTCGTCTCCAGATCATGGGGCCAGGATTAGGCGTGGGGGATTGAACGCGTCGTGAACTCGCCGGTTTCCTGGCGTTCAGCCGGATTGCCGCCGCCTCAGGCCAGTGGCCTGCCGTCCGGATCCATCAGCACCTCGCGCCGGCCGACATGGTCCGGACGCGAGACGAGCCCTTCCTTCTCCATGCGCTCGATCAAGCGGGCGGCCGAGTTGTAGCCGACGCGCAACTGGCGCTGCAGCCAGGAGGTAGAAGCCTTCTGGCTCTCGGCGACGAGCTGGCACGCCTTGCGATAGAGCTGGTCCTCGGGGCTGTCGTCGCCGGTGGGGGCACCATCCAGGCTGAAGCCGCCGTCCTCGCCGGGATCGTTGGTGACCGCGTCGATGTAGTCGGGCTCGCCCTGCGAGCGCCAGAAGTCGGCCACGGCCTGCACCTCGTCGTCGGACACGAACGGGCCGTGAACGCGCGCGAGCTGCTTGCCGCCGGGCATGTAGAGCATGTCGCCGCGGCCCAGCAGCTGCTCTGCTCCCTGCTCGCCCAGGATGGTGCGCGAATCGATCTTGGACGTGACGTGGAAGGAGATTCGGGTCGGCAGGTTCGCCTTGATGACGCCGGTGATGACGTCGACCGACGGGCGCTGCGTCGCCATGATCAGGTGGATGCCGGCGGCGCGGGCCTTTTGCGCCAGGCGCTGGATCAGGAACTCGACTTCCTTGCCCGCCGTCATCATCAGGTCGGCGAGCTCGTCGACGATCACGACGATCTGCGGCAGCGGCTGCAGGTCGAGCGTCTCTTCCTCGTACATCGGCTGGCCGGTTTCCGGGTGATAGCCGGTCTGCACCTTGCGGCCGAGCTTCTGGCCCTTGGCCTTGGCGGCGCGGACCTTTTCGTTGAACGAGCCCAGCGAACGGACGTTGACCGACGCCATCATGCGATAGCGGTCCTCCATCGTCTCGACCGCCCATTTGAGCGCGCGCACCGCCTTGGGCGGATCGGTCACCACGTCGGCGAGCAGGTGGGGGATGCCCTTGTACATGCTGAGTTCCAGCATCTTGGGGTCGATCATGATCATCCGGCACTGGTTCGGCGTCAGCCGGTAAAGCAGCGACAGGATCATGCAGTTGAGGCCCACCGACTTGCCCGAGCCGGTGGTGCCGGCGACCAGCAGGTGCGGCATCGGCGCGAGATCGGCGACGACGGGATCGCCGGCGATGTTCTTGCCCAGCACGATCGGCAGCTGCGCATTCTGATCGGCGAAGCTCTGGCTCGCCATCAGCTCGTGCAGGTTCACCGTCTCGCGGCGCGCGTTCGGCAGCTCGATGCCGATCACGGTGCGGCCGGGGATGGTGGCGACACGGGCGGAGATCGCCGACATGTTGCGGGCGATGTCGTCGGCGAGCTGGATCACGCGGCTGGCCTTGATGCCCGGAGCCGGTTCCAGCTCATACATGGTGACGACGGGGCCGGGCGAGACCTTCACGATCGCGCCCTTGACGTTGAAGTCGTCCAGCACGCTTTCGAGCAGGCGCGCGTTGCGCTCCAGCGCCGCCTTGTCGACCGAGGGGCCGCTGTTGGGCGGGGGCGGGGCGAGCAGCTCGATCGAGGGCAGCTCGAAATTGTCGCGCAGGTCGAGCGATTGCTGCGTGGACTTGGGTTGCGCGGCCGGCGAGGGCGCGGCGACGCGGTCCTCGATCGTCGGCGGCGGGCGGCGTTCGGGCTCCGCGAGCTTGCGTGGGCGGGGTTCGAAGGGAAGGTCTTCGGCGTCTTCGGGATCGACCGCGATGCGGCGGCTGCCGGCGAGCGGCATCGCCTCTTCCTCGTCCTCGCCGTCGACCAGGTCGGCGGCCGCGCTGCGGCGGGGCAGGCGGAGCGCGCCGGCGGGCAGCTCGATCGTCATGCCGCGGCCCCACAGCACCACGCCTGCGATGCCGACCAGCAGTCCCACGACCCGCTGCGTCCACAGCACCGCCGTTGCATCGGGAATGAGGCGGATCAGCCCCTGGAGGAGCGAGGCGAGCGACCAGCCGACCACGCCTCCCCAGCCGCCCGGAAGCGCCGTCACCGCCTCGTGCGAGACGAAGGAGAGGGCAGTGCCCATCAGCGCGACGCCCAGCACGCAATCGCGCAGCATCGCGCCCCAGCGGCCGACGGGCACGTCGCGCCACAGGCGGACCGCGATGATGATGCCGAGCGGAATCAGCAGTCCGACCGCCACGCCGAAGATCGTCAGCAGCAGGTCCGCGACATAGGCGCCGGGTGCGCCCACGCGATTGCCGATGGTGGCACCGGCGGCGGTGTTCAGCGACGGATCACTGGGGTGATAGGTGACCAGCGCCACCGCCACGAGCAGCATCAGCACGAACAGCGCCGCTGCCCCGATCATCGCACCGCTGCGAACGGCCCCCGCGCGCATCGCGTCGCGCCACACCATCGGTTGCGCCTGGCTGGCCATGACCTTCTTCCCGCTCGAATATCTTAGAAAAACCGGCAAGATGCATCGCGCGCGCCGACTCCGCCGTCAAGGCGGCGGCGATCGGCCCGGCCCTTTGCGCGGGCGGCTTTCCGCACTACACCGGCGGCCATGCAGCAAGCGGACGTCCTTATCCTCGGCGGCGGACTGGTGGGCAGCACGCTCGCCGTCGCACTCGCCGCCCATGGCCTCACCGCGATCGTGATCGATCCCGCCGATCCGGCGGTGATCCTCGCGCCCGGCTTCGACGGCCGCGCCTCGGCGATCGCAAGCGCCAGCCATCGCATGTTCGAGGCGCTGGGCATCGCGCAGCAGCTGGAGGGCAAGGGCTGCCCCATCCGCGCGATCCGCGCGACCGACGGCCTGGCACCCGGCGCGCTCGACTTCGTGCCCGATGCCGACGCGCCGCCGCTCGGCGTCATGTACGAGAACAAGGCGATCCGCCGCGCGCTGCTCGAAGCGGCCGAGGCCGCGCCGGGCGTGGACCTGCGGATGCGCACGCGTGCGGTGTCGGTCGATCGCGGCCCCAACGGGGTGACGGTGGTGACCGACAAGGGCGATACGCTCACCGCGCCGCTGCTGATTGCGGCCGAGGGGCGCAATTCCCCGACGCGCGAGGCGGCGCGGATCCGGACGGCGCGCTGGAGCTATGACCATGTCGCGATGATCGCGACGCTCAACCACGAGCACAGCCACGAGAACGTCGCCTACGAGATCTTCTATCCGGCGGGCCCGTTCGCGATCCTGCCGATGAACGACGACGCCAACGGCCATCGTTCGGCGATCGTCTGGACGGTCGATGCCAAGGACGCGCCGGGGTTGCTCAAGCTGTCGGACCGCGGCTGGCTGGCCGAGGCATCCAAGCGGATGGGCGGGTTCCTGGGGCATCTGGGGCCGCTGTCGCCGCGCTCGAGCTATCCGCTCGGCTTCCACCATGCCGCGACGATCACCGCCGACCGGCTGGCGCTCGTGGGAGACGCGGCGCACGGCATCCACCCGATCGCGGGGCAGGGGCTCAACCTGGGGCTGCGCGACGTGGCCGCGCTGGTAGAGGTGCTGGTCGAGGGCAAGCGGCTGGGCATGGACCTGGGCGATCCGCACCTGCTCAAGCGCTATGGCCATTGGCGCGGGCTCGACACGCTGGCGGTGGCGACGGCGACGGATGGGCTCACGCGGCTGTTCGGCATCCCCGGCAAGACCGCGAGCGCGGTGCGCCGGTTCGGGCTCTCCGCGGTCGATCGCATCCCGCCGCTCAAGGCGCGCTTCATGGCCGAGGCCCGCGGCGAGACGGGGCAGCTGCCGAAGCTGTTGCAGGGCGAGCTGGCCTAAGCGCACTCCGTGCTCCTGCTTGCGCAGGAGCACGGTTGGTTCAAAGGAGCGGCTACCGTTCCGCCGCGTCGCGTTGCTCGGCCTGTGCCGGTGCCGCTTGCGGCCGAGTCATGATGAAGCTTCCGCCCCAGGCGCCGGGTACCTGCCAGCTGCCGGTGATCTCGTCGCCTTCCGCGTTCACCGTCCCGCGATATTCGACGACGTCATAGTCCTCGCTCACGGGCGCGTAGAACTTGGTGAAGCGCACCGCCCGGCCATCGCGGGTGCCGTCGAGCGCGGAGGTGAGATGGCGCCCGACCAGGATCACCGCGTCGATCTCCTCGATGGTGCCGCCGAGCCGACCGCCCGTGTCCGTGAGGCTCGCGCGGAAGCTGGTGGCCGGCAGATCCTCGGGATAGTTGAAGATGCCGAGCCAGACGCCGCTCAGGTCCGCGTCGCTCATGCGTCGAGCGGGCGGGCTTCCTCGACCAGCATGACGGGGACGCCGTCGCGGACGGGATAGGCGAGCCCTGCCGCCTCCGAGATGAGTTCCTGCGCATCCTCGTCCCAGCGCAGCGGCGTGCGCGTCACCGGGCACACCAGGATCGAGAGCAGCCAGGGATCGAGCGTCTTGGTCATTGCAGGGTCCTGCCTTCTTCGTCGCCGTGCCGGCCGAAGAACTGCATCAGCTGCACGATCAGTTCCGCGCGTCCCGACAGCGTGTCCGCTTCCAGCAGCGCCTGCTTGGACGCGGGATCGAACGGCGCGATCTGGGCGATGCCATTCACCAGCGTCTCGTCGTCGAGGCGCGACACCGATTCCCAATCGACCGCATAGCCCTGCACCTCGGCGAAGCGGCGAGACTCCATCTCCAGCGAGGCGCGCTCTGCGATCGCGAGCGTGCCGCTGGGCTGGTTCGGAAGCAGTTCCGCCTCGACCTGACGGAACGGGGTCGCCACATCGAGCTCCTGGAGCACGCGGAAGCGCGCAAGGCCTTCCAGCACGATGTCGAAGCGGCCGTCGGGCAGCGCCTCCACGTCGATGATCTGGCCGACGCAGCCCATGCCGAACAACGCCGGGCGCTCGCCGTCCCCGCGCGGCTGGATCATGCCGATCCGCCGGTCGCGGGCGAGGGCGTCGGACACCATCGCCCGATAGCGCGGCTCAAAGATGTGCAGCGGCAGGTGCATGCCCGGAAACAGCAGCGCGCCCGAAAGCGGGAAGATCGAGACGCGGGTCGCCATTCGCTCAGCCGAACAGGACGGCGGAGAGCTTGCGGCGCTGCGCCGATACCCACGGGTCTTCCAGGCCGACGGCTTCGAAGAGCTTCAACAGCTGCTGGCGGGCAGCGCCCTCGTTCCATTCGCGGTCGGCAGCGATGATCGACAGCAGCGTGGCTGCGGCCGAATCGCGGTCGCCTGCCGCCATCTGCCCGCCGGCGAGCCGGAAGCGCGCGTCCAGGTCCTCCGGATTGGCGGCCACCTCGGCGGCGAGGCCGGCGAGATCGTCCACCGGCTGCGCTTCCCGCGCCAGCGCAAGGGCGGCACGGGCGCGCTCGACCTCGGGGTTCTTCGCGGCCTCGGCAGGGAGGGCGGCGATCGCGGCCTCTGCCTCCTCGCTGCGGCCGAGCGCCATCAGCGCACGGACGCGGCCGATGGCGACGCCGGCATGCTCGGGCGCGATCTCGGCAACCTGGTCGAAGATCGACAGCGCGCGCTCGGCATCGCCGCCGGCAAGCACCTCCTCGCCCATCTGGACGAGGGGCTCGATATCGGCACCGGCATCTTCGCCCGCGGCGCCGGGTTCCACCGGCAGCTGGCGCAGGATCTGGTCGAGCATGCCCTTGAGCTGGCTCTCGGTGCGGGCCTGGGTCAGGTCGGCGACCAGCTGGCCCTGGAACATCGCATAGACGGTGGGGATCGACCGCACCTGGAATTGCGAGGCGATAAACTGGTTCTTGTCGGTATCGATCTTGGCCAGCACCACGCCCTTGTCGGCATAGGCGGCGGCGACTTTCTCAAGCACGGGGCCGAGCGCCTTGCAGGGCCCGCACCATTCCGCCCAGAAATCGATGATCACCAGCTTGGTCATCGACGGTTCGACGACGTCGCGGCGGAAGGCTTCCACGGCCTCCTTCTCGGCGGCGGACAGTCCAAGCGTGGCCAAGGCGTGCTCCTGTTGCGATTGCGGTCAGTTTCGGTCGCCTATGTGGGCGCTGGGATGCGGCAGGCCAAGTCTTTTCGAAAAAGTGCAAGAAGGGGGTTGTCGGGTCCAAAAGTCGCTGCTAGTTGCCCCACCTCGCCGGGGCACACCGGCGAAACGCCAGAGAGCGGGCGTAGCTCAGGGGTAGAGCACAACCTTGCCAAGGTTGGGGTCGAGGGTTCGAATCCCTTCGCCCGCTCCAGTCGCCGTCATGATGTGGCGGCGCCACATCATGAAATGATCGGCGACACCGGCCGGCGCCGCACGAGCGGCGACCGACGTCGTGGCTTCGCCACGGCGCACTCCTCTTCTTCATACATCTCCAGATGCCAATCGGCTTGCGCCGTCCTCTTGCCGCGTCCTAGCTCCGCATTCCAGCGGTGCAGGAGAGCGGCATGACGAACAGCAGCGCCCCGGTGCGGGTCGGGATCGGCGGATGGAGCTTTCCGCCGTGGCGCGGCACCTTCTATCCGGAGGGGCTGGCGCAGAAGCGCGAGCTGGAGTTCGCGTCGCGCGCGCTGACCGCGATCGAGATCAACGCGACCTATCATGGCAGCCAGAAACCCGCGAGCTTCGCCAACTGGGCCGAGACGGCACCCGATGGCTTCGTCTTCGCGGTCAAGGGATCGCGCTATGTCACGAATCGCAAAGTGCTGGCGGAAGCGGGCGAATCGATCCAGCGGTTCCTGAACCAGGGAATACTCGAACTCGGGGACAAGCTCGGGCCGATCCTGTGGCAGTTCATGGCCACCAAGCAGTTCGATGCAGAGGATTTTGCCGCCTTCCTGCGGCTGCTGCCCGAGAAGCACGAGGGCGTGGCGCTGCGGCATGCGGTGCAGGTGCGTCATGCAAGCTTTGCCGTACCGGAGTTCGTCGCGATGGCGCGCGATGCGCATGTGGCGATCGTGTTTGCCGATTCGGCGAGCTATCCCGCGATCGCCGATGTCACGGCAGACTTCGTCTACGCACGGCTGGAAGCGGCGGAGGAGGCGGAGCCGGAGGGCTATGCGCCCGCAGCGCTCGACCGCTGGGCCACGGCCGCCCGGACCTGGGCTACGGGCGGCGTGCCCGAGGGGCTGCCTTATGTCGACGCCGCGCCGCCGCCGGTAGAGCCGCGGGAGACGTTCGTCTTCTGCATCAATGGCGCCAAGGTGCGTGCGCCCGCGGCCGCACAGGCACTGATCGCGCGGCTGGGCTGAGGGGGACGCATGCCGCTCTACGCAATCGACGGGCTGGCGCCGCAGCTGCCCGAGGACGGATCGAGCTGGGTCGCGCCCTCGGCCGACGTGATCGGCGATGCCCGGCTCGGGCGCGAGGTGGGGGTGTGGTTCGGTGCCGTGATCCGCGCCGACAACACGCCGATCCTGGTCGGCAACCGCACCAACATCCAGGAAGGGGCGATGCTGCACTCCGATCCGGGTAGCCCACTGACGGTGGGGGCGGGGGTGACCATCGGCCATCATGCGATCCTTCACGGCTGTACGATCGAGGACGATGTGCTGATCGGCATGGGGGCGATCGTGCTCAATCGCGCGGTCATCGGAGCCGGATCGCTGGTGGGGGCGGGGGCGCTGGTGACCGAAGACAAGGTCTTCCCGCCGGGCAGCCTGATCGTGGGCAGCCCCGCGCGGGCGGTAAGGAGCCTGGACGAGGCGGCGATCGCCGGCCTGCGCCGCTCCGCGGACGGCTATGCGGAGCGCCAGCGGCGATACGCACAGGGGCTGACGCGAATCGACTGAGCGTGCCAGGTTGGGACGAAGTTGAGGAAGTTGAGGCTCGAACGCATCTTTGTCCTGTCCTTTCCTGACCACGCGACTCGGTGTGCCAGCGCGGAGCCGAGTAGGACAGGGTGGAACGGGGTGACGGATCAACAGTCGGGGTGGGCCTCTCGATCTTCCCCTCTTACCGTTCGCCTCGAGTAGCCATCGAGCTTGTCGAGATGGCGTATCGAGAGGTCAGCGCTCGCGGTTCTCTCGATACGGGCTCTCGACAAGCTCGATCCCTACTCGAGATGAACGGGATTGGGGAACGGAATGGGCGATCGTGGTAATCGCCGGACGGCCTAGAACGCCGCGATCCCCGTGATCGCGCGGCCCAGGATCAGGCCGTGGACGTCGTGCGTGCCTTCATAGGTGTTCACGGTCTCCAGGTTGATCGCGTGGCGCAGCACGTGGAATTCGGCGGAGATGCCGTTGCCGCCGTGCATGTCGCGGGCGACCCGGGCGATCGCCAGCGCCTTGCCGCAGTTGTTGCGCTTGAGCAGCGAGATCGCCTCGGGCGCGAGGGTGCCGTCATCGAACATGCGGCCGCAGCGGAGCGCCGCCTGAAGGCCGAGCGCGATCTCCGTCTCCATGTCGGCGAGCTTGATCTGGACCAGCTGCTTGGAGGCGAGGGGCACGCCGAACTGGTGGCGATCGAGCGTATAGGTGCGCGCCGCGTGGAAACAGGCCTCGGCCGCGCCCATCGCGCCCCAGCCGATCCCGTAGCGGGCGCGGTTGAGGCAGCCGAAGGGGCCCTTCAGCCCCTCGACGTCGGGGAGCAGCGCGTCCTCGCCGACTTCGACACCGTCCATGACGACCTCACCGGTGGCGGAGGCGCGCAGCGACAGCTTCCCCTCGATCCTGGGCGCGGACAGGCCCTCGAGCCCCTTGTCGAGCAGGAAGCCGCGGATCTTGCCGCCGTGCGCATCGGACTTCGCCCAGATCACGAACACGTCCGCGATCGGCGCGTTGGTGATCCAGGTCTTGGTGCCCGACAGGCGATAGCCGCCGTCGATCGCCTCTGCGCGGGTGCGCATGCCACCGGGATCTGAGCCGGCATCGGGCTCGGTCAGGCCGAAGCAGCCGACCCATTCACCGCTGGCGAGGTTCGGGAGGTATTTCCGCCGCTGCGCTTCCGAGCCATAGGCGTGGATCGGGTGCATCACGAGGCTGGACTGCACGCTCATTGCCGAGCGGTAGCCGGAGTCCACCGCCTCCACCGCGCGCGCGACCAGGCCGTAGGAGACATAGCCGAGGCCGGCGCCGCCATATTCGGCCGGAATGGTCACGCCGAGCAGGCCCAGAGCCCCCATCTCGTGCAGGATGTCGCGGTCGAACTCTTCGTTCAGATAGGCCTGGGTGACCCGCGGCAGCAGCTTTTCCTGGGCATAGCCCTGGGCGGTGTCGCGGACGAGGCGTTCCTCGTCGGTCAGCTCCGCGTCGAGGCCGAACGGGTCTGCCCAGTCGAACCGGCCCATGTCGGCCATTGCCGCTTCCTTCTTCAGGCGCCGGTCTGGTTCAAGCCGGCTTCGTCGTCCTGGACGGGATCGGAAGCGGCCGGCGCCGCTTCGTCCGCTGCTGGCTGGGTGGCGGGCGGCACCGGAAGCGGCGCCGGCGGGACGGAGAGGGTGCCGCCGCCCTGGATCGCCACCGTCTCGATCGCATTCAGCGCCTGGCGCGCGGCGATGTAGCGGCGGGCCGCGTCCATCCAGCTTTGCGCATTGGCGGCACCGGGCATGCGCGCGATTTCCGCCAGCGCGCCTTCCACCTGGGCTGCGTCCAGTCGGCGGCGCGCACGGGCGAGGCGGTCGGCCGGCAGCATGCTGGGGCTTGCATCCTGGCGGATGATGATCAGCTGCGACAGTTCGCGGCGGATGCCCTGCCACCAGCTTTCGTCCGGACCGCCGCCCGAAAGCTTGGGCGCGATCGTGTCGAGCGCGAGGCGGAGGTCTTCCAGCGTCACCGGCTGGCGCGCGGCGGCGATGACGGTCGCCACCGCCTGCGGCTCGGCCGCGGCGAAACGCTGGCGCAGCTGGTCCTCGATATAGCCGAGCGCCAGACCGCGATCGAGCGCGCGGCGGGCGGCAAAGGCGACCAGCAGCCCTTCGGCGCGGGTCGCGAAGCCCGAGGCGACCCGTGAGCTGGTGTCGACATTGGCGAGCCGCGCCTCGAGCTCCGCGATGTGCGCGGCGAGCACCTGCTCACGCTGCGACAGCGTGGCGATGTCGGCCGGGCGCTGCGCCGGCGGGGCGGCGTTCTGCGGGGTGGCAGGCAGCGGTGTGCTCTGGACCACGGGTGGGGTGGCCGCGGGACCAAGGCCGATCCAGGCGCCGAAGCGGTGGACCAGGCCGGCCATGGCCGCCAGTCCGAGCACAAAGGCGAGGATCGCGACCCACAGCATGGTGTTCCCGCGCGGCTTGCGGGGAGCCCCCGTGGCGGAGGACGCCGTTTCCATCGTCATGCCGTCCTTATCCTCGCGGCGGTGCGCGCGGTCAATCGGCGAGGCGGATTGCAGCCGTAACCAGCGCCGGATCGGTGGGAACCGACGCGACGGCGACCGCGTCCCAGCCGTCTCCGGCCGCCTCGGCAGCCGCGGGGCTGATGGCGACGAGCCGCAGGGTGGAGAGGGCCACTCCGGCTTCGGCAAGCACATGCCGGAGCCGCTCGGCGGCGCGAGGGGAGTGGACCAGGGCGACGCTGCCGGCGAGGCGGCGAACGGCGTCCAATGACGGGGCCAGCGGCGTGCTGGCATAGACCGCGATCGTGCGGGAGACGGCGGGATGCTCCGAGAGGCGGAGAGACTCGCCGCCCAGCCACAGGGCGCGACGGACGCCTGCCGCCCAGGCAGTGTCGAGGAGCGTCTTGGCCCCCTCCGTCCCGACCCGAACGACGCTCAAGCCGATGCCTGCGGCAGCCCGGGCGGTCGCTTCTCCCACGGCCCAGACCGGGAGCATGGCCAACTCGGCGAGCTGAGGCCCCGCGTGCCGAACCGTGTTCGCGCTGGTCAGGACGAGCGCGTCGTGGTCCGATGCGGCAACCAGCGGCCATCCCCGTTGCTCCACGTGAAACAATGGCGTGCGCAGTGGCTGGTAGCCCGCAGCCGTGATCCGCTCAACGGTGGCCGATGCGCCGGGTTCCGGGCGCAGCACCGCGAGGGGGCGGCTCATTCGCCGGCGAACAGCCGCCGCACGCTGTCGGGTGCGCGGGCGAGCAGGTCTTGCGCAAGGGCCGGTGCCAGCCCGACGTCGCCGACCGAGCCTTCCGTCGATCCGGTCACGTGGGCGCTGCCGTCCTGCGCATAGAGTTCCGCGCGCAGCGTCAGGCGGTTGCCCTCGATCGTGGCGAGTGCCGCGACGGGGGAGTGGCAGTCGGCGCCGAGCGCCTCCAGCAGCGCGCGTTCGGCCGACACCGCCGCGCGGGTATCGGCGTGGCTGATGGCACCGACGAGTTCGCGGGCGCGGGCATCCTCGGCCCGCACCTCGATGCCGACGGCGCCCTGCGACGGGGCGGGAAGCATCACGTCGAGCGGCACCGGGGTGCCCACGTCTTCGCGGCCGAGCCGAACCAGTCCGGCTGAGGCGAGCAGCGTCGCGTCCACTTCCCCCGCGGCGAGCTTGGCGAGGCGGGTCTCGACGTTGCCGCGGAACAGCACGATCTTTGCGTCGGGGCGATGGCGGAGCACCTGGGCGGCACGGCGTGGCGAGCTGGTGCCGACGACGGCCCCCTGCGGCAGGTCCGCGAGCGCGGCGACGCCGAGGATGCGGTCGCGGACATCGGCGCGGGGCAGCATCGCGGCGATGGCGATGCGGGTCGGGCGGATCGTCTCGACGTCCTTCATCGAATGGACGGCGGCGTCGATCTCCTCTTCCAGCAGCGCGCGGTCGAGCTCCTTGGTCCACAGCGCCTTGCCGCCGATCTCGGCAAGCGCACGGTCCTGCACGCGATCGCCGGTGGTGCGGATGGGAACGATCGCGATCTGCTCGGGCGACCAGCCATGGGCGGAGGCGAGCGCGTCGCGGGTCATGTGCGCCTGCGCCATCGCCAGCGGCGATCCGCGCGTTCCGAGACGGAAGAGGGGAGCGGTGTCCATGGAGGTTGGCGTAGGCAAGCGGCCGCGCTTCGACAAGCCGCCCCTTCGACAAGCCACCTCTGAGCGGATAGAAGCGGGGCCATGTCCGCCCCCCTGATCCTCGGGCTCGAATCGAGCTGCGACGAGACCGCTGCCGCGCTGGTTCGCGGCGACCGCACCATTTTGTCGCACAAGCTTGCCGGCCAGGAGGCGCATCACGCCCCCTTCGGCGGGGTCGTGCCGGAGATCGCCGCGCGCGCGCACGTCGAGGTGCTGGGACCGCTGGTCGAAGCGGCGCTGGCCGAGGCGGGCGTGACGCTTGCCGACGTCGACGCGATCGCCGCGACCGCAGGGCCGGGGTTGATCGGCGGGGTCATGGTGGGGCTGGTGACTGGAAAGGCGCTGGCGCTGTCGGCGGGCAAGCCGCTGGTCGCGGTCAATCATCTGGAGGGGCATGCGCTGAGCCCCAGGCTCGCCGATCCGGATCTCCAGTTTCCCTATCTGCTGCTGCTGGTGTCGGGCGGCCATTGCCAGCTGCTGCTGGTGGAGGGCGTCGGCGCCTATCGCCGGCTGGCGACGACCATCGACGATGCCGCGGGCGAGGCGTTCGATAAGACCGCCAAGCTGCTCGGGCTGGGCTTCCCCGGCGGGCCGGCGGTGGAACGGGCGGCGGCCGACGGCGATCCCCGTGCGGTGCCGCTGCCGCGGCCGCTGGTGGGATCGGGCGAGCCGCATTTCTCGTTCGCGGGGTTGAAGAGCGCGGTGCTGCGGGCTCGCGATGCCGGCATCCATGCGACGCCGGACATCGCCGCCTCGTTCCAGCAGGCGGTGGTCGACTGCCTGGTCGATCGGACCCGGCGCGCGCTGGGACGGATCGCCCCGCCGACCGCGCTGGTGGTTGCCGGCGGCGTCGCCGCCAATCGCGCGGTGCGGGGTGCGCTGGAGCAGGTCGCGGCCGAGCAAGGCCTGCGCTTCGTGGCGCCGCCCTTGTGGCTGTGCACCGACAATGCCGCGATGATCGCCTGGGCCGGTGCCGAGCGCTTCGAAGCGGGGCTCACCGATCCGCTCGACGTGCCGGCACGGGCGCGTTGGCCGCTGGATCCGGAGGGGGAACGCGTGCGCGGGGCGGGGGTGAAGGCATGAGCGTGCTGGGAGTTCTTGGCGGCGGTGCCTGGGGCACGGCGCTGGCGCAGGTGCTGGCGAGCGGCGGCCACGATGTGCGGCTGTGGGTGCGCGAGCCGGAGGTGGTGGAGGCGATCAACGGGACCCACGAGAACCCGCTGTTCCTCCCCGGCAGTACCCTGTCCGACCGCATCGAGGCGACCGGGGACATCACCTGGGCCGCGGAGGCGGAGGCGGTGCTGGTGGTGACGCCCGCGCAGCATATGCGCGCGGTGCTCGCCGACTTGCCGCGCCACGGTCAGCCGCTGATCCTGTGCTCCAAGGGGATCGAGGCGGGAACCCTCAAGTTCCTGCACGAAGTGGCGGGCGAGGCCGTCGATGGGTCTCCGGTGGCGGTGCTGTCTGGGCCGACCTTTGCGCACGAGGTCGCGGCCGGGCTGCCGACGGCGGTGACGCTGGCGGCCGAGGATGCCGCCCTTGCCCACCACTTGGCGGCAACCATCGCCCAGCCGACGCTGCGCCCCTATGTCTCGACCGATGTAGTCGGCGCGGAGGTGGGCGGCGCGGTCAAGAACGTGCTGGCGATCGCGTGCGGCGTGGTCGAGGGCGCAGGGCTCGGGCAGAATGCGCGGGCGGCGGTGATCGCGCGCGGCTTTGCGGAGATGACGCGCTTCGGCTTGGCGCGCGGCGCACGAGCCGAGACGCTGTCGGGGCTGTCGGGGCTGGGTGACCTGGTGCTGACCTGCTCCTCGACGAGCTCGCGCAACTTCTCGCTGGGCGTGGGGCTGGGGCAGGGGCGCCCCGCGGAGGAGCTGCTTTCCGATCGCCGGACGGTGGCCGAGGGCGCGCATACCGCGCCGGTGCTGGCGCAAGCGGCGGCCGCCGCCGGCGTGGACATGCCGGTCACCGAAGCCGTGTGCCAGTTGCTGGACGGGGCGGACGTGGGCCGGGTAGTCGAGGCGCTGCTGAACCGTCCGCTGCGCGAAGAAGGCTTCTGACGCGGTGCCGGAGGTGCCGCCCATCTCCGGCCTGCTCGAAACCGCGCTCTACGTCGCCGACATGGCGCGTGCGGCCGACTTCTTTCGTGAGGTACTGGGATTGCGGCCGATGCTCACGGGCGAGCGATTGACGGCGTTCGATGCCGGCCGCTCGGGCGTGCTGCTGCTGTTCCTGGCAGGCGCATCTACGGAGGACATGCCGGGTGCCGGCGGCGTGGTCCCGGGCCATGACGGGAGCGGCCCGGTGCACATGGCGTTCGCGATTCCCGCCGGCAGCGAAGATGTGTGGCGGGCGCACCTGGCGGCGCAGGATGTGGCGCTGCGCAGCGAAGTGGTGTGGCCGCGCGGCGGGCGCAGCCTCTACTTCGAGGACCCCGACGGGCATGTCCTGGAACTCGCCACGCCGGGTCTCTGGCCCAACTACTGACCGGCTCCGGCCACGCGCCGGAGCCCGGGATCAGTCGCCCTTCTTGGCAGCCTGGACGGCGGCAGCCGGATCCACCGACGGCGCACCCGACGCCGGGGTGGCGGCATTCTCGAGGTCGGCGGTCGGCGCACCCTCGGCCACATTGTCCTCGGCCTGGGTGGCCGGAGCCTCGCCTGCGGCGGGTGCGGCCGGAAGCGGCAGGTTCGAGCCCTGGGAATTGAGATAGGCGACGACGTTTGCGCGATCCTCGGCATTGCCGAGGCCCGCAAAGGTCATCTTGGTGCCCGGCGCGTATTTACGCGGCGAGGTCAGCCAGGCGTCCATTGCGTCGAAGTCCCAGTTGCCCGGAACCGACTTCAGCGCGTCGGAATAGGCGAAGTTCGGCAGGTGGCCGTGCGGCTTGCCGATGACACCGTAGAGGTTCGGGCCGATGCCGTTCGCGCCACCTTGGTTGACGGTGTGGCAGGCGGTGCACTTCTTGAACACCTCGGCGCCCTTGGCCGGATCGGCCGAGGCGAGCAGCGTCGCGAACGGGACCGCCGAAGCGCCACCGGCGCCTTCGCCTTCCACCCCCTCGATTGGATAGCCCATCTTTTCGGGGCGTCCGCCTTCGAAAATCATGCCGCTGGCGACGGTCAGGCCCAAAGCAGCGGCCAGACCAGCCAAAGTCCAGCCAGCGATCGTGTTCATCCGATTGTCCATGCCGCCGCCGATTTCTCGCTAAACAAGGGAAGATTGTTACGCTTTACGTCGGTCTGCCCTTGCGTCGCAAGCAGGCCTTGCGTCGTTGACATCGCGCAACTAATCGCCTGCCCCCATGCAGAGCTATGCCGCACCGGCGCGGGCCCTGGTCGCGCGCATGACCGAAGCGGCGCGCGCAGCCCCCGAACGTGCCGTCGCCTATCAGGGCGCACCGGGCGCGAACTCCCATGTCGCCGCCAACCAAGCGCTGCCGGACGGGCTGCCGCTGCCGTGCTTCAGCTTTGCCGATGCGGTGGAGGCGGTGCTGAGCGGGGCGGCCGGATGCGGCATCATCCCGATCGAGAATTCGCTGCACGGTCGTGTCGCCGACATGCATTTCCTGCTGCCCGAATCGGGCCTGGTGATCGTGGGCGAGCATTTCCTGCCGATCCGTCACACGCTGATGGGGTTGGGCCGGCTGGATCAGGTGACCCAGGCGACCAGCCACGAGCAGGCGCTGGGACAGTGCCGCCGCTGGCTGGCCGAGCGCGGGATCGCGCCGGTCGCCTATGCCGACACGGCCGGTGCGGCGGCGCTGGTGGCGGAGACCGGGGATCCGAGCCTGGCCGCGCTGGCGCCGCCGGGGGCGGCCGAGCTCTACGGGCTCAACGTGCTCGCCAGCGACATCGCCGATGCTGCGCACAATACGACCCGATTCGTGATCCTGGCGCGCGAGGCCAACGGCGGGCGGGTGGAGGGGCCGGCGATGACCAGCCTGGTGTTCGAGGTGAAGAACGTGCCGGCGGCACTGTTCAAGGCGCTGGGCGGCTTTGCGACCAACGGCGTCAACATGACCAAGCTGGAGAGCTATCAGCGCGACGCGAGCTTCACCGCGTCGGAGTTCTTCGCCGACATCGAGGGGCAGCCGGGCGACGTCGCGGTCGACCGTGCGCTCGACGAACTGCGCTATCACAGCAAATGGGTGCGGCTGCTCGGCAGCTATCCTCGCGCCCGCGAGCGCGGCTGACTGACTAGCCCTGCGCGTCCAGCCAATGGGCGAGCAGGCTGTAGGCGATGGCATAGTCCGGCGGGGCGTCGAATCGAGCGCCTTCGGCCCGGGCGAGCGCATCGGCGACCTCGTCGCGGGTCGCCCAGAAGGCGTCCTCCAGCTCGTTTGTGTCGAGCGTGATGCGGTCGTCGAGCGCTTCGCCGATGCAGGCGAGCATCAGCTGCGAGGGGAAGGGCCAGGGCTGGCTGGCGGCGTAGCGGACGGCACCCACCGGCACGCCCGCTTCCTCCATCACTTCGCGGCGGACGGCTTCTTCCAGCGATTCGCCCACCTCCACGAAGCCGGCGAGCGCGGAATAGCGGCCGGGTGCCCAGGCGGCCTGGCGGCCGAGCAGGACGCGGCCGTCGTGTTCGGCCAGCATGATGACGACCGGGTCGGTGCGCGGGAAATGCTGCGCAGCACAGGCCGGGCAGCGGCGCGCCCAGCCGGCGCGGAACAGCTCGGTCTGGCTGCCGCAATTGGCGCAGAAACGGTGGCGGCGGTGCCAGTCGACGAGGCTGCGCGCGGCCGCATAGGTGGCCGCGTCGGCTGCCGGCATGGCGGCGAGCACCCCCATCAGGTTCGGCGAGCGGCTGACCGGAGATCCTTCCGCATCGAGGGCAGCGACGAAGCGCGGGACGCCCGCGTCATAGCCCAGGAACAGCGGCGTCACGTCGGCCGGAAGCGTGCCGAGCGCGTCCCAGACCATGCGGCCGTCGGCGTCCACTTCCGGTTCGAGGGCGCGCAGGCGCAGCAGCTGGGCGCGCGGATCGGCAAGCGCGGCGGCGAGCGCCTCCGGATCGTCGCGCTCGCGATCGGCGCGGTCGAGGGTGCCGCCGGTGAAGCCGATCATCGCTGGAGGTCCGTGAGCAGCGCGCGCGTCAGATCGGCACGCAGCGGCCAGCGATCGGCGGGGAAATAGTTGACCATCACCGTCCCCCGAAGCTGGCGGGCGGGATCGACGAAGGCGATCGTGCCGGCGGCACCGCCCCAGCCATAGGTGCCCTTGCCGAGGCCGCCGGGCACGTCCTCCAGATACACCGAGCCGCCGGCTCCGAAGCCCATCTTGGGTGCATTGGTGCCGCCGGTGCTCGCGTCGACGCCGCCGAAGGAGACGCCGGACGGGAGCAGGTTCGACATGGCGAGCGCGACCGTCTCCGGCTTCATCACGCGCTTGCCGTCCAGCGTGCCGCGGTTCTGGAGCATGTGCAGGAAGCGATCATAGTCGCGCGCCGACGAGACGAGGCCGGCGCCGCCATAGGGGAAGCTCGGCGCGTTCAGGAAGATCGAGGTCGCTGCCGGATCAAGCGGCACTGCGCGATCGCCGACGAAGACATAGTTGGTCGCGAGCCTTCCAGCCTGGTCGGCGGGCACCTGCCAGTAGGTGGAGGTCATGCCGAGCGGGCCGAACATGCGCGTCTCAAGGAAGCGTTCGAACGACATGCCGCTCGCGACTTCGATGACGCGGCCCATTAGGTCGAGGCTGACCGAATAGCTCCATGTGCTGCCCGGATCGGCGATCAGCGGCAGGGTGGCGAGGCGATCGGCGAATTCGGCGAGCGACTTCGGCCGCACGCGCAGCATCTCGGTCTCGACCTTGGCATTGATCGCGGCGGGGACGATGCCGAGCCGCTCATATTCGTGGAGCAGCGGCCCCTTGGTGACGATGGAATAGCCCAGGCCCGCCGTGTGGGTGAGCAGGTGGCGGATGGTGATCGGGCGCGCGGCGGGGCGGCTGGCGAGGCTGCGCTCCGGATCGGTCAGCACGCGCATCTTGGCGAAGGCGGGAAGGAAATCCGACACCGGCTGGTCGAGCCGCATCTTGCCGTCCTCGATCAGCATCATCGCCGCCATCGCCGTGATCGGCTTGGTCATCGAATAGACGCGCCACAGCGAATCGGGGGTGACGGCGGCGCCGCCGTCCGAAAGGCTTCCCCTGGCAACGAAGCGGGTGTCGCCCGGACCGCCGATCGCGACGGCGATGCCGGGCGCGCGGCCGGCGGCGACATAGCGGTCGGCGACCGATTCGACGCTCGGGAGTGCCGGGGCGGAGGGCTGGCGGGTGGGGGCGACCTGCGCGGTTGCGATCGGCGGGGCGACCAGCGCCAGCGCCGCGATGCCTGCCATCCACGTCCGTGCCGTCATCGCAATCCCTCCATCAGCCGCTGTGCGCGGACGAACACCGTCGGCATGCCTGCTTCGTCGAGCGAGTCGATCGGCCACCATTCGCCGTCCGGTACGGGCATGTGGGCCGGCAGCGTGGCTGCCGCAACCGTGCAGCTCAGGCGGAAGTGGGTGAAGCCATGGGCGACGGCGCCCATCGTCTGCCACTCGGCTTCCACCGGTGCCTCGGCCAGGCCGGGTGGCGTCTCCGCCCAGGGGCCGGTCGGCAGCGCGCGCATGCCCCCAAGCAGGCCCTTGGCCGGGCGGCGGACGAGCAGCACCTGGCCTTCGTGTTCGAGCCAGAAGATGGTGCCGTGGCGGTGCGGCTTCTCGCGCTTTGGCGCCTTCAGCGGAAAGGCTTCGGGGTCGCCGGTGGCGAAGGCGTCGCACTGGGTGCGCAACGGGCAGAGCAGGCAGCGTGGCGCGCGCGGGGTGCAGATGCCGGAGCCGAGGTCCATCATCGCCTGGGCGAAGTCGCCGGCGCGCATTTCGGGCGTGATCGAATTGGTTGCCGTGCGGATCGCGGGACGCCCGGCGGGGAGCGGCTGGGGGAGGGCGAACAGCCGCGCGACCACCCGCTCGACATTGGCGTCGACCACCACCGCGCGCCGGCCGAAGGCGATCGCGGCGATGGCGGCTGCGGTATAGGCGCCGAGGCCTGGGAGTGCGCGCAGGCCCTCCTCGGTGTCCGGCAGCACGCCGCCATGGTCGCGCGCCACGGCACGGGCGCAGGCGAGCAGGTTGCGGGCGCGGGCGTAATAGCCGAGCCCCGCCCAGGCGGCCATCAGCTCGGCATCCTCGGCGGCGGCGAGGCTTGCGAAATCGGGCCAGCGGGCGACGAACTTCTCGAAATACGGGCGCACGGTCGCGACCTGGGTCTGCTGGAGCATCACCTCCGACAGCCAGACGCGATACGGATCGGGCGCGGGGGTGCCGGGCGGGGCACGCCACGGTAGGCTGCGCGCATGGGCGTCGTACCAGTCGAGCAGGGCGGGAGCGATTGCAGAAAGGTTGGCGGGCACCCCGCGCCTATGGCATGGGGAAGCCTCCATGACGACGCCCCCCAAAGCCCCCACTGCCACCAAGGCCCGGCCTCCCAAGGAGGAGCCGAAGCGCCACGGCTATGCGCGCGCGGTGGCGGACCTGTTGCCGGACATCGGCCGGGCGGCGTTCCGCAAGTTCGGCTTCATCCAGAGCGCGGTCGTGAGCCGCTGGCCCGAGATCGTCGGCGAGCGCTACGCACGCGTCTCGGCACCCGAATCGATCCGCTTCCCGCAGGGGCAGCGCACCGACGGGGTGCTGACCCTGGTGGTGCACGGCGCGCACGTCACCATGATGCAGCACATCGGCCCCGAGATCGTCGAGCGGGTGAACCGCTTCTTCGGCTATGCCGCGGTCGGCCGCATCGCATTCCGGCAAGGCGACGTTCGCCGCGCGCAGCGGGTCGCGCCGCCGCGGCCGCAGCCGACGCACGTGCCCGCCGAGCTGGGCGACAGCCTGCGCACCATCGCCGACCCGGAGCTGAAGGCCGTGCTTTCGGCATTGGCGGCCGGCGTCGCTGCGCCGCCGACGCCGCTTTCGATTCCGGTTCTGGGAAAGGTTCGTTGATGCGGTTGCTGGGGGTGCTCGCGGGTGTGCTCGCGGGGCTGGTGATGACAGGCGGCGCGGAGGCGCAGCCGGCACGCGACTGGCGCACGGTGACCGTCAAGGCGGCAAGCGGCGGTTTCCAGATCGGAAACCCCAAGGCGCGCGTCACGCTGGTCGAATATGTCAGCTACACCTGCCCGCACTGCGGCCATTTCATCGAGGAATCGAAGGCGCCGCTCCACGACGGGCTGGTCCGCAACGGCCAGGTCCGGGTGGAGATCCGCAACTTCGTGCGCGATCCGCTGGACCTTGCGAGCGCCTTGCTTGCGCGCTGCGGCGGGACGGCGCGGTTCGCGCGCCAGCACGCGCTGATCTTCGCCAACCAGAAGGCGCTGCTCGATAAGGCGATGGCGTTTCAGGCCAAGCCCGATTCGTTCAAGGGCGCGACGACGCTCGAGGCACGGCTGCGGCGCATCGCCGCGGGTTCGGGGTTGACCGCGCTGATGACGCGCAGCGGGCTTTCCGCGCAGCAGGCGGACCGCTGCCTGGTCGATCCGGTCGCGCGCGGCGAACTGGTCGCGGCGACCGAGAAGGTCCAGGGCCGCATCCAGGGCACGCCGAGCTTCGAGATCGACGGCAATCTGCTCGCTGCCAACAGCTGGGCCGAGGTCGAGCCCCCGCTGCGCCAGGCGCTGCAGCGCTGAACCCCCTTTCTCTTCACGGAGCCAATATCATGCGTATCGCTCTCCCCCTGCTGCCCCTTCTCCTGCTCGCCGGTTGCGGTGGTGGGGACGCGGGCTCCGGCAACAGCGGCGCGCCCGCGCAGAAGGTCGCGGCAGTGGCGGCACCGGCCGGCACGAGCTGGGCCGAGACGGTGTCGGTGACGCCGGAGGGCGGCTATCGCATGGGCAACCCGGATGCGCCGATCAAGCTGGTCGAATATGGCTCGCGCACCTGCCCGACCTGCGGCCAGTTCGGGCGCGACTCGGTGCCGGCGCTGGCGGACACCTATGTCGCGAGCGGCAAGGTCTCCTACGAATTCCGCGACTTCGCGGTGCATGGCGCGCCGGATCTTGCCGCCGGCCTGCTCGGCCGCTGCGGCGGGACGGGGCCGTTCTTCCCGATCCTGGACCAGATGTACGCCAATCAGAATGCGGTGCTGGACAAGCTCCAGGCGCTGCCGGAAAGCTTCCAGGCGCAGGTGCAGCAGATGCCGCCGGCACAGGCGGTGTCGCTGTGGGCGCAGCAGCTGGGCTACATCGACTTCGTCAAGCAGCGCGGCATCCCTGAGGTAAAGGCGCGCCAGTGCCTGGCCGACCAGAAGGGGCTGGAGGCGCTCGTCAAGATCACCGAGGACGCCGCCGACAAGGTGACGGGCACGCCCAGCTTCTTCCTGAACGACAACAAGCTGGACGCGGTGAACTGGACGCAGGTCGAGGCGGCGCTGCGGGACGCCGGCGCCTGATCGCCCACTAACGGGGCGCGTGCGGCGATGCGGATCCGGCGGCTGCGCCTGTCCGGCTTCAAGAGCTTCGTCGACGCGTCCGACCTGGTGATCGAAGCGGGGCTGACCGGCGTGGTCGGCCCCAACGGCTGCGGCAAATCGAACCTCCTCGAGGCGCTGCGCTGGACCATGGGCGAGAATAGCGCCCGGTCGATGCGCGGGGCGGCGATGGAGGACGTGATCTTCGCCGGCACCGCGACGCGCCCACCGCGCGACTTCGCCGAGGTGTCGATCCTGGCCGACGAGGTCGGGCCGGAGGGCGAAGAGGTGGAGGTGGTCCGCCGGATCGAGCGCGGTGCCGGCTCCGCCTATCGGATCAACGGTCGCGACGTGCGGGCCAAGGATGTGGCGCTGCTGTTCGCGGACGCCGCGACCGGCGCGCATTCGCCGGCGCTGGTGAGCCAGAACCGGATCAGCGCCGTCATCTCCGCCAAGCCGGCCGAGCGGCGCGCGATGCTGGAGGAAGCGGCGGGGATCGCCGGGCTTCACGTCCGCAGGCGCGATGCCGAGAACCGGCTGCGCGCGACCGAGATGAATCTGGCGCGGTTGGCCGAGGTGCTGGCGGACCAGGACGGCCGCATTGCGCAGCTCAGGCGGCAGGCGCGGCAGGCGGAACGCTATCGTGAATTGTCGGGCCGCATCCGGGTGGCGGAGGCGCGGCTGATCTTTGCGCGCTGGCGCGATGCGGCGGCGGCCGCGGATGCCGCGCGGGCGGAGTCGAAAGACGCGGACGCGCTGGTGGTGAGCCGCACGGCCGAACAGGCGGCAGCGGAAGCGGCGCAGACGGCGGCGGTGGCGGCGCTCGCCACCCACCGCAGCAGTGCCCAGGCGGCGCGGGACGCACTGTCGGAGGCGACGCACCGGCGCGAGGCGCTGGTGGCGCAGCGCGGGGCTGCCGAACGGCGCTTGCGCGAATTGGAGGCTGCGATCGCGCGCATTGCCGAGGATCGCGGGCGCGAGGGCGCGCTCGCGAGCGATGCGGCCGAGGCGCTCGCGCGACTTGCGGCCGAGAGCAAGGCGCTGGAGGGCGAGGCGGCGGCGGCCGATGCGGCGCTGCCGGAGCTGGCGGCGGCGCTGGCGGCGGCCGAGCAGGCGAGTCGCGATGCCGAGGTGGCGCTTGCCCAGGCACTCGCGCGGCAGGCGAGCGAGCTCGCCGACGTGCGTGTCGCGCGCGCGGCACTGCAGGCGGCGCAGGCCCGGCTGGAGCGCGCGACTCGCGACGAGCGGCGCATTGCGGCGGAACTGGCGGCGCTGGCCGATGCGGCGCCGCTCCACGCCGCGCGCGCGGCGGCGGCGGAGGCGCGGGACAAGGCGCTCGGCGGGATCGAGCAGGCGCGGGCGGCGCTGGCGGCGGCGGACGCGGAAGAGCGGGCGCAGGCCGGCCGGCGCGAGGCTGCGCAGGCGGCGCGGGCGACCGCGGCAGCGGAACTGGCCGCGCTCGATGGCGAAGCGGCGGCGCTGGAGCGCGCGCAGCGGCGCGGCGGGCGCGAGCGGCTGCTCGACCGGCTGGAGGTGGCGCCCGGCTATGAGCGCGCGCTGGCGGCGGCACTGGGCGACGATGTCGAGGCTGGGCTCGATGCGGCGGACGAGCGCTATTGGGGCGGGGCCGAGGCGACACGGGACGACCCGTCGCCGCCGCCGGGGGTTTCCCGGCTTTCGGGGCAGGTGGTGGCACCCGAGGTGCTCGCGCGGAGGCTCGGCCAGGTGTTCGTGTGCGAGGCCGACACCGGCACTGCACTGGCGGTGGGCCAGCGGCTGGTGACGCTCGACGGCGCGCTTCGGCGCTGGGACGGGTTCCGCGCGGTGGCAGGCGGCGGCGCGGCTGCGGCAGAGCGGCTGGAGCGCGCGAACCGCCTGCGCGCGATCGCGGCGGCGCGTCCGCAGGCTGCAGCGGCGGTCGAGCAGGCGGCGGCGGCGCTCACCGACGCGGAAGCGGCGATACGCGCGGCGAAGGCGCAGGCGGCCGACGCGCGGCGCAGCGTGGAATCGCACGAAGCGGCCGCGCGCGAGGCGGCGCGCGCGGAGGACCGGGCGACCGCGGCGATCGAGCGCGCGGAGTCGCAGCGCGCCGATCTCGCCGCACGCCAGCGCCGGGCGGCGCTCGACCTGGAAGAGGCGGTGGGCGAGGCGACCCGGGCGGAAGCGGCGGTGGCGGCGCTGCCGGACGGGAGCGGGACTCAGGCGGAGGTCGCTCGGCTGTCGGCCGAGGCGGAGGCGCGGCGCGGCGGGGTGGCGGACGCACGCGCGGCGGCGGCCGAACGCGAGCGGGCGGCCACGGCAGCGCGGGCGCGGATCACGGCGGCGACGGCGGAGGCCAAGGGCTGGAAACAGCGCGCAGGCGAGGCGGTGCGGCGCATCGCCGATCTCGACAAGCGCGCCGCCGACAGCGCGCGCGAGCGCGACGCGATCGCCGGGCGGCCGGATGCGCTGTCGCTGGAGATCGACACGGTGACGGCGGCCTTGCTGGGGGCGCGCGAGGCGGTGGACGCCGCCCAGCGCGAAGAACATGCCGCCGAACAGGCGCTACGTGCGGCGGACACGGCGCTGCGGGCGATCGGCGAGGCACTGGCTGCGGCTCGTGAGGCGCGTGCGGGCGCGGCGGCGCGCGCGGAGAATTATGATCAGCGGCGGGTGGAGACGGCGCGGCTGTCGGGTGAACGCTTCGAATGCCCGCCGCCGTTGCTGCCGGAGCGGCTGGAGTTCGAGAGCGCCGAGGTGGCGACGCCCGAGGCCGAGGCGGCGGCGCACGACCGGCTGACCGCGGAGCGCGAGCGCATCGGGCCGGTGAACCTGGTTGCGGATCGGGAGCTGGCGGAACTCGATGCCGCACGCGCGAGCGGCGACCGCGAGCGCGCCGAGCTGGAGCTGGCGGTCAATCGCCTGCGCGGGTCGATCGGCATCCTCAATCGCGAGGGGCGGCAGCGGCTGCTCGCGGCCTTTCATGCGGTGAACGAGCATTTCCAGCGGCTGTTCGGCACGCTGTTCAACGGCGGTCAGGCGCATCTGGCGCTGGTCGATTCGGACGATCCGCTGGAGGCGGGGCTGGAGATCCTGGCGCAGCCGCCGGGCAAGCGGCTCCAGTCGCTGACGCTCTTGTCGGGCGGCGAGCAGGCGTTGACGGCGGTGGCGCTGATCTTCGGGCTGTTCCTGACCAGCCCGGCGCCGATCTGCGTGCTTGACGAGGTCGACGCGCCGCTCGACGATGCCAACATCGATCGCTTCTGCGATCTGCTCGAGCGGATGACCGAGGAGACCGAGACGCGCTACCTGATCGTCACCCACAATGCGGCGACGATGAGCCGGATGCACCGTCTGTTCGGGGTGACCATGGTCGAGCAGGGGGTGAGCCGGCTAGTGTCGGTGGACCTGCGCGGGGCCGAGACCTTGCTGGCGGCGGAGTAGCGGCATGAGACGCTGGGTGTTCCCCGGATTGCTGATGGTCCCGGCCGCGGTCGTGGCCGCGCCGCAGGGGCTGCCCGGGCATTATTATCTGTCGGGTATGACCGAGGTGGGATCGGAGCTGCTGCTGCGCGGCGACGGCCGCTACCGGTGGTTCCTGGCCTATGGCGCGCTGGACCTGGCGGTGGAGGGGAGCTGGACGCGCAGCGGCGACACGCTGACGCTGGTGGCCGATCCGGGCATGCTGGCGGAGAACGGCATGGAATCGATCTTTGCGCGCATGCAACTGCGGATCGAGAAGGACGGCGCGCTGGTGCCGACGGAGAATCTGCGCGGAGCGTATCGTAAGGCCGGGTAGGCGATGGCCTGCTCCTTCGGGAGCGAAACCTTTGTAAACGTCCGATCCGTGCGTCAGCTACTGCGGTATTTCTGCGCACGCAGGAATCCGGGGCCAAGCAGAACAACCGCTTGCGGTGGATGACGCCCTGGGCTCCCGCCTGCGCGGGAGCACGGTTCCGGATTGAAGGCTCCGCAGGCCTGCATCCGCGTACCCCGGCGGAGGCCGGGGCCCAGTTGGGGGGCGTTGGTGAGGTGCGCCGGCCCTTGATGGGCCATCGCAACTGGGCCCCGGCCTCCGCCGGGGTACGGTACCCTCCGTGGGAGCCTATGCCAGCCGCGCCTTTGGAAACCGCGTCATGCGGCAGGCGAGGTCGGCTTCGCCCGAGGCGACGAGCCAGGCGTCGCCGGCGTCGACGATGCCGGTCGTGAACACCACCGGCTGCGGCAGATAGGCTTGGTGCGCAAACGGCGCGATTAGGTCGGGCGCGGCCTCCAGCACCGGCACCGTCTCCTCGCGCTCCAGGATGCGGGTGGGATCGTCGCCGTCGAGCAGCGCGCGATAGGTGCGATAGACGCCGACTGCGCCCTGCTTCTCGACGCCGTGGTAGAGCAGCATCCAGCCGCGGACCGTGCGCACCGGCGGGGTGCCGCCGCCGAGCTTGGAAGCGGCCGCGGCCTTCAGCGGTCGGATCGCAAAGTCGGCGACCGGGCGCCAGTGCAGCATGTCGGGCGAGGTCGCGAGGTTGATCGCCGGGCCGCCGGCATCGGCGTCGTCGGGCGGCATCGCGAACCAGGCGTCCGACAGCGGCCGGGTAAGGGCGAGGTGGCGGTCACCGACCGTGCCCTCGAACGGGATCATGTCCTTGTTGCCGTGGTCGAGCACCATTCCGTGGGAGCGCCAAGCAAGGCCGTCGTCGGAGTCGTACATGGCGGTGCACAGCCGCCCGCCGGACACCGCGCACACCGTCATCCACCAGCGATCGCCGATGCGGACGATGCGCGGGTCCTCGATGCCGTATTCGCCGTGGCGCGCATCGGGTTCGATCGCGCGGTCGTAATGAACGGCGACGATGCGCTCTCCTTCCGGGTCGAGCTCGACGGGCAGCAGCCACGACAGCGAGGTCAGCCCCAGGAAGGGATAGGCGCCGCCAGAGAGCACGAAGAAGCGCGGGTCGGCCACGTCTGCACCCGCGGCGTCAAAGGCGTCGAGCCGGTAGCCGGCGGGCGTCCAGCGGATCGAGCGGACCTGGCCGTCGCGGATCGGCTCGGCCAGCGCCTCGGCCACGCGCACCATCAGCAGCAGATTGCCGTTGGCGAGGCGGGTGAGGCCGGGGTTGAAGGCGCCGAGCACGAAGGTCGGCTCGGCGATGCCGCGGCGAAGGGGCGAGCGGGAAAGATCGATGTCGTCGGGGGCGAAGACGATCCGGTCGTCCGCCATGGTTCAGCTCGCCTGGAACCGGGTGTGGTGGCGGATCACTTCCTCGATGATGAAGCGCAGGAACTTCTCGGAGAATTCCGGGTCGAGGTCGGCGTCGCGGGCGAGCGCGCGCAGCCGGGCGATCTGGCGTTCCTCGCGGCCGGGATCGGCGGGGGGAAGATCCTTTTCCGCCTTGTAGCGGCCGACCGCCTGGGTGACCTTGAAGCGCTCCGCCAGCATGAACACCAGGGCGGCGTCGATGTTGTCGATGCTCTGGCGATAGCGGGCCAGCGTGTCGTCGGTCATCCTATTCCCTCCCTTGGTGCGCGCGCGGGCGCTTTTCGCGTCGCTTTCGGGCATGCGCAAGCCCGCCGGCCTTGCGTTCGTCCCGCGATGCAGCCACATCGGCCGGGCATGAGTGCCACCGTACACCGCCTCACCCCGACCGGTCGCGTGAAGGACCCGTCGCTCGATCCGATGATGACGCTCGTCGCCGGGGACATGGCGGCCGTCAACGCGGTGATCGTCGATCGCATGCAATCCAAGATCCCGCTGATCCCGGAACTGGCCGGCCACCTGATCTCGGGCGGCGGCAAGCGGATGCGCCCGATGCTGACGCTCGCGAGCGCGCAGCTGCTGGGGTACCACGGCACGCGCCACCACCTGCTCGCAGCGGCGGTGGAGTTCATCCACACCGCAACGCTGCTCCACGACGACGTGGTCGATGGCTCCGACCTGCGCCGCGGCAAGCGCACCGCCAACATCATCTGGGGCAATCCGGCGAGCGTGCTGGTCGGCGACTTCCTGTTCAGCCGCTCGTTCGAGCTGATGGTCGAGGCCGACAGCCTGGCCGCGCTCAAGATCCTGTCGAACGCCTCGGCGGTGATCGCGGAAGGCGAGGTCAACCAGCTGACCGCCGTGCGCCGGGTCGACCTGCACGAGGACCGCTACCTCGACATCATCGGCGCCAAGACCGCCGCGCTGTTCGCCGCCGCCTGTCGCATCGCCGCGGTGGTCGCCGACCGGCCGCAGGCGGAGGAGCTGGCGCTCGACGCCTATGGCCGCAACCTGGGCATCGCGTTCCAGCTGGTGGACGATGCGATCGACTATGTCTCGGACGCGTCGACCATGGGCAAGGACGCGGGCGATGACTTCCGCGAGGGCAAGATGACGCTGCCGGTGATCCTCGCCTATGCGCGCGGGGACGAGGCGGCACGCGGCTTCTGGCGCGACGCGGTGTCAGGCAGGCGCGCGAGCGATGCCGACTTCGCGCATGCCATCGAGCTGGTGCGCGGCAGCCGCGCTGTCGAGGACACGATGGCGCGGGCGCGCCACTATGGCCAGCGCGCGATCGAGTCGCTGGCGCCGTTTGCCGACGGCGCGGCCAAGGACGCGATGGTCGAGGCGGTCGAGTTCGCGGTCGCACGGGCGTACTAACTTGTACCCCGGCGGAGGCCGGGGCCCAGGTGGGATAGCGGCCGATGCAGGCGGCTTCATCCGCCGAGCCTTCCCAACTGGACCCCGGCCTCCGCCCGGGTACGGTTCGGAGGGGGGAGGAAGCGGCCCTTACGCCGCCCGCTTCTCCAGCGCCGAGGCGGCTTCTTCCATCAGCGTGGCGATGATCTCGGCGACCGGCTCCTCGGTCTTGACCATGCCGACCGACTGGCCGGCCATCACGCTGCCATGCTCGACGTCGCCGTCGATCACCGCACGGCGCAGCGCGCCCGCCCAGTAATGCTCGATCTGGAGCTGCGCCTCGGCCATCGCCAGCGCGCCTTCGTCAAGCGACTGGGCGACTTCGCGCTGCTTGGCGGTGAACAGCTCCGAGCCGGCGTTCTTGAGCGCGCGCACCGGGATCACCGGCAGGCGCGGGTCGATCTGGACGCTGGCGACCGCATCGCGGGCGGAGGCGCGGAAGAACGCCTTCTTGAAATTGGGATGCGCGATCGACTCGGTCGCACACGCAAAGCGCGTGCCGAGCTGGACGCCGGCGGCGCCCATGTCGAGATAGCCGGCGATCGCCTCGCCGCGGCCGATGCCGCCGGCGACGAATACCGGGACCTGTTCGGCGATCTCGGGTAGCATTTCCTGCGCGAGCACGCTGGTGGAGACCGGGCCGATGTGGCCGCCGGCCTCCATCCCCTCGATCACCAGCGCGTCGACGCCGGAGCGGATCAGCTTTTTCGCAAGCGCCAGAGCCGGCGCGAAGCAGATGACCTTGGCGCCCGACGCCTTGATCGCGCCGAGGCTGCCAGCCGGCGGAAGCCCGCCCGCGAGCACGACATGGCCGACCTGGTGGCGGGCGCACACTGCGATCAGTTCCATCAGCTGCGGGTGCATGGTGATGAGGTTGACGCCGAACGGCTTGGCCGTGAGCGCCCTGGTGGCGGCGATCTCGGCATCGAGCAGCTCGGGCGTCATCGCGCCGCACGCGATCACGCCGAACCCGCCGGCGTTGGAGATGGCGGCGACGAGGTTGCGCTCGGACACCCAGGACATGGCGCCGCACAGGATAGCGGTCTCGGTGCCGAGGAAGGCGGCGCCGCGGGCCATGCGACGGGCGAGGCGCTCGGCGCCGACGGAGGAAGTGGTAGTCATTTCGCGCCCCTAGCGTAGCGGATGGCGTTGAGCAAAGGAGACAAGCGATGCGGCAGGCGATCGGCGAGCTGGAGGTGCCCACGCGGGGGCAGGGGCTGGTGGAGGTGACGCGCGAGGTGTGCGGCTGGGTGGCCGAGCAGGACATGGCGACCGGGCTGCTGACGCTGTTCTGCCGGCACACCTCGGCATCGCTGCTGGTGCAGGAAAATGCGGCGCCGGAGGTACGCGACGACCTCCTGGCCTATTTCGCACGGATCGCGCCCGAGGACCGCAGCTATGCGCACGACGACGAGGGGCCGGACGACATGCCTGCGCACCTGCGCACGGCGCTGACGGGGGTGCAGCTGTCGATTCCCGTGGCGAATGGCCGCCCGGTGCTCGGCACTTGGCAGGGGATTTATCTGTTCGAGCACCGCCGCGCGCCGCATCGGCGGCGGATCGCGCTGCACCTGCTGGGGGAGTGAGCTCGCCGCCCGGTCAGGCGGCGGTGTCCTCCGCGTCCAGGCCATAGGCGGTGTGGAGCACGCGCACCGCCAGCTCGGTATAGTCTTCCTCGATCAGCACGCTGACCTTGATCTCCGAGGTGGTGATCGCCTGCACGTTGATGCCGCGGTCGCCCAGCGTCTTGAACATGGTGGAGGCAACGCCTGCATGGCTGCGCATGCCGACGCCGACGACCGAGATCTTGGCAACGCGGGTGTCGTGGACCAGCCGGTCGTAGCCGATCTTGCCCTTCTCGCGATCCAGCACGTCGAGCACCCGGGGAAGCTCGGCCTGGTTGATCGTGAAGGTGACGTCGGTCGAGCCGGTCGAGTGCGCCACGTTCTGCACGATCATGTCGACGTTGATGCCGGTGTCGGCGAGCGGGCCGAAGATGGCCGCCACTGCACCCGGGCGATCGGGCACCTCGGTCAGCGTGATCTTGGCCTCGTTCTTGTCGTGCGCGATGCCGGTAATGAGCTGGCGTTCCATGTCGTCCACTTCCTCTTCGCCCACGATCATCGTGCCCGGTTCCGCCGCCGCATCCGCGTCAGCAAAGGACGAGAGCACCTGGACGCGGACCCCTTCCTTCATCGCGAGCCCGACCGAGCGCGTCTGCAGCACCTTGGCGCCGACGCTGGCGAGCTCCAGCATTTCTTCATAGGTCACGCGCTTCAATTTGCGTGCCCGGGGCACGATGCGCGGGTCGGTGGTGTAGACGCCGTCGACGTCGGTGTAGATGTCGCAGCGGTCCGCCTTCATCGCCGCCGCCACCGCGACCGCCGAGGTGTCCGATCCGCCACGGCCGAGCGTCGTCACCCGGCCATTGTCCGCCAGCCCCTGGAAGCCTGGGATCACCGCGACCTCGCCGCCGGCCGTGGCGGCGAGCAGCGCCTGGGTGTCGATCTCGCCGATGCGGGCGGAGGCATGGGCGTCCGAGGTGTGGATCGGCAGCTGCCAGCCGAGCCAACTGCGCGCGGGCACCCCGATCGCCTGCAATGCGATCGCAAGCAGCCCGCTCGTCACCTGCTCGCCCGAGGCGACCACCACGTCATATTCGCGCGGGTCGTAGAGCGAGGAGGCTTCGCGGCAGAAATTGACGAGCCGGTCGGTCTCGCCGGCCATGGCGGAAACGACGACGGCGACCTGGTTGCCGGCTTCCCACTCGCGTTTCACGCGCTGGGCGACGCTGCGGATGCGCTCGATCCCGGCCATGGAGGTGCCGCCGAACTTCATCACGATGCGTGCCATGTACCGAGCGCCTCACCCCCTTGGGAACGTCGGGTTGCGCTGATAGGGAGGCGTCATGGTTATGGCAAGCGACGCGGCGCCCGAAGCGCGGGCAGCGAACGGCAGCGTGGTGGCGGCGGAGGCCGCGCATTTCGGCAAGCTGGCTGCGGACTGGTGGAACCCGCATGGCTCCTCGGCGATGCTGCACCGGCTCAACCCGGCGCGACTGGGCTTCCTGCGCCAGGCGATCGACGCGCATTGGGATGGTGAGGCCCAAGGATTCACGCCGCTGGCCGGCAAGACCGCGCTCGACGTCGGCTGCGGCGCCGGACTGCTCGCTGAGCCGCTCGCCCGGCTGGGCGCGGCGGTGACGGGGGTCGATGCGGCGCCGGAGAACATTGGCGCGGCGCGGGCGCATGCCGAGGCGCAGGGGCTCGCGATCGACTATGTGGCCGGCGGCGTTGAGGCGGTGGCGGGGCGGCAGTTCGACCTGGTCACCTCGCTGGAGGTGATCGAGCATGTCGCCGATCCTGCCGGATTCGTGGCCGGGCTCGCGGCGGCACTGGCGCCGGGCGGGTTGATGGTGGTGTCGACGCCCAACCGCACGCCCTTGTCGCGGCTGGCGATGATCACGCTGGCGGAAGGGATGGGCGCGATCCCGCGCGGGACGCACGACTGGGACAAGTTCCTGACCCCGGACGAGCTCACCGCGCTGCTCCGGGCCGAGGGGCTGACGGTGGGCGAGGTGCGCGGGCTTTCCTTCTCGGCGTCGCGCGGCTTCACCATCTCCAACGACACCCGGCTCGATTATCTCGTGACCGCCTGGAGGGGCTGAGGCGGTGGCAGCGCTCGACCGCTTCGTGGAGGCGCAGGCGGGCGTGTGGGCGCAGGCGCTCGCCGAGCTGAAGGCAGGGCGCAAGACCAGCCACTGGATGTGGTTCGTGTTCCCGCAGATCGCCGGGCTCGGCCGCAGCGAGACCGCGCGCTTCTATGCGATTTCGGATGTGGCCGAGGCGCGGGCCTATCTCGCGCATCCGCTGCTGGGAGCCCGGCTGCGCGAAGCGGCGGCGGCGCTGCTCGCGCATCGTGGGCGGTCGGCCGAGGCGATGCTGGGCGGGATCGATGCCATCAAGCTACGTTCCTCGATGACCCTGTTCGAGGCGGTGGCGCCGGAGGAGCCGGTGTTCGCGGCGGTGCTGGAGGCCTTCTTCTCGGGCCAGCGCGATCCGGAGACGGTGCGCCGGATCGGCTGACGCGGCCGCGGGAACTTCGCGCGGCGCGATCCTTTGTTTGCGGGCAACGCGCCAAGGAGCCCGCATGACCGACATTCGAGACGCCCATACTCAGGTCCTATCGCTTGCCGGTAGGCGGGTGGCGATCACCGGCGGCACCACCGGCATCGGCCGCGCGATCGCGGTGCTGCTCGCCTCGGAAGGCGCGCAGGTGTTCGTGTGCGGGCACGATTCGGACCATCTGGCCGATGCGCTCGCCCGCATCCGAGAGGTGGGCGAGGGCGATGGTGCGGTGCTCGACCTGGCGGAGCCGGACCATGCCCGCGGGTTCCTGGAGATCGCGCGCGAGCGGCTGGGCGGGCTGGACGCCGTGGTGCTGAACGCCGCCGTCGCCGCGTCCGGTATATCGGAGACGAGCGAGGCGGAGCTGCGGCATGCGATCGCGCTCAACTTCACCGCCTATCTGCTGGGCTCGCACGCCGCGGCCGATCTGCTGGAAGGCGAGGGTGACCTGGTGCTGGTGGGATCGATGAGCGCGCATGTGCTCGGCCCCGGTTCGACCATCTACGCCGGGATCAAGGCGGGCATCGCCGGCTTCTCCGAGGCGCTGCGGCGGGAGCTGGGGCCGAAGGGGATCCGGGTCGGCCTGGTGGAGCCGGGCAAGACCGGGTCCGACATGCAGCTGCCCGACGTGCCGGTCGAGAAGCAGCGCGAGCAGATCCGCGAGGAGACCATGCTGCGCGCCGAGGATATCGCGGTAGGCGTCCACTACATGCTCACCCAGCCGCGCCGCACCGTCGTGCAGCAGGTGGTGATTACGCCGCGCGCGCAGGCGGCCGAATGAACTTCGACGTCGACCGGCTGGTCTTCACCCCCGACGACGTGGACCTTTCACGGTCGCCGCTCGCGGGGCATCTCGACGCCGAAACCTATGTGCTGGGGGCGTTCAATCCGGGCCTGACTCGGTTGCCGGGCGGCAACCTGCTGATGATGGTTCGGGTGGCCGAGGCGCTGCGCAAGCCGATCCGCGGGGGCAAGGTCCATGCGATCCGCTGGGAAGGCGAGGAGGGAAGCTCCGGCCGCTATGTGCTCGACGGCTGGCCGCTCGAGCATGCGGACACCGCCGATCCGCGCAAGTTCCTGCTCCAGGGCAACAAGTGGCGGGTGATGGCGCTGACCTCGCTGTCGTGGCTGCTGCCGGTCGAACTCTCGCCCGACGGGCTGGAGGTGGTCGCCGTGCACTATGACCGGGCGGTGGCGCCGCAAGGTAGCTGGCAATGCTATGGCGTCGAGGATGCGCGGATCAGCCGCGTCGATGGTCGCTATTCGATGACCACCTGTTCGGTGAGCCCGGAGCGGCATTCGACCACGTTGTACAGTTCGGAAAATGGGCTCGACTGGCGGGTCGAGGACATGGTGCTCGACCACCAGAACAAGGACATGCTGATCTTCGAGGGCCAGGTCGACGGCCGCTACTGGGCGCAGACCCGGCCGCTGGGCGACCTGTACTTCGCCTATCCGCCCGACAGCGAGTGGCGCGCCGGGCCGTCGATCAACCTCGCGACCTCGCCCGACCTCTTGCACTGGAAGCCGTGCCGCAAGCCCGGCATCCGCCCGCACGCCGCGACGGTCGCCACCGCGCGCATGGGCGGCGGCACCCCGCCGATCCGGACCGAGCGCGGCTGGCTGAGCCTGTGGCACGGGGTTGAGCCGCACGAGATCGTCGGCATCTATCGCACCTATTGGACGATCCTGGACGCCGACGATCCGAGCCGTACCGTCGCCACCCAGCACCCGCCGCTGCTGGAGGCCAATCCGGAGCTAACCCGGCCGCTGGAGGACCAGATGTACGTGCGCGACGTGGTGTTCACCACCGGCATCGCCGAGCATGGCGACGTCTATGTGGTCGCGTCCGGGGAGGCGGACCTGGCGTGTCGGATCACGCATATTCCGAAGTCGGTGTTCGCCTGACACGACGGCCCAAAAAACTGCTTTAGTGTAATAGGACACCGCGCTAGCATCCTCTCCTCGGGGTGAGGGGAATTGAGAATGCTGGAGCTACGCAACGTCAGCCACGTCTATGGCAACGGGACGCGCGCGCTGGATGACGTGAGCCTGTCGGTGCCGACGGGCATGTTCGGGCTGCTGGGGCCGAACGGGGCGGGCAAGTCGACGCTGATGCGCACCGTTGCCACGCTGCAGACGCCGACCAGCGGCAGCATCACCTTTGGCGACATCGACGTGATCGCGGAGCCGGAGCGGCTGCGCGAGACGCTGGGCTACCTCCCGCAGGACTTCGGCGTCTATCCGCGCGTCTCCGCCTACGACATGCTCGACCACATGGCGGTGCTGAAGGGCATCGCCTCTGCTGCGGACCGGAAGGCGACGGTCGAGACGCTGCTCAACCAGGTCAATCTGTGGAACGTCCGCAAGAAGGCGATTGCGGGCTTTTCGGGCGGCATGCGCCAGCGCTTCGGCATCGCCCAGGCGCTGATCGGCAACCCGCGCCTCATCATCGTCGACGAGCCGACCGCCGGCCTCGACCCGGAGGAGCGCAACCGCTTCCTCAACCTGCTGGCCGAGATCGGCGAGAACGTTGTCGTGATCCTCTCCACCCACATCGTCGAGGACGTGGCGGATCTCTGCCCGCGCATGGCGGTGCTGGCCGCGGGCAAGATCCGGCTGGAGGGGGCGCCCCTGGAACTGATCGAGCAGGCGCGCGGCACCGTCTGGGCCAAGGCGATCCGACGCGATGAGTTGACCGAGGTGCGGGAGCGGTACGAACTGATCTCCACCCGCTTGTTTGCGGGGCGCACCATCGTCCACATCCTGTCCGAGGTCGATCCGGGCAACGGCTTCGAGCCGGTGCGCGGCGGGCTGGAGGACGTGTACTTTGCGACCCTGGCGCGCACCCGCCGCCCCGTCGACACCGCCGCCGCTGTCGCGGCCTGAGGGGAGGGCGTCCATGTTCGCCAAGATCGCGGGGTTCGAACTCCGCTACCAATTCGGCAGCCCGGTGTTCTGGGTCGTCGCGGCGCTGTTCTTCCTGCTGACCTTCGGGTCGGTCGCGAGCGAGAACATCCAGATCGGCGCGGGCGGCAACGTCCACGCCAACAGCCCCTTTGCCATCGTCCAAATCCACGCGATCTTTTCGCTGTTCTTCATGTTCGTGACGACTGCGTTCGTCGCGAACGTGGTGGTGCGCGACGATGAATCGGGCTTCGGCCCGATGGTGCGCACGACGCGCGTCACCCGGTTCCAGTATCTGATGGGGCGCTTCACCGGCGCCTTCCTGGCCGCGGCGGTGGCGTTCCTGGCGATTCCGCTGGCGATCTGGGTCGGGTCGCTGATGCCCTGGATCGATCCGGAGCGGCTGGGGCCGACGATCCCCGCCGCCTTCGCCTGGGCCTATTTCGTGGTGGCGCTGCCGAACCTGTTCCTTACCGCGGCGATCTTCTTTGCGGTGGCGACGGTCACGCGATCGATGATGGGCAGCTATGTCGGCGTCATCGTCTTCCTGGTCCTCTATGCCGTGATGAGCACCATGATCGGGCAGCAGCCGGAGTGGCGGCAGGTCGCGGCCTATGTCGAACCCTTCGGCGTCGCCGCGATCAGCAACGCGACCCGCTATTTCACCGCGGCGGAGCGCAACGCGATCCTGCCGCCGCTGGACGGTGCGCTGCTTGCCAACCGACTGATCTGGATCGGTGTCGCCCTGGCGGCGCTGGGCTTTGCCGTGGGGCGGTTCCGCTTTGCCGAGCGCGGCATCTCCAAGCGCCGCTTGCGCAAACAGGCGCGGCGCGAGGCGAAGCTGGGCCAGACCGCGCCGCGGCTGGTCGATCGGCTGCCCGCGCCCCAGCCGGACGGGGCGACCTGGGCGCGCCTCCTCACCCGGTGCCGCTTCGAGATGGCGCAGGTGTTCCGGAGCCCCGCCTTCCTGGTGCTGCTGGTCGTCGGCCTGTTCAACACGGTCGGCGCGCTGCTGTTCGCGGGCGAGATCTATGGCACGCCGGCGCGACCGCTCACCTTTGCGCTGATCGAGACGCTGACCGGCGGCTTCGGGCTGATCCCGATCATCATCGCCATCTATTATGCGGGCGAGCTGGTCTGGCGCGACCGCGACCGCAAGATCCACGAGATCATCGACGCGACCCCGCTGCCCAACTGGGCCTATATGGTGCCCAAGGCGCTGGCGGTGACGGGGGTGCTGTTCACCACCCTGCTGGCGGCGGCGGTGGCGGCGATGCTGGTGCAGCTGATCCGCGGCGGCGGCGAGGTGTCGCTCGCCGAATATTGGCGCTGGTACCTGCTGCCGCAGACCGTGGACATGGTGCTGCTGGCGATCCTTTCGGTGTTCGTCCAGGCGCTCAGCCCGAACAAATACGTCGGCTGGGCGATCATGGTCGTCTACATCGTGGCCACGCTGACGCTTAGCAACCTGGGCTACGAGCATCCGCTCTATCTCTATGGCGGCGGGCCGACGCCGCAGCTGTCCGACATGAATGGCGACCAGGTCGGCGGTGCCGCCGCCTGGTGGGTGCGCCTCTATTGGGGAGCCGCGGCGGTGATCCTGGCGACGCTCGCCCATCTGCTGTGGCGGCGCGGCACCGAGACCCGGCTGCTGCCGCGGTTGCGGCGGGTGCCCGCGCGCCTGCGCGGCGTGCCGGGGGTCATCATCGGCGTTGCGCTGGTGGCGTTCGTGGGGGTCGGCGCCTTCATCTTCTACAACACCAACGTCCTCAACGCATACCGCACCCGCGACGCCAACGAGCAGCGGATGGCGGAGTATGAAAAGAAGTACCTGCGCTACGAGAACGTCGCGCAGCCTTCGCTCACCGACGTTCGGCTGGCGATCGACCTGCATCCGTCCGAGCGGCGGATGGCGGTCGACGGGCTCTATCGCTTCGTGAACGACAGCGGCCGGCCGATCGAGACGCTGCACGTGCGCCTGCCGGATGCGGACACCAGGCTCGCCTCCGTCACCGTGCCGGGCGCCAGGCTGGTGAGCAACGACACGGAGTTCCAGTACCGGCTGTATCGCTTCGGCCAGCCGCTGGCGCCGGGTGCGACCGGCACGCTGCAGTTCCGCACCGAGCGGTCGCAGCGCGGGTTCCGCGCCACCGGCGAGGATACGCGGCTGGTGGCCAATGGCAGCTTCCTCAACAACTTCGACTTCGCGCCGCAGCTGGGGATGAACCGTGCAGGGCTGTTGACCGATCGGGTGACCCGCCGCCGCTACGGCCTGCCGTCGGAGCTGCGCATGGCCAAGCTGGAGGACCTCTCGGCCCGCCAGCGCAACTATCTGGCCAATTCCGACTGGGTGAATTCGGACATTACCGTCACCACCGATGCGCCGCAGGTGCCGATCGCGCCCGGCCGGCGGGTTTCGGACACGACCCAGGGCGGGCGGCGGACCGCGCATTTCGTCTCGACGGCGCCGATCCTGGCCTTCTTCTCGGTCCAGTCCGCCGACTATGCGGTGCGTCGGGACCGGCAGGGGCCGGTGCAGCTGGAAGTCTATTACCAGCCGAACCACGGCTTCAACGTGGACCGGATGCTCCAGGCGATGAAGCTGTCGCTCGGCTATTACGACAAGGCGTTCGGGCCCTATCAGTTCACCTATGCCCGCATCATCGAGTTCCCGGGCTATGACAGCTTCGCCCAGGCGTTCGCGGGCACCGTGCCCTACTCGGAGAAGATCGGCTTCATCGCCGACACGCGCGATCCGGACGAGATCGACTATGTCACCTATGTCACCGCGCACGAGCTGGGCCACCAATATTGGGCGCACCAGCTGATCAGCGCGGACCAGCAGGGCGGCACCGTGCTGGTGGAGACCATGGCGCAATATTCGGCGCTGATGGTGATGAAGCACCTGTACGGCGAGGATAAGATCCGCCGCTTCCTGAAGTACGAGCTCGACAATTATCTGCGCTCGCGCGGCAGCGAGGCGATCGAGGAGCTGCCGCTCGATCGGGTCGAGAACCAGGGGTACATCCACTACCGCAAGGGCGCGGTGGTGCTGTACCTGCTGCAGGACCGGCTGGGCGAGGAGCGGGTGAACGCGATGCTGCGCACGCTGCTCGACCGCCACCGGTTCAAGGGTGCGCCCTATGCCAACGCGATGGAGCTGGTCGACGGCTTCCGCGGACTGGCGCGCAACGCCGGCGAGCGGCAGCTGGTGGACGACCTGTTCGACCGCATCACCCTCTATGACCTCAAGCTCAAGGGGGCCAAGACCCGCAAGCTGCCCGATGGCCGGTATGAGACGGTGCTGACGATCGAGGGCGGCAAGGCCTATGCCGATGGGCGCGGCAAGGAGACGCAGGCGGCGCTGGACGACCAGATCGACGTGGGGCTGTTCACCGCGCGCCCGGGGCTGGGATCGTTCGATCGCGGCGATGTGCTGGTGATGGAGCGGCGGCCGATCCGCAGCGGGGTGCAGCAGCTGCGGCTGGTGACGGCGAAGCAGCCGGCGTTCGCAGGCGTCGATCCGTACAACAAGTACATCGACCGCAACAGCGACGACAATGTCGGGGCGGTGGAGTAGGGGCGGGTCCGCCGGGGGGCGCTCCCCCGGCGGAGCGCCTGAAAAAATTGACAATTGCGCGCGTTCGGGATAGGCGCCACGCCTTTCCTGCTCCGTGCATTATTTGAGGAAGCGACCATGGCGCGCGTCACCGTCGAGGATTGCGTCGACAAGATCCCCAACCGGTTCGACCTGGTGCTGATGGCAGCCCAGCGTGCGCGCCAGATTTCCGGCGGCGCCGAGCTGACGCTCGATCGCGACCGCGACAAGAACCCGGTGGTCGCGCTGCGCGAGATCGCCGAGGAGACGGTTCGGCCCGACCACCTCAAGGAAGCGGTCATCACCAGCATGCAGAAGGTGCAGATCGACGACGAGGAAGCACCCGACGAGATCGGTTCGCTGTCGGCATCGGCCGAGGCGCTGCGCCTCACCGCGGCCGCGCCGCCGCGCAATCAGAACGTCGGTGGCGACTACGAGGGCTGATCCCTCCACGTCGAAGGCCTGAAGAAGGGCGGCTCCGCTGGGGCCGCCCTTTCTTTTTGCGCGGAAGAGGGGTGTATCCTCCCGCAGTTCCTGCGGCATGTGCTCCTGCGCAGGCAGGAGCCTAGAGCCAGGAGGGGCAGCGCCCGTCACCCTGGGCTCCTGCCTGCGCAGGAGCACGCGTTCTCCCTGTGCCCACCGCACGTGCAAAAAAAGGCCGGTACGTTTCCGTACCGGCCCGAGGTCGTCCGCAGGAGGAACGTCGGGGGCGGCGGGCCCGTGCCCGCCGCCGATCTCAGTAGTTGTAGGCGCGCTCGCCATGCTCGCCGAGGTCGAGGCCCTCGATCTCGACTTCGGGGCTGACGCGGCCGCCGGTCACTGCCTTGGCGATGAAGAAGGCGATGGTGGTGCCGATCGCGGCCCAGGCGATGGTGACGACCACCGCGAGCAGCTGCACGCCGAGCTTGGCGCCCATGTCATAGTCGGCAGCGCCGGGGCCGCCGAGCGACGGGGCGTAGACGATGGCGGTGCCGATCGCGCCGACCATGCCGCCCACCCCGTGGATGCCGAAGGCGTCCAGCGAGTCGTCGTAGCCGAGCTTGGGCTTGAGGAAGGTTACCGCGAAGTAGCAGACGATCGAGGCGACCGCGCCCAGCACGATGGCGCCGAACGGACCCGAGTTGCCGGCGGCAGGCGTCACCGCGACCAGGCCGGCGATGATGCCCGAGCAGAAGCCCAGCGCCGATCCCTTGTGGCCCGAGAAGCGCTCCGCCAGCATCCAGAACAGGCCGGCCGAGGCGGTGGCGACGAAGGTGTTGATCATCGCGAGGGCCGCCGAGCCGTTTGCCTCCAGCGCCGAGCCGGCGTTGAAGCCGAACCAGCCTACCCACAGCAGGCCGGTGCCGATCATGGTCAGCGTCAGGCTGTGCGGGGCCATGCGCTCGGTCGGATAGCCGATGCGCTTGCCGATCAGGATCGCCAGCACCAGCGCCGAGACACCGGCGTTGATGTGCACCACGGTGCCGCCGGCGAAGTCCAGCGCGCCCATGTCGAAGAACCAGCCGCCGGTCGCCCAGACCATGTGCGCGATCGGCAGATAGACGATGGTGAGCCACACCAGCGCGAACAGCATGACGGCGGAAAATTTGATCCGCTCGACCACCGAACCCAGCACCAGCGCGATGGTGATCGCGGCAAAGGTCATCTGGAAGCAGATGAAGACATATTCGGGGATCTCGACCCCGGCGGTGAACGTCGCCGCCTGCGAGGCCGGCGTCACGCCCGCCAGGAAGGCCTTGCCGAAGCCGGCGATGAACCGGGCCGGCAGCGCGCCCTCGGGCCCGAAGGCCAGGCTGTAGCCGTACATGACCCAGATCAGCATGGCGAAGCAGGCGACGGCGCCGATCTGCGTCATCACCGACAGCATGTTCTTGGTGCGGGCGAGGCCGCCGTAGAACAGCGCCAGGCCGGGCAGGATCATCGCCAGCACCAGCACCGTCGAAATCATCATCCAGGCGGTGTCGCCCTTGTCGACGGTGGCGGCGGGCGCGGCGGCTGCCGGTGCCTGCAGGGCCGCGTCCTGCGCCCAGGCGGGCAGGGCGGCGAAGAGTGTCGTGCCCGCGGCGATCGCCAGGCCAGTCGGAAGCTTCATGATGTCCCCCTTCATCACAGCGCGGTCTCGTCGGTCTCGCCGGTGCGGATGCGCACGGCCTGACCGACGTCGAGTACGAAGATCTTGCCGTCGCCGATGGCGCCGGTGTTGGCCGAGGCCTGCACCGCCTCCACCACCCGCGGCGCGACATCGGACGCGCACACGATCTCGATCTTGATCTTGGGCACCATGTTGGTGCTGTACTCGGCGCCCCGGTAGATTTCGGTCTGGCCCTTCTGGCGGCCGAAGCCCTTGACCTCGGTGACGGTCATGCCCGCCACTCCGACTTCGGTCAGCGCCTCCCGCACGTCATCGAGCTTGAACGGCTTGATGATGGCGATGACGAGTTTCATATCGCGCCCCCTCGCTATGGTCCCGAGGGGTTCCTACGCAAAGGCCGTGCCAGACGGAGGCAAGGCGCCCCGCTGAGGCGCGGGAGGTGCCGCTGCTCGTTACGCCAGCGACAGGACCGATGCAGCTTTAGGCAGCTGCCCGAAAATCAGGCAGCGCGTTCGACGATCGCGCGGGCAGCGGCGAGATCCTCGTCGTCGACCATCACGCGGGTGGGGATCAGCAGCCAGCTGCCGTCGGCAATGCTCGCCTCTCCATCGAAGGCGACGGCGGGGATGCCTTCGCTCTCCAGCCGCCCGACCAGGATCTGTGCCTCGATCCTGGCGAAGCGGCCGAGTTCGACGAGCGCCATCAGGCGGCGGTGCCGCCGACCGTCAGCCCCTCGACCAGCAGGGTCGGCTGGCCGACGCCGGCGGGGACGCTCTGCCCGCCCTTGCCGCACATGCCGACGCCCTCGTCGAGCGCGAAGTCGTTGCCGATGCCGGTCACCTTGGTGAGCACGGTCGGGCCGTCGCCGATCAGCGTCGCGCCCTTGATCGGGGCGCCTAGCTTGCCGTTCTCGATGCGATACGCCTCGGTGCAGGAGAAGACGAACTTGCCCGAGACGATGTCGACCTGGCCGCCGCCGAACGACTTGGCGAAGATGCCCTTCTTCACGCGCGACAGCAGTTCGGCGGGATCGTCGTTGCCGCCGCGCATGAACGTGTTGGTCATGCGGGGCATGGGGGCGTGGGCGAAGCTCTCGCGCCGGCCGTTGCCGGTCGGGGCGACGCCCATCAGCCGGGCATTGAGGCGATCGTGGATATAGCCCTTGAGGATGCCGTCCTCGATCAGGATGTTCTCCTGGGTGGGCGTGCCCTCGTCATCGATCGACAGCGATCCGCGACGATCGGCGATTGAACCGTCGTCCACCACCGTCACGCCTGGGGCGGCCACGCGCTCCCCGATGCGGCCCGAAAAGGCGCTGGTGCCCTTGCGGTTGAAGTCGCCTTCCAGGCCGTGGCCGATCGCCTCGTGCAGCAGCACGCCGGGCCAGCCCGGCCCGAGCAGCACGGTCATTTCGCCGGCGGGCGCGTCGACCGCGTCGAGGTTGACCAGCGCCTGGGCAAGCGCGGTGTCGATCGCGCGGTTCCAGGTTTCGGGCTGGAACAGGTCGTCGTAAAGATAGCGGCCGCCGATTCCGAAGCTGCCGGTTTCGCGGCGGCCGTTCTGCTCGACCACCAGCGAGACGTTGAGGCGGACCAGCGGGCGTACGTCGGTGGCGACGAAGCCGTCAGGCCGCACGATCTCGACCACGCTCCACGAACCGCTGAGGCTGACGCTCGCCTGCACGACTCGCGGATCCCGCGCGCGGGCGGCGGCGTCGATCGTCTGGCACAGGTTCACCTTGTCGGCGAAGGGGACCAGGTCGAGCGGGTCGGCGGCGGTATAGAGATGGCGGTTGTTGCCGCGCGGTGGCGGCGCCTTGGCACCCTTGGCAAGATCGATCAGCGCCATGGTCTCGCCCGCGCGCAGGATCGCGGCTTCGCTGATCTCATTGGCGTGGGCAAAGGCGGTGGTCTCGCCCGACACGCCCCGCAGGCCGAAGCCCGAGGCGGTGTCGTAGCTCGCGGTCTTCAGCCGGCCATCGTCGAAGCCGAACGCCTCCGCCCGGCGATATTGCAGGTAGAGCTCCCCATCGTCGGCCTGCGCGAGCGTGCGCGCGGCGAGGCGGGAGGCAGCGGCGGGGTCGAAGCCGTCGCGATAGAGGAAGGCGCGGGGATCGGAGGGGGTCATGCCCTCCGATATAGGAGACCTAGAGGCTGGCGCCAGACGCGATGTCGGGGAGCGTCGACTGGTCGACGCCGTCCGCGGGGCCGCCGATCAGCACGAAGCGGCGGTCGCAATAGCCGCAGTCGACATAGCCATGCTCGTCGATCTGCAGCCACACGCGCGGGTGGCCGAGCGCAGGGGCGATCTCCCCGGCACCGTCGCAGGCGACGCGGGGGGTGGTGACGCGGAGGACTTCGGACGGCGGAATCATGGGAGAGGCGATAGCAAGGCGCCCGGCGCTCGACAATGCTGGAGCGTGCCCGATCGCCGTTTCGCAACGCCGGGGATTGGCGATTCGTGCCGCGAGGCCTATCCGCTTGCGCTATGACCCAGGCCGCGATCAGCATCCGAGACCTTTGCAAAACCTATGCGGGCGGCAAGCGCGCGCTCGACGGCGTCACCTTCGACGTGCCGCGCGGGGAGATCTTCGGACTGCTGGGGCCGAATGGCGCGGGCAAGTCGACGCTGATCAACACGCTGGCCGGGCTCGTGCGCAAGACCAGCGGCACGGCGGAGATCTGGGGCTTCGACATCGATCGCCACCCGCGCAACGCCAAGGCGTCGATCGGGATCGTGAACCAGGAGATCACCTTCGATCCCTTTTTCACGCCCTCCGAGACGCTGGAAAACCAGGCGGGCCTGTACGGCGTTCCGAAGGCGCAGCGGCGGACGATGGAGCTGCTGCGCGCGGTGCACCTGGAGGACAAGGCCGACGCCTATGCCCGCAGCCTCTCGGGCGGCATGAAGCGGCGGCTGATGGTCGCCAAGGCGATGGTGCACTCGCCGCCCGTGCTGGTGCTCGACGAGCCGACCGCGGGCGTCGACATCGAGCTTCGCCAGCAGCTGTGGGCCTATGTCCGCCAGTTGAACGACGCCGGGGTGACGGTGGTGCTGACCACCCATTACCTGGAGGAGGCCGAGGAGCTGTGCGATCGCATCGCGATCATCAATCACGGCCGCCTCATCGCCAACGAGCCGACCCGTGCGCTGGTGGGGATGGCGCAGGAGAAGCTGGTCGAGGTGACGGTCGACCGTGATCTCGCCGCGCTGCCGGAGGCGAGCTGCTTCAGCAAGATCGAGCGCAAGAGCGACCGCGTGCTGGCGATCACCTACCGCAAGGACGTGGCTAATGCCGGCGAGGTGCTCGCCGCGGTGACGCGCGACGGCTATGGCATCGTCGACGTCTCCACCAAGGAAGCCGACCTGGAGGACGTGTTCCTCAACCTGACGCGCGCCCACGGGTGAGCGATCCCCGCCAAAGCGACGTCCTGATCGTCGGGTCGGGCGCGGCCGGGCTGACCGCCGCGCTCAACCTGGCGGAGCGGTTCCAGGTGACGGTGCTCGCCAAGGGGCGGCTGGACGAAGGCTCGACCGCCTGGGCACAGGGCGGGATCGCGGCGGTGCTGGAGCCGGGCGACACGTTCGAGAACCACATCGAGGACACGATGGTGGCGGGCGCGGGGCTCAACGACCGCGCCACGGTGGAGTTTGTTGTCGAGAACGCACCGGCGGCGATCGAGCGGCTGGCCGAACTCGGCGTGCCGTTCAACGACGGCGACGGGGACGATCGCTGGCACCTGACGCGCGAGGGCGGGCATTCGCACCGCCGCATCGTCCATGTCGACGATGCGACCGGTCGCGCGGTGCAGGAGGCGCTGATCGCCGCCGCCCAGGCGCATCCCAACATCACGCTGGTGCCCGACATGGTCGCCGTCGACCTCGCCACCAGCCGCCACGAGCTGCGCTATTCGGGCGCGGGCCGGGTGTGGGGCGCCTATGCGCTCGATCGCACGACGGGACGCGTTGCGCTGTTCACCGCCCGTGCGACGATCCTGGCGACCGGGGGCGCGGGGCGGACCTATCTCTTCTCCACCGCGCCGGGCGGGGCGACCGGCGACGGCATCGCCATGGCGTGGCGTGCGGGATGCCGCGTCTCCAACATGGAGATGATGCAGTTCCACCCGACCTGCCTCTACAATCTGGAGGTCAAGAACTTCCTGATTACGGAAGCCGTGCGCGGCGAGGGCGGGCGGCTGCTCAACCCGCGCACCGGCCACCGCTTCATGCCCGACATCGATCCGCGCGCGGAACTCGCCCCGCGCGACGTGGTGGCGCGGGCGATCGATGCGGAGATCAAGCGCTTCGGCCTCGACTACGTCCATCTCGACATCAGCCATATGCCGGCGGACTTCGTGCGCGGGCATTTCCCCAACATCCACGACAAGCTGCTGGGGCTGGGCATCGACATGACGCGCCAGCCGATCCCGGTGGTGCCGGCGCAGCATTATACCTGCGGCGGGATCGTCGTGGACCTGGACGGGCGCACCGACCTGCCGGGCCTCTATGCGGCGGGCGAATGCACCGAGAGCGGGCTGCACGGCGCCAACCGGCTGGCGTCCAACTCGCTGCTCGAATGCTTCGTGTTCGGCGAGGCGGCAGCCCAGCATATCGCGACCCACTGGGACGAACTCGCGCCGCCGCCGCCGATCCGCCCCTGGGACGAAAGCCGGGTTGCGGATTCGGACGAGGAAGTCGTCATCAAGCAGAACTGGACCGAGATCCGCCGGTTCATGTGGAACTACGTCGGCATCGTACGCACCACCAAGCGGCTGGAGCGCGCGCAGCACCGCATCGCGATGCTGACCGAGGAAGTGAACGACTATTACGGCCATTTCCGGGTGACACCGGACCTGATCGAGCTTCGCAACCTGCTTCAGTCGGCCGAGCTGATCGTGCGCTGTGCGCTCCATCGCAAGGAGAGCCGTGGGCTGCACTATACGCTCGACTATCCCGAGACGCTGCCGGAGGCGGTCGACACGGTGCTGGTGCCCTGAACCCCGGCGCTACCGAAGCTCTTGGAATCCGGCGCCCTTTCGCAAATCTTCACCATTCATCGCTGCTGAGGGGTCGTTCGCCGCAAGGCCTCCGCGGCAGCGCTTGCGACCCCGTGGGTTGTGACAGCATGGTAGAAGGGTGCGAGGGGCCCAGAGAAACGTGACGTCCGGACAGCAGTTCACCGCTACGCAACGGGCCCTGATCCTGCTGGGATCGGCGCCGTTCGTGCTGATGGGCTGCGCCGTTCATGAAGCCCGGCAGCAGCCGGTATCGCTGCTGCCCCCACCGGGCTCTGCCACCTCCAGCTACCGGGTCGCAGTGCCCGTGCCGCCGCCGCCCCCGCCGCTTCCGCAGGCACCGGCCGACCTGACGCGCGCGATCACGACGCTGCTCGCCAATTTCAACGGGACCGCCGCCGCCGCCGTCACCAGCATCGATTCCGGCTGGACCGTCGCCTACAACGGCAACCGCCCGATGCCGCAGCAGAGCGTGAGCAAACTGTGGGTCGCGATGACCGCGCTCGACCTGCTCGACCAGGGCAAGCTGACGCTCGACGACCCGGTGGTCGTGCGGCGCGAGGACCTGACCCTGTTCCACCAGCCGATCGCATCGCTGGTGAAGGGCGACGGCTATCATACCACCGTCCGCGAGCTGATGCGCCGCGCGCTCACCATGAGCGACAACACCGCCAACGACCGGCTGCTGACCTATGTCGGCGGGCCGAACGCGGTGCGCGCGTTCCTGGCGCGGCGCGGGATCCAGAACATCCGCTTCGGCCCGGGCGAGCGGCTGCTGCAGAGCAAGACCGCCGGGCTCACCTGGCGGCAGGAATACTCGCTTGGCGGCGGCTTCAACCAGGCGCGCAGCGCGCTGCCGCAGAGCGTCCGGATCGCCGCCTTCAACGCCTATGTAGCCAATCCGCCCGACGGTGCCGGCGCGACCGCGATCGCCGAGGCGCTGATGCGGCTCAAGCAGGGCAAGCTGCTCTCGGCCAACTCCACCCGCTATCTGCTCGACACCATGGCGGCGTCGCGGACCGGGCGCGCGCGCCTGCACGCGGCACTGCCCCCCGGCTGGACGCTGGCGCACAAGACCGGCACCGGCCAGGACCTGATGTCGCGCAACGCCGGCTTCAACGATGTCGGCATCCTGACGGCACCCGACGGCCGCAGCTATGCGGTGGCAGTATTGATCGGCGACACGCGGGCGCCGATGCGCGACCGCCAGCAGCTGATCCAGCAGGTCGTCCACGCGCTGGTCGCCAACCGCAGCTGATCCGGCGCGACGTGCCGTGCCCGGGGTGCGCCCCGCCGGCCGCCATGCCCCCCTCGTAACCGGCCGGCCGCGCTGCTATCTCGGCGGCCATGCCCCATCTCTACCTCGTCGACGGCTCCGGCTACATCTTCCGCGCCTATCACCGGCTGCCGCCGCTCACCAACAAGCATGGCGAGCCGGTGGGGGCCGTCTATGGCTATACCACCATGCTGTGGAAGCTGGCGGACGAGCTCCACAAGGCGGAGGGGCCGACCCACATGGCGGTGATCCTCGACAAGTCGTCGAGCACCTTCCGCAACGAAATGTACGACCAGTACAAGGCCCACCGGCCGCCGCCGCCGGAGGACCTGAAGCCGCAGTTCCCGATGATCCGCGACGCGACCCGCGCCTTTTCGCTGCCGTGCATCGAGGAAGAGGGCTGGGAAGCTGACGACCTGATCGCCAGCTATGCCAAGGCGGCGCTGGCGCAAGGGTGGCAGGTGACGATCGTCAGTTCCGACAAGGACCTGATGCAGCTGATCGAGCCGGGTCTCGACATGCTCGACACCATGAACAACCGCCGGCTGGACGCCAGCCATGTGGTGGAGAAGTTCGGCGTGCCTCCTTCGCAGCTGGGCGAGGTGCTGGCCCTGATGGGTGACAGTGTCGACAACGTGCCGGGCGTGCCGGGCATCGGCCCCAAGCGCGCGGCCGAGCTCATCACCGAATATGGCGACGTTGAATCGGTGCTCGCCGCGACCGACTCGATGAAGAAGTCGAAGATGCGCGACAATCTGGTCGAGCATGCCGAGGCGGCGCGCCTGTCGCGCAAGCTGGTGACGCTCGCCTGCGACGTGCCGCTGCCCGAACCGCTCGACGGGCTGGAGCTGCAGGGCATCCCGGACGCGCCGCTGCGTGCATTCCTGGAGCATCACGGCTTCCGCACGCTGCTCAACCGCCTGTCAGCCGTGGCCGATCCGCCCGCGGAAGCGCCGGTCGCGCCAGTGGACGACGATGCGGACGCGCCGTGCGATCACGACGCGTACGAGACGGTGGTGGACGAGGACGCGCTCGACCGCTGGATCCAGGTGGCGCGCCACCAGGGCTGGGTAGCGATCGACACCGAGACGACGGGGCTGGACGCGACCCGCGCGGAGCTGGTGGGCATCAGCCTGGCGCTGCACCCCAACCTCGCCTGCTACATTCCGCTCGGCCATGGCGGGCAGGACCTGCTCGCCGAAGTGCCGCAACAGCTCGACCGCGCGGTGGCGCTCGCCAAGCTCAAGCCGCTGCTGGAGGACCCGACGGTCCTCAAGATCGGCCACAACCTCAAGTACGACATGATCGTGCTCGCCCGCTGCGGCGAGGGCGGCATCCGCGTCGCGCCTTATGATGACACGATCGTCATGAGCTTCGACCTGGACGCCGGCCGCCACGGCCACGGCATGGACGAGCTCGCCGCCACCCACCTGTCGCACAGCTGCATCGCCTATAAGGAGGTGGTGGGCACGGGAAAGAACCAGCGCGGCTTCCACGAGATCGATCTCAAGTCGGCGACCCGCTACGCCGCCGAGGATGCGGACGTGACGCTGCGGCTGTGGCGGCGGTTCAAGCCGCGGTTGCCGTATGAGTCCGCGACGCGCGTGTACGAGATGGTCGACCGGCCGCTGGTGCAGGTGCTCGCCGACATGGAGTGTCGCGGGGTCAAGGTCGACGCGGGGGCGCTGGCCAAGCTGTCGGAGGAGTTCTCCGGCCAGATCGCGGGGCTGGAGACCGAGATCCACGCGCTGGCCGGCGGACCCTTCACCATCGGCAGCCCCAAGCAGTTGGGCGACGTGCTGTTCGACCGCCTCGGCCTGAAGGGCGGGCGCAAGGGCAAGTCGGGTGTCTATTCGACCGACGTCAACGAGATGGAGCGGCTCGCGGCCGACAAGGACCAGCCGCAGGGCGCCGAGATCGCGGGCAAGGTGCTCGAGTGGCGCCAGCTCACCAAGCTCAAGAACACCTATACCGATGCGTTGCAGGCGCAGATCAACCCGGCGACCGGACGCGTGCATACCAGCTATTCGCTGACGGGCGCGCAGACCGGGCGGCTGTCGTCGACCGATCCCAACCTGCAGAACATCCCGATCCGCACCGAGACCGGGCGCCAGATCCGCGACGCGTTCGTGGCGGAGCCGGGCAATGTCATCCTGGCGGCCGACTATTCGCAGATCGAGCTGCGACTGGCGGCGCACATCGCCGACGTTCCGCAGCTGCGCGAGGCGTTCGAACGCGGCGACGACATCCACTCGCTGACCGCGACCGAGCTGTTCGGCGAGGTCAACCGCGACACCCGCGCGCGCGCCAAGACGATCAACTTCGCGATCCTCTACGGCATCTCGCGCTGGGGCCTGGCCGGACGGCTCGACGTCTCGGCAGACGAGGCGCAGGCGATGATCGACCGCTATTTCGAGCGCTTCCCCGGCATCAACCGCTACATCGCCGAGACGCTGGAGGGCGTGAAGGAGCGGGGGTTCACCACCACGCTGTTCGGGCGCAAGACGCACTTCCCGCGCATCAAGTCCAAAAACCAGGCCGAGCGCGCAGGCTCGGAGCGGGCGGCGATCAACGCGCCGATCCAGGGGACGAGCGCCGACATCATCAAGCGGGCGATGGCACGGATGGAGCCGGCGCTCGTCGACGCCGGGCTGCCGAACGTCCGCATGCTGATGCAGGTGCACGACGAACTGGTGTTCGAACTGCCCGAGGCCGATGCGGAGGCGGCGCGTGCCGTGATCGAGCGGGTGATGGCCACGGCCGCCGAGCCGGCGGTCACGCTCACCGTGCCGCTCGCGGTCGAGATCGGCGTCGGCCCAAGCTGGGGCGCGGCGCACTAAGCGCTGGCGGGGATCGGACCCGACACCGCCGCCCGGGCTCTGCCTGGCGGATGGGTCCGCCCCGCCTTCTGTACGCCGCGCAACGCACCGACCCTTGCCGGGTGCGCGCCGATCCGTATCATCACCGGACTTCCAGGGGCGCAGACCCACCGGAGGTCAGGTATTGAGCAGGGGAGGTGTCGGTGATCTTCTTGTCGCTGTTGCTGCTGGCCCAGGCGGGGACGACGCCCGCTCCCCAGAAAGATGTGCTCAGCCAGACGCTTGAGGAGCAGTCCGCCGAGCTGGTGACGGTCACCGCACCCAGCCTGAAGGCGACCGGCGACGCACTCGAACACTGCCTTGCCCGTGCCTGCCCGCCGCAGGAAGACATTGCGGCCTCCCTTGCCCATGCCGAAAATCTGGTGATCGCCGGCGAGCTTCAGGATGCGCGCTCGGTGCTGCTGAAGGCGCGCGGCCGTAACAGCCGCCATGCCGCGGCCCTGCCGGTGCCGGTCAGCACGCTCCACGCCTTCAACGCGGATGTCGCATCGCTGCTGGGGCTGCCTGACCCGGCCCGCATCGGCACCATCGATTCGGTTTCTGCACTTAAGAAGGGCCTCCCGGCCGACGATCCGCGGATCGCGGCGCAGCGGCTGCGCGTCGCCGACGTGTTCCTGCGCGAGGGGCGGGTCGCCACTGCGGTGCGGATGTACGATGCGGTGGCGGAACGGGCGGAGGAAGCCGGCTGGGCAGAGATCCAGGGCATGGCGATGTTCCGGTCGCTGATGGTCTATGCCACGCTCGCCCAGCACAACTCCGGATACAAGGGACAGGCCCGACGCCGGTACGCCGCGCTTCGCGGAACGACACAGCCGGTGCTGCAGCCGACCCGCGACGCGACGTACCTGCTGGAGGCGCGGCTGCGGCTGCTGAACGACAAGAACAGCAACGTCGATGCGGTGCTGAAGAAGATGCGCGGCATCCGCACGGTCGAGCCGATGCTGGTGGTGGAGCCGACGATCGACATGCGGAAGCTTTTACCCGACACGGTGACGCCTTCGATCGCGCAAAGTCAATGGATCGACGTCGGCTATCGGATCACGCCCGAAGGGAAAGTTGCCGACGTCGAAATGCGCCAGGGGCCGAAGGCACGGGACCCCTGGGTGGACGCTGTCCGGCGCGCGATCGAGAACCGCCGCTACCTGCCGCTGGCGGTGCCGAACGATGCCGCGGGTCTGTGGCGTCGCGAGCGGATCATGATCGTCGTCGATGCAGCGCAGGCGACCGGATCACACATCCCGGATGCCGCCGGCCCGCCCAAGTTGCGGCGGATCGACCTAACCCGCGGGCCCGCACCGGCGTCTGCGGCCAGTTCGTAACGCCGCCCGTCCACCGTCACCCGAAAGCCGCAGGGCGCGCGCATTCTGCATCAAGGGCTTATGCGTGCCGCCCGGCTTGCTTATGGGGCGCGGATGAACCGCGCAGACGGCCTTACGACTTCCTCCCCCGACGATGACATCGCGGCACTCGCCAAGGGCGGCCGGACCAATGTGTTCGGCTTCGTCCTTCGCCTGCTCGCGCGCTTGCCGTTCCTGTTCATCGCCGGCCGCGTCTATGGCCCGGAGACGGTGGGGCGCTTCGCGCTCGCCGTGCTGGTCGTGGAATTGGCTGCGCTGCTGGCGACGTTGGGCCTGAAGCGCGGGCTGGCCCAGGCGCTGTCCTCCACCGACCGGCCGCACGTGCATGTCGTGTGGGATGCGATGGTGGTCGCGTTCGTCGTCTCGGTGGCGGCGAGCGCGGTGCTCTTCGTCTTCCCGCAGATCATGTATCCCAACAGCCACATCCTGGGCTTCGAACGGCTGCTGCCGCTGATCGTGTTCGCGATCGCCTGGTCCGACGTGAGCCTGGCGGCGCTCGCCTATCGGCTGAACGTCAAGGCCGCGGTGACGGCGCGGGCGGTGGTGGAGCCGTGGACGATCTCGATCGCGGCATGGGCGCTGTCCTATGTCTCCACGCGTGACGGGCTGATCCTCTCCTATGTGCTGTCGATGGCCGCGGCGCTGGTGGCCTCGCTCGTGCCCTTCATCCGCAGCTATGGTCTGCCGCGGGGCTGGACGCCCCAGTTGCGGCCGATGCTGGCGCTCGCGCGGCGCAACATGCCGCTGGCCGGCGCCGATGCGCTCGAATGGGGATCGCGCAACGTTGACCGCTTCATCCTGGGCGTGCTGTTCCCCCCGGCGATCGTCGGCATCTATTACATGGCGCAGCAGGTCTCCTCGCTGCCGCAGAAGCTCAAGACGAGCTTCGATCCGGTGCTGGGGCCGGTCATCACCAAGAGCCTGGCCGAGGGGGACAAGGCCGCAGTCGCGCGCCAGGTGCTGCAGGTGGGCTTCTGGATCATGGCCGCACAGGCGGCGCTGGCGCTCGCCGGATCGATCCCGGCGGAAGGCGTGATGGGGATCGTCGGGCCGCAATTCGTGAGCGGTGCGGGGGCGCTGTCCTTCCTGCTGGTGGCGGAGGTGCTCGCCGCGACCGGCGCGGTATCCGAAGCGGCGCTCGTCTATGTGGCGCGTCACCGCAACCTGATGCTTTCGATCGGCCTCCTTACCTTCCAGGTGTTGCTGAGCTTCGCGCTGGTGCTGCTGATGCGCTGGCTGGGCTTTCCCCAGCCGTGGCAGGCGGCAGGGCCGGCAGTCGCGCTTGCGGTGTCGCTCGCCTGCGGATCGTGGCTGAAGTCGCGGCTGCTGGCGCGCATCCTGGGCTATCGGGTGGCGGAGATTCGCCGGCCGTTCGTGCTGGCGATCGCGGCGGCATGTGCGGTGGGCTCGGTCATCATGCTGCTGCCGCCGCGGCTTGAGTGGGCGGAGATGCTGTTCGGCATCCCGGCGATCCTGCTCACCTACGGCTTCGTGCTGTGGCGCTGGGCGTTCGGCCCCGCCGATCGCGCGCTGTTCCACAAGGCGCCGGTGACGGCGACCATTCCGACCGAGAAGCACAAGAGCTAGGCGCGTCTCTCCTGCCGTCCTCCGGCGGTTGGCGCGGAAAGCTTTTGGGTGACGGGCATAAAAAAAGGGGCGCTCGCGAGCGCCCCTTTTCGTGTCGGTGATGTCCCGCCTCAGTGGCGGAAGTGGCGCATGCCGGTGAAGACCATCGCGAGGCCTGCCTCGTCGGCGGCGGCGATCACCTCTGCGTCGCGGATCGAGCCGCCCGGCTGGATCACCGCAGTGGCGCCCGCCTCGACGGCGGCCATCAGCCCATCGGCGAAGGGGAAGAAGGCGTCGGAGGCGACCGCCGAGCCGATCGTGCGCGGCTCGGCCCAACCGGCCTTGTCTGCGGCATCCTTCGCCTTCCACGCGGCGATGCGCGCCGACTCCAGCCGGTTCATCTGCCCGGCGCCGACGCCTGCGGTGCTGCCGTCCTTGGCATAGACGATCGCGTTCGACTTGACGTGCTTGGCGACAGTCCAGGCGAAGCGGCAGTCGGCGAGCTCCTGCTCGGTCGGTGCGCGCTTGGTGACGACCTTGAGCTCTTCCGGCGCCAGCAGGCCGTTGTCGCGCGACTGGACCAGGAGGCCACCGGCGATCGACTTGATCGCCAGGCCGGCGCGTGCGGGGTCTGGCAGCTCGCCCGTGACGATGAGGCGCAGGTTCTTCTTGGCGGCGAAGACAGCGCGCGCTTCCTCGTCGGCGTCGGGTGCGCACACGACTTCGGTGAAGATGCCGCTGATCGCGCGGGCGGTCTCGCCGCCGAGCGGGCGGTTGAGCGCGATGATGCCGCCGAATGCCGAGACGCTGTCGCAGGCGAGGGCCGCCTGATAGGCCTCCAGCAGCGTGTCGCCGGTGGCGACGCCGCAGGGGTTGGCGTGCTTGACGATGACCACGGTCGGCGGGCCGTCGCGGAATTCGGAGACGAGCTCCAGCGCGGCGTCGGCGTCGTTGTAGTTGTTGTAGCTCAGCTCCTTGCCCTGAAGCTGCTGGCCCTGGGCGATGCCGCGGGTGGCGCCGGTGTTGGGCAGGTAGAGCGCCGCGGTCTGGTGCGGGTTCTCGCCGTAGCGCAGCGTGTCGGCGCGGGTGAAGGCGAGCGGCAGCGTCTGGGGCAGCGTCTCGCCCTGGTCGACGCTCGCGAACCAGCCGGCGATCGCCGAGTCATAGGCGGCGGTGGCGGCATAGGCCTTGGCGGCGAAGCGGCGGCGGGTGTCGAGGCTGGTGGCGCCGGCGTTGGCATCGAGTTCCTCGACCAGTGCCGCATAGTCGGCGGGATCGGTGACGATCGCGACGTGGGAATGGTTCTTCGCGGCGGAGCGCACCATCGAGGGGCCGCCGATGTCGATGTTCTCGATGATCTCGTCGCGGTCGGCGCCCTTCGCCACCGTCTGGGCGAAGGGATAGAGGTTCACCACCACCAGGTCGATCGGGCCGATGCCGTGCTCGGTCATGGAGGCGACATGCTCGGGATTGTCGCGCACCGCGAGCAGGCCGCCGTGTACCACCGGGTGCAGCGTCTTCACGCGGCCGTCCATCATCTCCGGGAAGCCCGTGAGGTCGGAGATGTCGCGGACGGGAAGCCCCGCCTCGCGGATCGCCTTGGCAGTGCCGCCGGTGGAGACCAGTTCCACGCCGTGGCGGTCGAGCGCCCGGGCGAGGTCGAGGATGCCGCTCTTGTCGGAGACCGAGAGCAGCGCGCGCGTGACGGTGACGTTCATGGCCGGCTCCTTTGCCCCGATTCGCGGGGGAGGCAAGGGGAAGAGGTGAGGTTCGGGTCGGATGAACCCTCCCCGTCTGTCTTGAGTAGGGATCGAGCTTGTCGAGAGCCCGTATCGAGAGAGCCACAACAACCGATTTCTCGATACGCCGTCTCGACAAGCTCGACGGCTACTCGAAACGAACGGAGAAGGGGACGGGACTCCCGGGCCTATCGTGCGCGGTGGAAGCGCCAGCCGATGCCGGCGCCGCCGGGGGGCGCGATGCCCGTCAGCACCAGCTGCTGTGTGCCGTGCGGGATACCCTCGCCATCGATCCACAGGCTGTCCTCGACGCCAAGCGCCGCACCGCGGCAGCGGAACTGCCACACCGAGCGCCCGTCCGGCAGGCGGAGGAAGGCGGCAAGGCCGTCGGCGGTGGTCGCGACCTCGACGCCCAGGCCCAGGTGGAAGCGGATGGTGAAGCCGACGTCGCCGTGCTTGCCGCTGCTGCCGCCGCGCGTGGAGGCGGGGAGCAGCGTATCCTCCCCCACCAGGTCGCGGCCGTCGGTGGAGAGGGTGATGAGGCGGCGGTGGATGAGGCCCAGGCGGCGGACATAGCCGTCGTGGCTCGCCTCGATGCGGCTGAGCTCGTCGGTTTCCTGGCGGCTGAGCTCGACCTCGCCCACGCCGCGCCCGAGCGCGCCGTCCGCGTGGATGGCGGTGGAGTTGGAGTCGCCCAGCACCAAAGTCGAATGAGCAGCCGTCGTGCGCAGGGCCGGCGCGAGCGTCGGCGGCAGCGTCAGCAGCGCGCCATTGGCGCCGCCGCAGTTGACGACGATGCGCTGGCCGGCGTCCGACAGTTCGAAAGCCAGGGTGGAGGCACAGCCGCCGGTCGCCTGGCGGTTCGCAGGCGGCGGCGCCGCATCGAGTACCACCACGGTCTTGCCGGCCGACAGGCGCTGGTAGCCCCACTCGCGGGCCTGGCGCAGCGGACGCGTGCGCACGCCGGTCGCCTCGACGATCTGCTCGATGCGCTCGCCAGAGACGGGCGCCGATCCCTGCCAGCTGCCGAGTCCGCCATCGGAGTGGCAGACACCCAGCAGCGCCGACACCAGCCGGGTGAGGGTGTCCCCCAGCACATCGGGTGCCTCCATCCGCCGCGCGGCATAGGTCTCGCGCAGCATGGTGAGCAGCTGGATCAGGTCGAGCTGGTCGGCGGGCGAGCGACCGAGCGAGCCGCCGTCCTCGAACACCGCCGCGGCAAGCGCGCGAGCGAGCCCGGCCTCGCCGAACACGCGACGCGGATCGCCACCCGGGATCATCAGGCCGGCGGCGACCACGCCGCACCAGGCGGCGACGCGCGGCACGCCGGCTGCGACCTTGGCGGCGGTGTTGTCGAGGTGGCGGGCGCCGCGCGCGAGCGCGTGCAGCACCTTGGACCGATAGACGAGGTCGGTGCTCGACAGGATCAGCGGCGCATGCGCGGTCCAGAACAGCAGGCGACGGCCCCAAAGGTCGGCGCGCCAGGCGGGATTGGACACCTTGGTCTCGTGCGCGGCGAGCCAGTGGCGCATGATCGCCTCGGCAATCGGGGCGGCGGTGGCGCGGGTCGCGACGCTGGAGAGGTCGCGCAGCCAGGCGAAGCTATGGAGATATTCGGCGAACGGCGCCGAAAAGCTCGGGCGCGACAGCGACAGCGCGTTGATCGGGACGGCTTCACCCCGGAACAGCACCATGCCGTCGAGCAGTGCATAGCCACGCTCCAGATCACCGAAGAAGGGATCGTCGGCAACCGCAATCAGCTTGAGCGGATGCTTGCCGCGCAGGCGCAGCGCGTGGAACGGGGTGCGCCAGGTTAGCCGCTCGAGCCGTTCCGATAGTCGTTCGGCCAGCGACAGCCCCTTGCCGCCGCTCTGGCGGATGAGCCGCTTGCCCGCTTCGATCCCGTCGAGCCCGGTGGTTTCGGGAAGCGGATCCGTCACGCGCCTCTCAGAGCCCGGATGTTGTCGGCATAGGCGGCAGGGCCACCGGCGAAGGTGGCGGTGCCGGCGACGAGCACATTGGCACCCGCCTCGATTGCCAGAGGCGCGGTGGTGCGGTCGATGCCGCCGTCGACCTCCAGGTCGATCTCGCGGCCGCTCGCATCGATGCGCTGGCGCAGCGCCGCGATCTTGGCGAGCTGGCTCGTAATGAACTTCTGTCCGCCGAAACCCGGGTTCACGCTCATCACCATGATGAGGTCGACGAGGTCGAGCACATGGTCTACCGATTCCACCGGCGTCGCCGGGTTCAGCACCACGCCCGCGCGCTTGCCGAGCGCCTTGATCGCCTGGAGCGAGCGGTGGAGGTGGGGACCCGCCTCGGGGTGAACCGAGATGATGTCGGCCCCGGCCTCGGCAAAGGGCTGGAGCAGCGGATCGGCAGGCGCAATCATCAGGTGGACGTCGAAGGGCTTGGCACTGTGCTGGCGCAGCGCCTTCACCACCATCGGGCCGATGGTGAGGTTGGGCACGAAATGCCCGTCCATCACGTCCACATGGATCCAGTCGGCACCGGCCGCGTCGATCGCACGCACCTCCTCGCCCAGGCGGGCGAAGTCGGCGGACAGGATCGAGGGGGCAATGCGGACGGGTCTGCTCATGATCGGCCGACCTCTAGCATGGCACACCCCTGCCGCAACCGGGTGTCGGGAGCGGTCGGCGATTTCCGAGGGCGGGCTGTCGCTGCGGGAGAGTGTCGCACTCTCTCGTCTTGTACCCCGGCGGAGGCCGGGGCCCAGTTGCGGTGGTGCTGGATTGGAGCACCCCGCGGAGGCCTTCCCACCTGGGCCCCGGCTTCCGCCGGGGTACAGAAGGAAGGAACGGCGTTCCTCAGCCGACCCGATCGACCCGCGCGATGAAGAAGCCGTCGAGGCCGCCCTGTTCCGCCAGCATCCCCGGTAGCGTGCGCACCCAGCCTTGCGGGGAGGGCGCGATGCCCTCCGGCAGCAGTTCGGGCGCGGCCGGCACCAGGCGATAGTCGGCACGCTCGGCCAGGAACCGCTCGACCTGCGCCTCGCCCTCCTCGCGCTCCAGCGAGCAGGTCGCGTAGACCAGCCGGCCGCCGGGCTTCACCCATTCGGCGGCACGGGCGAGCAGGCGGGCCTGCAGCTCGACGGCCTCGGCGATCACCGCCGGCCGTACGCGATGGAGCACGTCGGGGTGCCGGCGGAAGATGCCGGTGGCACTGCACGGCGCGTCGAGCAGCAGCGCGTCGACCGCCTCCTTGGGCTTCCATTTGAGGGCGTCGGCGGCGATCACCTTTGCCGAAAGGCCGGTGCGCTCGAGATTCTCGGACAGGCGGGCGAGCCGCTTCTCCGACACGTCGAGCGCAGTCACGTCCCAGCCGGCGGCCGCGAGCTGCAGCGTCTTTCCGCCCGGCGCCGCGCACAGATCGAGCGCGGTGCCGGGCCCGTCGCCCAGCAGCCGCGCGGGCAGCGAGGCGGCGAGATCCTGCACCCACCATTCGCCCTCGGCAAAGCCGGGAAGTTCGGGGACGGTCGCGAACGCGGGCACGCGCAGGTGACGCGGCAGCAGCGACATGCCCTCGGCGGCGGTGGTGTCGCCGCGCAGGCTGAGATCGACCGGCGGCGGGGCGGCGATGGCGACGCGCGCGGCCTCGGCCACGTCCTCGCCCCAGGCCGCCTGCCAGCGCAGCCAAGTGGCGGCGGGGAGCTCCGGCAGCTCGGGCAGGGTCGCGTTCCGGCGCATCAGCGTGCCGAACACGCCGTGGACCAGCTTGCGCGGGCCGCCGTCGACTAGCGGCAGCACGGTGGCGATCGCGGCGTGTGGCGGCGTGCCGAGCGCGAGCGCCTGGACCAGCGCGATGCGGAGCGCAAAGCGCGCCTTGGCATCCTCCGGCAGCGGCCGCGCGGTGGCGGAGTCGATCAGCGCGTCGAGGTCGGGCAGCCGGCGCAGCGCCTCGCTGACGATCGCGTGGACCAGGCCGCGATCCTCGCGGCGGTCGAGGCCGGTGGTGGCGCGGTCGAGCGCCGCTTCCAGGGCGAGGCCGCGACGCAGCACGGCGTCGAGCAGGCGAAGCGCGGCGCGCCGGGCGGGGACGCCGGGCGGTTCAGGGGCGAGCTGGGGCCGCGCCATCAGCGATGCCGTCCGTGCGGCCGCTGCCGCATGCCGTGGTTGCTGTGCTTCACTTGATCCCAAGCCTTTCGCCGCCGATGTGGGGGCTGCATCATTATCGGAGAGTCCCATGGGCCAGCGACCGCCCCACGTGAAGCCACCCGAGCATCTTTCCAAGAGTCCGCCGGTGCCGACTCCGGAACCCGTCGTGCCGCCGGCCGCCGATCCGCTGGGCAGCAACCCGGTGCGCTACGGCGACTGGGAGCTGAAGGGCGTGGCGGTGGATTTCTAGGGCTCCGCACCGCTCGAAACTCCCGTGCTCCTGCGAAGGCAGGAGCCCAGAGTACCGCGCGATGCACCTCGTGGCCCTGGGCTCCTGCTTTCGCAGGAGCACGGGGTGAACGCGAGCCGCCTTACTTCGGCAGTTCGTCGCCGCGGGCGCGATAGAATTCCTCGACCGCCTTCCAGCCTTCCTCGGCGGTCTCGCAGAAGGTGATGAGGTCCAGGTCGCGCGGCGAGATCACGCCCTCGTCGCACAGCGCCTCCAGGTTGACGACGCGCTCCCAGAACTCGCGGCCGTAGAAGAGCACGGGGATCGGCTCGACCTTGCCCGTCTGGATCAGCGTCAGCAGCTCGAAGCTCTCGTCGAAGGTGCCGAAGCCGCCGGGGAACACCGCCACGGCACGCGCGCGCAGCAGGAAGTGCATCTTGCGCAGCGCGAAATAGTGGAACTGCATCGACAGCGAGGGCGTAACATAGGGGTTGGGCGCCTGTTCGTGCGGCAGCACGATGTTGAGGCCGACCGACTCGGCGCCCGCCTCGCTCGCACCGCGGTTCGCGGCCTCCATGATCGAGGGGCCGCCGCCCGAGCACACCACGAAGTGGCGCTTGCCGTCCTCCGACTGCGGGAAGTTGCTGGCGAGGCCGGCGAGCTCGCGGGCGACGTCATAATATTTGGACTTGGCGATCAGCCGCTCGGCGATGCGCTTGGCGCGATCGTCCTGCGCGAGTTCCAGGAGCGCGCCGGCCTTGCTCGGTTCGGGGATGCGGGCGGAGCCGTAGATCACGAAGGTGGAGGCGATGTTCGCCGCGTCGAACACCAGCTCGGGCTTCAGCAGCTCCAGCTGGAAGCGGACCGGGCGCAGGTCCTCGCGCAGCAGGAAGTCCATGTCCTGGAAAGCGAGGCGGTAGGACGGATGCTCCGTCTGCGGCGTCGAGATCTGGGTGCGGGCGCTCTCGGCCTCGTGCTTGGCGTCGCGAAATACGCGCGACGGAACTCGGGTATCGGTCATGACACTTCCTGCAACAGCCAAGGCGGGCGGGGCGCGCGCTTGGCGAAAGCGGACCAATCTAGAGCGGCTGGGCGCGCACGCAAGCTAGCGGCAGAAATCTCCGCGTCCGCCCATGTCGAAATGAAGGTGGTTGTAGTGGGCGGCGTTATAGTCCGGCCCGAGCACGGTCTTGAAGCGGCGGCAGGCGGAGCGGTGCACCACCTGCAGGAACTGCTGCACCGCCGGGTCGCCGGAGCGCCAGCCCTGTTCGATGCTGATGCGGCGGCCGTCGGCGAGCACGAAGCCGCCGATATCGATCGCGTTGGCGAGCCCGTGCTGCGACAGCTTGGCCGATCCGGCAGCGCCCTGCCCGACGATGCCGCGGCACACGTAGCTGCCATAGCTTTCGATCCGCACCACGTCGCTGCCCAGGATCTGGCGGGCGGCCGGGCCGACGCCGTACTGGACCCAGCCGACGAAGGCGCGCGCGGTCGGGCAGCGGATCGCCTTCAGGCCCGCGGTGGGCGTGCCGAAGTCGATGAGCTGCACCGCGCCCAGCACCAGGCAGCCGCCGCCATAGTCGCGGTCGGGCAGGGGGCTAAACCGGACGCCGGCGCGCGACAGGTCGGCATAGCATTGCTGCGTGCCGGGCGGGGTCTGGCCGGTCAGCGTCACCGGACCGCTGCCGCGTGGCCGCGGGGCCGGGCGGCGCTCCTCGCGCCCTCCGCCGAAAATGCAGCCTGCGAGCAGCAGGGGCAGCAACAGGGCGGAGAGCCGACGCGAAACCAAATGCATGGGGAGGGGTGTAGCGGACATCCGGCGGGCGGCGCCACCCGGCCGGAGGCGCCCACGCCTCGTCCTGCCGCCTTTCCGAACAGCTACCCAATTGGCGTAACGCGTTGACAAGCGCTCGCACGCCGCTAGGGCCGGCGGCGGGCCACGCTGTCCCAACGCAGCGCGTGCTCTCTGTGAGGAGAGACTATTTTGACGGATACAGTTTCGGTTCCCGCCACCGGTGCGTCTGCCGCACCCGCGAAGCCCGCCACCAAGCCGGTACGCCCCCATTTTTCCTCTGGTCCCTGCGCCAAGCCGCCGGGCTGGTCGCCCGAGAAGCTCGCCACCGAGGTTCTCGGCCGCTCGCACCGCTCGAAGCTCGGCAAGGCGCGGCTCCAGCGCGCGATCGACCTGACCCGCGAACTCCTCCAGGTCCCCGACACCCATCGCATCGGCATCGTTCCGGGCTCCGACACGGGTGCCGTCGAAATGGCGATGTGGTCGCTGCTGGGCGCACGGCCGGTGACGCTGCTCGCCTGGGAGAGCTTTGGCGAGGGCTGGGTGACCGATGCGGTCAAGCAGCTCAAGATCGAGCCCAACGTGCTCAAGGCACCCTATGGCGAGATCGTCGACCTGACCCAGGTCAGCCCCGAGCATGACGTGATCTTCACCTGGAACGGCACCACCTCGGGCGTGCGCGTGCCGAACGGCGACTGGATCGCCGACGACCGCGGCGGCCTGACCATCGCCGACGCCACCTCGGCCGTGTTCGCGATGGACCTGCCGTGGGACAAGCTCGATGTGGTCACCTTCTCGTGGCAGAAGGTGCTGGGCGGCGAGGGCGCCCACGGCGTGCTGATCCTGGGCCCGCGCGCGGTCGAGCGGCTGGAGAGCTACACCCCGGCCTGGCCGCTGCCCAAGATCTTCCGCATGACCAAGGGCGGCAAGCTGATCGAGGGCATCTTCAAGGGCGAGACCATCAACACGCCGTCGATGCTCGCGGTCGAAGACGCGATCTTTGCGATGGAATGGGCGCAGCACGTCGGCGGGCTCAACGGCCTGATCGCGCGCTCCACCGCCAATGCGACAGCGCTCGGCCGGATCGTCGAGGCGCGCGACTGGCTCGACCATCTGCCGGCGGATCCGGCGATCCGTTCGAACACCAGCGTCTGCCTGAAGCTCGTCACCGATGCAGATGCCGACGCCCAGGCGGCGATGATCAAGAAGATGGCGTCGCTCCTGGAAGCAGAAGGCGCGGCGTTCGACATCGCCGGCTATCGCGACGCCCCGGCGGGCCTGCGCATCTGGTGCGGCGCGACCGTGGACACCGCCGACATCGAGGCGCTCGGCCCCTGGCTCGACTGGGCCTGGGAACAGGTCAAGCCCGCCTGATCCCCGCGCTCTGACGTGCTCCTGCGCAGGCAGGAGCCCAGGGCCACACGCGTCTCGTTTCGAAACTCTAGGCTCCTGCCTTCGCAGGAGCACTGCATCTTCTTTCCAAGGACCGACCCATGCCCAAAGTCCTCATCTCCGACAAAATGGATCCCAAGGCCGCTCAGATCTTCCGCGAGCGCGGGGTCGAGGTGGACGAGATCACCGGCAAGACGCCCGAAGAGCTCAAGGCGATCATCGGCCAGTATGACGGCCTCGCCATCCGCTCCTCGACCAAGGTCACCAAGGAAATCCTGGACGCCGCGACCAACCTGAAGGTGGTTGGGCGCGCCGGCATCGGCGTCGACAACGTCGACATTCCGGCGGCCTCGGCACGCGGCGTGGTGGTGATGAACACCCCGTTCGGCAACTCGATCACCACCGCCGAACATGCCATCGCGCTGATGTTCGCGCTCGCCCGCCAGCTGCCGGAGGCAGACGCCTCGACCCAGGCCGGCAAGTGGGAAAAGAACCGCTTCATGGGCGTCGAGCTGACCGCCAAGACGCTGGGCCTGATCGGTGCGGGCAACATCGGCTCGATCGTCGCCGACCGTGCGCGCGGCCTGAAGATGAAGGTCGTCGCCTTCGACCCGTTCCTCACCCCGGAGCGCGCGATCGAGATGGGCGTGGAGAAGGTCGATCTCGACATGCTGCTCGCGCGGGCCGACTTCATCACGCTGCACACGCCGCTGACCGACCAGACCCGCAACATCCTGTCGGCCGAGAATCTCGCCAAGACCAAGAAGGGCGTGCGCATCATCAACTGCGCGCGCGGCGGCCTGATCGACGAGGCGGCGCTGAAGGCCGGGCTCGATTCGGGGCATATCGGCGGCGCGGCGCTCGACGTGTTCGTGACTGAGCCGGCGAAGGAATCGCCGCTGTTCGGGACGCCCAATTTCATCTCCACCCCGCACCTGGGCGCATCCACGACCGAAGCGCAGGTCAACGTCGCCATTCAGGTGGCCGAGCAGATGGCCGATTACCTGGTGTCGGGCGGCGTCACCAACGCGCTCAACATGCCGTCGCTGTCGGCCGAGGAAGCGCCCAAGCTCAAGCCGTACATGGCGCTGGCCGAAAAGCTCGGCTCGCTGGTGGGCCAGCTGGCGCATGGCGCGCTCAGCTCGATTTCGATCGAGGTCGAGGGCGCGGCCGCCGAGCTCAACCAGAAGCCGATCACCGGCGCGGTGCTCGCGGGCCTGATGCGCGTCCATTCGGACACGGTGAACATGGTCAATGCGCCGTTCCTGGCGAAGGAGCGGGGCCTTGAGGTGCGCGAAGTGCGCAACGAGCGCGAGGGCGACTATCACACGCTGGTGCGCGTGACGGTGCGCACCGAGGCGGGCGACCGTTCGGTCGCAGGTACGCTGTTCGGCAACCAGGCGCCGCGCCTGGTCGAGCTGTTCGGCATCAAGGTCGAGGCCGACCTTGCCGGCCACATGCTCTACATCGTCAACGAGGACGCGCCGGGCTTCATCGGCCGCCTCGGCACCACGCTGGGCGAGGCAGGGGTCAACATCGGCACCTTCCACCTCGGCCGCCGCAATGCCGGGGGCGAGGCGATCCTGCTCCTCTCGGTCGACGAGCCGGTGACGCCGGAACTCGCCGCCCAGGTTCGCGCGCTTCCGGGCGTGCGCACGGCGATGGCGCTGGCGTTCTAAGGAGCAACCTAGCATCGTACCCCGGCGGAGGCCGGGGTCCAGTTTGGAAAGCGGCTGGGGGTGGGCCAACGCCTCGAACCCGCCGTAACTGGACCCCGGCCTTCGCCGGGGTACGAGCCTGCAAGGGGTGGGCGCGCCGACCAAGCTTGTCGGGCGCGCATGCATCCCGTAGCTGGCCGAGGCGCGCCGATCGGGGCTGCGCCCAACAGGATTTTGCGATGACCGGCCTTTTGCCCGAAGGGTTTCACGACCGCCTGCCGCCCGCTGCCGATGCGGTGGCGCGGTTCGAAGGGCGCGTGCTGTCGGTCGCGCGCAGCTATGGCTATGAACAGGTCGATCCGCCGCTTGCCGAATATGAGGATGCGCTCGGCCGCCGGCTGAAGGCGGCGCGCGCGCAGGATGCCGTCCGCTTCGTCGATCCGGTGTCGCAGCGCACGCTGGCGATCCGCCCTGACATGACGGCGCAGGTCGGCCGCATCGCCGCGACTCGCATGGGCCATCACCCGCGCCCGGTGCGGCTGTGCTATGCTGGCCCGGTGCTGCGGCTGCGCGCCGCCGATCTCGACCAGCGCCGGGCGCTGCGCCAGATCGGTGCCGAGCTGATCGGCCTCGACAGCGTGGCGGCGGTGCGTGAGGTGGTGACCGTCGCCCTGGAGGCACTGGCGGCTGCCGGGCTTTCGGACGTGTCGGTCGACTTCACCCTGCCGGACCTGCTCGACGCGCTGGCCGGCGACACGCTGGCGCCCGAGCAGTTGACGGCGCTGCGCGAGGCGCTTGACGGCAAGGACGCCAGTGCGGTCGCGGCGATCGACCCGGCCTATCTGCCGCTGATCCAGGCGGCGGGGCCGTTTGACCAGGCGCTCGCCGGGCTGCGCGCGAGCGACGTGGCGGGAACGCTCCGCACCAGGCTTGACGGCCTGGAGGCGATCGCCGAGGCGATCCGCGGCCGCGCGGCGCTGACGCTTGATCCGACGGAGCGGCATGGATTCGAATATCAGAGCTGGGTCGGCTTCTCGCTGTTCGCGCGCGACCTGCGCGCGCAGATCGGCCGCGGCGGCGCCTATGCCGTGGTAGGCGAGGACGGACGCGCCGAGCCGGCGGTGGGCTTCTCGCTCTATGCCGACGTGTTGCTCGACGCGGGCATCGGCGCGGACGCGCGGCGGCGGCTGTTCCTGCCGTTCGGGACCCCGGTCGCATCCGGCGCGGCGCTCAGGGCCGAGGGCTGGGTGACGGTCGCGGCGCTGACCGCAGACGACACGCCCGAGGCGCAGCTGTGCACGCATCGGCTGGGGAGCGAGGGGCCGGTCGCGCTGGGGTGAGAGGTTTTCCTCCCTTTCCCCGTTCGTGCCGAGTAGAGACCGAGTAGCTCCGTAAGGAGCGTATCGTGGCTCGTATCGAGGTGCCGCCCGGGGAGGCGACCTCTCGATACGCTGCTTCGCAGCTACTCGACGGCTACTCGAGGCAAACGGAAGGGGGGTCGGGGGCTGCGTGAGCCTCCCAGCCTCACCCCGCCCTTGTCAGCTTCAGCAGCCGGCCGCCTTCGCCGTCCTCCAGCAGCCAGATCGCGCCGTCCGGGCCCTGCTCGACGTCGCGGATGCGCTTGCCCATCGGCCACTGGTCGCCCTTGCGGGCGTTGGTGTCGTTCACGTCGACGCGGACCAGCGCCTCGCTCGACAGGCCGCCGATGAACAGGTCGCCCTGCCACTCGGGGAACATCGCCCCCGTATAGACCAGGAGCCCGCCCGGCGAGATCACCGGGTTCCACGACACCTTGGGCGGCTCGAAGCCATCGCCGGCCTTGTGGTCGGGAATGTCGCGGCCGTCATAGTGGCTGCCGTTCGAAACCTTCGGCCAGCCATAGTTGCGGCCGGGCAGGATCAGGTTGACCTCGTCGCCGCCCTTGGGGCCCATCTCCTGCTCCCACAGATTGCCCTGGGCATCGAAGGCGAGGCCGAGCAGGTTGCGGTGGCCGTAGGACCAGACCGCGGGGTGGAAGCCGCGCGCGGTGAGGCCGGGGTCGCCCGCCGGCTTGCCGTCGAGCGTCAGGCGCAGCACCTTGCCGAGCGTCGCCTTGGGATCCTGTGCGGGATCGAACTTCTGGCGCTCGCCGTTGGTGAAGAACAGGTGCTGGCCGTCCGGCGCAAAGGCGATGCGGCCGGAGTAATGGCCGTCGCCGGAGACGAAGGGCGTCGCGCTGAACAGTTCCGTGACGCCCTCCAGCCGCGCGCCCTGCTCGGCATCATGCACAAGGCGGCCACGCCATAGCTTCACGCCCTTGCCGCCGGGACCGGTGACGGAGCCCGAGAAATAGACGAGCTTGCTGCGCGCGAAATCGGGTGCCGCGACCACGTCCATGAGCGCGCCCTGGCCTTCGCTGTCGACGGCAGGAACGCCTGCGATCGGCCAAATGATGGGGTTGCCGCCTGTTGACTGCTGCACCAGCAGCATCCGCCCCGCCTTCTCCGTCACCAGCATCCTGCCGTCGGGCAGGAAGGTCATCGCCCAGGGGGAGTCGAGGGTGGTGACTGGCGTCACCGCGAAGGGGCGACCGTCCGTGGCAGCGGGGGCGCTGCTCGCCTGGGGTGCGCTGCCGTTGGCGATGGCGGGATCGTTGGGCGCGCCGCAGGCGGCGAGCAGGATGGCGGCGGTGGCGCAGGCGATGGTGCGATGCATGAACGTCTCCCTGTTGCTGCCTCAACGCAGGCGGCGGTGCGGCGTTGCGCAGACCCGGCGCGCGTTTCGCGCTTGTCCTGATCCGGCGAACGCCCTATATCGCGGCTGTTCTCGACATTGGAAACCTTGGCGAGGTCGGGCCCGACGGGTCCGGCGGCGGCGGGGCGTACCTTGGTTCGAACCGACTCTAAGGACCGGCGCTTGGCCGGCCGCAACGAACTGGAGCGTGGATTGGCGGACATCGCCGAACTCAACCGGCTGATCGAGCCCGAGGCGAAGGCCCTGGGGCTGGCGCTGGTGCGCGTGAAGATGTTCGGCGGCAAGTCGGACCCGACGCTGCAGGTCATGGCCGAGCGCCCGGACACCCGCCAGCTGACGATCGACGACTGCGCCACGCTGTCGCGTCGCCTGTCCGACGTGTTCGACGCGCTGGAGGCCGAGGGCCGCGACCCGATCGAGGGCGCGTACCGGCTCGAAGTGTCGTCGCCCGGCATCGATCGTCCGTTGACGCGCCTCCAGGACTTCGCCGACTGGGCAGGGCAGGAAGCGCGCATCACGCTCGCTGAGCCGATCGAGGGACGCAAGCAGCTCACCGGCGACCTCGTCGGTGTCGAAGGCGACCAGATCACGATCGACGTCCGCAAGTTTCGCGCGATGACGATCCCGTTCGCCGCGGTCGCCGACGCCAAGCTCACCATCACCGACAAGCTCCTCGCCGCCACCCAGCCGCTCGACGCGAGCGGGGCGGACGACATCATCGAAGTAGAAGGGTAAGCCCATGGCCACTGCCGTTACCGCCAACCGCGCCGAGCTGATCGCGATCGCCGATTCGGTCGCGCGCGAGAAGCTGATCGACAAGGGCATCGTCATCGAGGCGATGGAGGACGCGATCCAGCGCGCCGCCCGTGCCCGCTATGGCGCCGAGAACGACATCCGCGCCAAGCTCGACCCCAACACCGGCGACCTGCGCCTGTGGCGCGTGGTCGAGGTGGTCGAGGCCGTCGACGACTATTTCAAGCAGGTCGACGTCACCCAGGCGCAGAAGCTCCAGAAGGGCGCGGTCGTCGGCGACTATATCGTCGATCCGCTCCCCCCGATCGAGTTCGGCCGCATCGCGGCGCAGGCTGCCAAGCAGGTGATCTTCCAGAAGGTCCGCGACGCAGAGCGCGAGCGCCAGTTCGAAGAGTTCAAGGACCGCGTGGGTGAGATCATCACCGGCGTCGTCAAGCGCGTCGAGTTCGGCCACGTCGTGGTCGACCTGGGCCGCGCCGAGGGCGTGATCCGCCGCGACCAGCAGATCCCGCGCGAAGCGGTGCGCGTCGGGGACCGCACCCGCTCGCTGATCCTGAACGTCCGCCGCGAGAACCGCGGGCCGCAGATCTTCCTGTCCCGCGCGCACCCGGACTTCATGAAGAAGCTGTTCGCGCAGGAAGTGCCCGAGATCTACGACGGCATCATCGAGATCAAGGCGGCCGCCCGCGACCCGGGCTCGCGCGCCAAGATCGGCGTCATCAGCCGCGACAGCTCGATCGACCCCGTCGGCGCCTGCGTCGGCATGAAGGGCAGCCGCGTGCAGGCGGTCGTCCAGGAGATGCAGGGCGAGAAGATCGACATCATCCCTTGGTCGGAAGACACCGCGACCTTCGTCGTCAACGCGCTGCAGCCGGCGAACGTCAGCCGCGTCGTGATCGACGAGGAAGAGGATCGCATCGAGGTGGTCGTCCCTGACGATCAGCTGAGCCTCGCGATCGGCCGTCGCGGCCAGAATGTACGACTGGCCAGCCAGCTGACCGCCAAGGCGATCGACATCCTGACCGAGGCCGATGCGTCGGAGAAGCGCCAGAAGGAATTCGTCGAGCGTTCGGCGATGTTCGAGCGCGAACTCGACGTCGACGAGACGCTGGCGCAGCTGCTGGTCGCCGAGGGCTTCGGCGAGCTGGAAGAAGTCGCCTATGTCGAGGTGGACGAGCTTGCCGCGATCGAGGGCTTCGACGAGGACCTCGCCGCCGAGCTCCAGAACCGCGCGCAGGAAGCGCTGGAGCGTCGCGAGGAAGCGAACCGCGAGGCACGCCGTGCCCTGGGCGTCGACGACGCGCTGGCCGAGATGCCGTACCTGACCGAGGCGATGCTGGTCACGCTCGGCAAGGCGGGCATCAAGACGCTGGATGACCTGGCCGACCTCGCCACCGACGAGCTGGTCGAGAAGAAGCGCGCCGAGCCGCGCCGTCGCAACGACGATGCGGCCAAGCGCAGCGAGCCCAAGGGCGGCATCCTGGCCGAGTACGGGCTGTCGGACGAGCAGGGCAACGAGATCATCATGGCCGCGCGTGCGCACTGGTTCGATGACGAGGAAGCGGGCGAGGCTCCGGCCGAAGCGTCCACCGGCGAGGAGGCCGAGGCCTGATGCCGTTCGTCGACATTCGCCTGGCCGGCGCCGCCTCGCGCGAGCAGAAGGCGGCGATTGTCGCCGACGTCACGCGTTCGCTGGTCGAGCGGCTGGGCAAGAACCCGGCCGCCGTCCAGATCAACATCACCGAGCTCTCGACCGAGAACTATGGTGCGGGCGGCCAGCTGATCGCGGATCGCGATGCCGGCACGCCCCAAGCGAGGGAGGACGCGCATGCGGAACCCTCGCAATGATGCCGCTTCGGTAACCCCGCGCGCCTCCGGGCACCGCGGACAGCGTAATCCCGCCACGCCCCGGCCTCCGCGTGAACCGCGCGGACCGGAGCGCAGCTGCATCCTCACTCGCGAGACGGGTGAGCGGGGCGCGCTCGTGCGCCTCGCGCTGTCTCCGGACGGCGAGGTGCTCCCCGACGTCCATGCCAAGGCACCCGGACGCGGTGCCTGGATCGGCGTCGATCGCGCGGCACTGGATGCGGCGATCGCCAAGGGCCGGCTGAAGGGTGCGCTGTCGCGCGCCTTCAAGACGCAGGCGATCACGATTCCCGACGACCTCTCCGACCGAATCGAACAGGCGCTGCAACGCGCCGCGCTCGAACGGCTCGGGCTGGAGGCGCGTTCGGGCAAGCTGGTGTCGGGTGGCGAGCGGATCGTGAAGGCGGCGCGCAGCGGCCAGCTTCACGCGCTCTACCACGCCTCCGACGCGGGTGCCGACGGGGCGGGCAAGCTCGCCCAGGCATGGCGCGTCGGGTCCGATCGCGAAGGCAGTGGCGTCAGGGGATTGGAATTGCCCGTCGGGCGTACCATATTGTCCTTGGCGCTGGGGCGCGAAAATGTGGTACATGTCGGTGTGACCGACAGACCAGCGGCCAGTCGGGTCGGCGAAGCGATCGCCCGATGGCTGCACTTTATCGGACCCGTACCCTCCTCCGTGTCTTGCGAAACCGAATCGCAGGGCGCATCGGCTGCCGGAATCTCGGCCGCCGCACAGACGACGACGAAGCAGGAACTCGAGTAACGCATGAGCGAGACGGACAACGACAAGCCGAAGCTGGGCGCGCGGGCACCGCTGGGGCTGAAGCGCACGGTGGAGACGGGCAAGGTGAAGCAGAGCTTCAGCCATGGCCGCTCCAACACCGTGGTCGTGGAGGTCAAGCGCCGCCGCGTGCTCGGCCGCCCGGGCGAAGAGCAGCAGCAGGGTGCTCCTGCGGCCGCGCCCGCCCAGGAGGCCACGAGCCCGACGCCGGCGCCTGCGCCCGTCGCACCGCGTGCGCCTGCGCCCGCCCCGGCCGTGAACGCCAATGCCGGCCTGTCGCGCCACGAGCTTCAGGCGAAGCTGCTGCGTGAGGCCGAAGAGGCCCGCATGACCGCGCTCGAAGAGGGCCGCCGTCGTGACGAGCGCCTGCGCCAGGAAGCGCAGGAGCAGGAGCAGCGTCGCGCCGAGGAAAGCCGTCGCGCGGCAGAAGCGCCGGCAGCGGCGCCTGCCGAGCCGGCCGCCCCGGCCGTGGAGCCGACGCCCGAGCCCAAGGTCGAAGCCGCCCCCGCACCGGCTCCGGCAGCGCCCGAGGTTTCCGAGCCGGTCGCCGTGGCACCTGCCGCTCCGACTCCCACCCCTGCGCCGACGCCCGCACCGGCCCCCGCGGCCGAAGCGCCGAAGCCGGCTGCGCCTGTCGCTGCCGCGCCGAAGCCGGCCGCTCCTGCCGCCCAGGCACCGCGTCGCCCGGCCGCGCCGCCGCGTCCGGCGCAGCCCGTGACGGTGCAGTTCGACTCGTCGCTGCCGGCGCCGCGTCGCTTCACGCCCGTGCAGCGTCCCGAGATCCCGAAGCCCGAGCCCAAGCCCGCACCGGCTCCCACGCCGACGCCGAGCGCCTCGCCCGCTTCGAACAACGCCTCGCCTGCGAACCGTACGGGCGCCGCCCTCCCGCCGCGTCGCAACGATGCGCCGAGCCGGCCTGCACCGTCGCGCGACCGCAAGGGTGACGATCGCCGCCAGTCGGGCAAGCTCACCGTCACGCGTGCGCTTGGTGATGGCGACGGCGCGCGTGCGCGCTCGCTCGCGGCGCTGAAGCGCGCCCGCGAAAAGGAAAAGCGTCACTACGGCGGCCCGCGCGAGCCGCAGGCCAAGCAGGTCCGTGACGTGCAGGTGCCGGAGGCGATCACCGTTCAGGAACTCGCCAACCGCATGGCCGAGAAGGGCGCCGACCTGGTCAAGGCGCTGTTCAAGATGGGCATGCCCGTCACCATGACGCAGACCATCGACCAGGATACGGCCGAGCTGCTGGTGACCGAGTTCGGCCACAACATCGTCCGCGTGTCCGACGCCGACATCGACCTGGCGCTCGACACGACGGAGGACGCACCCGAGGCGCTCAAGCCGCGTCCGCCGGTGGTGACGATCATGGGCCATGTCGACCACGGCAAGACCTCGCTGCTCGACGCGCTGCGCGGCACCGACGTGGTGCGCGGCGAGGCCGGTGGCATCACCCAGCACATCGGTGCGTATCAGGTGACGCTGAAGGACAAGTCGAAGATCACCTTCCTCGACACGCCGGGCCACGAGGCCTTCACCGAGATGCGTGCGCGCGGTGCCGACGTCACCGACATCGTCGTCCTGGTGGTGGCGGCCGACGACGGGCTGATGCCGCAGACGATCGAGGCGATCAACCACACCAAGGCGTCGGGCAAGCCGATGATCGTGGCGATCAACAAGATCGACAAGCACGAGGCGAACCCGCAGCGGGTGCGCGAGCGTCTGCTCGAGCACAACGTCCAGGTCGAGGAAATGGGCGGCGAGACGCAGGACGTCGAAGTCTCCGCGCTCAAGAAGATCGGTCTCGACACGCTGATCGAGAAGATCCAGCTGCAGGCCGAACTGCTCGAGCTGCGCGCCAACCCCGACCGCCAGGCCGAGGGTGCGGTGATCGAGGCGAAGCTCGACAAGGGCCGCGGCCCGGTCGCGACGATCCTCGTCAACCGCGGCACGCTCAAGGTCGGCGACGTGTTCGTCGTCGGTGCCGAGAGCGGCAAGGTCCGCGCGCTGATCGACGACAAGGGCCGTCAGGTGAAGCAGGCGGGTCCGGCGATGCCGGTCGAGGTGCTGGGCCTGTCGGGCGTGCCGATGGCCGGCGACCTGCTGCAGGTGGTGGAGAACGAGGCGCGTGCCCGCGAAGTCGCGGAATATCGTGCCGGCGTGATCCAGCAGAAGCGCACCACCAACGCGCCCGCGAGCCTGGAGAGCATGTTCTCTGCGCTCAAGGACAAGCAGGCGATCGAATATCCGCTGGTCGTCAAGGCCGACACCCAGGGCACCGTCGAGGCGATCGTGGGTTCGCTCAACAAGATCTCGACCGACGAAATCCGGGTGCGCATCCTGCATTCGGGCGTCGGCGGCATCACCGAGAGCGATGTGACGCTGGCGGGTGCCTCGGGTGCGCCGATCATCGGCTTCAACGTCCGCCCGAACAGCAAGGCGCGCGAGATCGCCGAGCGGAACAAGGTGGCGCTGAAGTATTACGACGTCATCTACGACCTGGTGGACGAGATCCGCGCCGGCATGGCGGGCGAGCTCGGTCCCGAGGCGTTCGAGACGGTCGTGGGCCGCGCCGAGATCCGCGAAGTCTTCTCCGCGGGCAAGACGGGCAAGGCCGCCGGTCTGCTGGTGGTCGAAGGGGTCATTCGCAAGGCGCTCAAGGCGCGCATCACGCGCAACGACGTCATCATCTACCAGGGCGAGATCGCCTCGCTCCGTCGGTTCAAGGACGATGTCGCCGAAGTTCGTGCAGGCCTGGAATGCGGTGTGACGTTCACGCAGAACTTCACCGACATCAAGGCCGGCGACTTCCTTGAAACCTTCGAGGTCGAGCTGCGCGAGCGCACGCTCTGAGTATCCGTGTCACCTCGGCTCCGCGCCGGGGTGACACCCTTTTTCTAAGATTGCACCATGAAGAACGAACCGCAGGAACGCTCCGTCCGCACGCTCCGCGTGGGCGAGCAGGTGCGCCACGTCCTGTCCGAGATCCTGCAGCGCGGCGACGTCCATGACGAGACCCTGGCCAAGCACATGGTGTCCGTGACCGAGGTGCGCATGTCGCCGGACCTGCGCCATGCGACCGTGTTCGTGAAGCCGCTGCTCGGCAAGGACGAGGAGGCGGTGCTGAAGGCGCTGCGCACCAACACCGCCTATCTGCAGCGCGAGGTCGCGCACCGCGTGAAGATGAAGTACGCCGCCAAGCTCAAGTTCCTGGCCGACGACAGCTTCGAGGAAGCAAGCCACATCGACGCGCTGCTGCGTGCGCCTAAGGTGGCGCAGGATCTGGGTGGCGAGACCGACGGCGACGATTGACGCTGCAGCCGGTAAGACGCATCTTACCGACGTGGGCGCGCAAACTACTATGTCCGAAAAGGGCCAGGTCGTCATCCCGAAGGATGTGCGGGATGCGCTTGGGTTTGCCCCGGGGCAGCGGTTCGAGGTGATTCGTACCGGTCGCGGCGTCCTCCTCCAGCCATCCGCTGCGAAGAGCGGCCGGAGCAGCGAAGAACTGCTCCGCGAGATCCGCAAGATCACCGCGGCCTACAAGGGCCCGCCCGTCACGATCGATGAGATGAACGACACTGTCGCCGCCGAATGGGCGAAGAGCGGCACGCGCGGCGAGTGGTGAAGGCGCTCGACACCAATGTCGTGCTGCGCTTGCTGGTCCCGGACGATCCCGATCAGACCCGCCTAGCCGAGGAGCAGATGCAGGGCCCTGTCCTGCTGCCCCTCACGGTGCTGCTGGAGACTGCATGGGTCCTGGGTTCGCGCTACGGCTTCTCTCGCGGACAGATCGTGTCGATCCTCACCCATTTGCTCGACCAGCCGCAACTTACCGCCGAGGCCGTGGATCAGCTGCCCTGGGCGCTGGAGCGCTATGCAGCCGGGGGCAATCTTGCGGATATGCTGCACCTCGTCGCCGCACGGGGAGCCGATGCGTTCGTCACCTTCGATCGCGCGATCGCCAAGTCGGCAGGCCCGAACAGCCTTCTTCCCGTCGAGACCCTCGCCTGATGGCCAAGCTCTATTTCTACTACGCTTCCATGAATGCCGGGAAGTCGACCACCCTGCTGCAGGCGGACTTCAACTATCGGGAGCGGGGGCTCACGACACTGTTGTTCACGGCGGCGCTGGACGACCGGGCGGGCGCGGGGACGATCGGGTCGCGCATCGGCCTGTCGGCGCCGGCCGCGATGTTCGATGCCGCAACCGATCTCTACGCCGCCGTCGCCGCCGAGCCCGCGCCGGTCGGCTGCGTGCTGGTGGACGAGGCCCAGTTCCTCTCGGCGGAGCAGGTGGACCAGCTCGCGCGGGTGGCCGACGAGCTGAACGTGCCGGTGCTCGCCTATGGCCTGCGCACCGACTTCCAGGGCGTGCTGTTCCCGGGCTCGGCGCGGTTGCTCGCGATCGCGGACGCGCTGGTGGAGATCAAGTCGGTGTGCGTGTGCGGGCGCAAGGCGACCATGAACCTGCGCGTCGATGCGGCGGGCCGTGCGGTGCGCGAGGGCGCGCAGACCGAGATCGGCGGCAACGACCGCTACCTCGCACTGTGCCGCAAGCATTTCTGCGAGGCGATGCGCGCGTGATGGCGTTGGGGAATACCCGTTTGTCCTGAGTAGCCATTGAGCGCAGTCGAAATGGCGTATCGAAGGACCGGTCGCGGTGCTTCGATACGGGGCTTCGACAGGCTCAGCCCCTACTCAGCACGAACGGTCGTACCCAAACGCCTCTTGAACCAGCTGGTGTCCGCGTGCGGACTTGCGGCGGGTCCCGTGCATCGCCACTGACACACCCATCATGGACATTGCACAAACCGCTTGGACCATCGCCGTGTGGCTCGTGCCGCTGGTGATCGCCATCGTCTTTCACGAGGTCGCGCATGGCGTGGTCGCCAACTGGCTGGGGGATCCGACCGCGGCCGAGCAGCGGCGGCTGACGTTTAACCCGATCCGCCACGCCGACCCGATCGGCACCGTCGCGCTGCCGCTGGTGCTCGCCGTCTCGGGTACGCCGGTGTTCGGCTGGGCAAAGCCGGTGCCGGTGAATGCCGGGCGCCTGCGCAACCCGCGCTGGCACATGGTGCTGGTGGCGCTCGCCGGACCTGGCATCAACCTGCTGCTGGCGCTTACCGCCGCGCTGCTGATCGCCGTTGTGGCGGCGGTCACCGGCGAGGAGGCGGGGATCGTCAGCCGGTTCGTCGTCAGCAATCTCCTCAACTTCGTGCTGATCAACCTCTTCCTGGCGGTGTTCAATCTGATGCCGGTGCCGCCGTTCGACGGCGGGCACGTGGTGGAGGGGCTGCTGCCGCGCCCGCTCGCCTATCGCTACGCGCAGCTCGGGCGCTTCGGCATGCCGGTGCTGCTGCTCCTCTTGCTGGTGCTGCCGATGCTGTCGCCGCAGCTGAACGTGGTCGAGCGCGTGGTGTCGCCGATCGTGTTCGGACTGGCCGAGGCGTTGCTACGCCTCGTCGGGCTGGGGGGCTGAGATGCACGGCTGGATCTTGCTCGACAAGCCGCTGGGGCTCGGCTCCACGCAAGGGGTGAGCGCGGTCAAGCGCGCGCTGCGCGACGGCGGCTATGGCCGGTTCAAGGTCGGCCACGGCGGCACGCTCGATCCGCTCGCTACCGGGGTGCTGCCGATCGCGCTGGGGGAGGCGACCAAGCTTGCCGGGCGGATGCTCGACAGCGACAAGGTCTACGACTTCACCATCCGCTTTGGCGAGCAGACCGACACGCTCGACCGCGAGGGCGCGGTGATCGCGGAGTCCGACGTGCGCCCCGCCCGCGCCGCGCTGGAGGCGGTGCTGGCGCGCTTCACCGGCCCGATCGCACAGGTGCCGCCCGCCTATTCGGCGCTCAAGGTCGATGGCCAGCGCGCCTATGATCTTGCGCGGGCGGGGGAGGAGGTCGTGCTCAAGAGCCGCGACGTCACCATCCACGCGCTGACGATCGCCGCGGCGGGCGATGGCGCGCTGGAGGAGGCAACCCTCACCGCCCATGTGTCGAAGGGCACCTATATCCGCAGCCTCGCGCGTGACATTGCGCTGGCGCTCGGCAGCGTCGGCCATGTGACGATGCTGCGGCGGGTGAAGGCGGGGCCGTTCGGGCTCGACGCGGCCATTTCGCTGGACAAATTGGCGGAACTCGGTAAGGGCCACGCGCTTGCACAAGCGCTTCTGCCATTGAGGGCAGGGCTGGACGACATCCCGGCTTTTTCCCTCACCCCCGACCAGGCAGGGCGGCTCCGCCAGGGGCAGCAGTTGGTCGGGATCGCCGCTGACGATGGTCAGGCCTTTGCGACGCTGGACGCGGTTCCGGTCGCCCTGGTCGAGGTCCAGCACGGGGTCGCCCGTGTCGTTCGCGGCTTCAACCTCGAATAGAAAGGACGACGATGTCGATCACCCCGGAGCGCAAGGAAGCGCTGATCAACGAACACGCCCGCGAGAGCGGTGACACCGGCAGCCCCGAGGTCCAGGTCGCGATCCTGACCGAGCGGATTTCCAACCTGACCGAGCACTTCAAGACCCACGCGAAGGACAACCATTCGCGCCGCGGTCTGCTGATGCTGGTCAACAAGCGTCGTTCGCTGCTCGACTACCTTCGCAAGAAGGATGCCGAGCGCTACACCGCGCTGATCGCGAAGCTGGGTCTTCGCAAGTAAGGAACGGCGCCCCGCGGGGCGCCGTTTTCTTATCCCCACATTGCCGGGGATATGGCACAAGGGCGCCGCCGCCTTCGGCGGCACCCACGAAATTCCTCCGACGTCTCTCTGCTGAAGCGGAACACGAAGGAGCAAGCAGGACCGGACGCAATCCGGCGATCTGGTCCCGAGCCCTAAGCGGCTCATCCCTGCGGGCGGTGCCCGCAAGCTGCCCCGGACGGCATCGGGCCGCCGGAGTGAAGGAAACGACATGTTCGATATCAAGAAGACCAGCATCGAGTGGGGCGGCAAGACCCTGACGCTCGAGACGGGCCGCGTCGCCCGCCAGGCCGATGGCGCGGTGATCGCGACCCTTGGCGAGACGGTGGTGCTGTGCGCGGTGACCGCCGCGCGTTCGGTGAAGGAAGGCCAGGACTTCTTCCCGCTGACCGTCCACTATCAGGAGAAGTATTCGGCCGCGGGTCGTATCCCGGGCGGCTTTTTCAAGCGCGAGCGCGGTGCGACCGAGAAGGAAACGCTGACCAGCCGCCTGATCGATCGCCCGATCCGCCCGCTGTTCCCGGAGGGCTTCTACAACGAGATCAACGTCATCGCTCAGGTGCTGAGCTATGATGGCGAGAACGAGCCGGACATCGTCGCGATGATCGCCGCGTCCGCTGCCCTCACCATCTCGGGCGTGCCGTTCATGGGCCCGATCGGCGCGGCGCGCGTCGGCTACCAGGATGGCGAGTATATCCTCAACCCGACGCTGGAGCAGACCAAGGCGGGCGAGCTCGACCTGGTCGTCGCCGCAACCCACGACGCGGTGATGATGGTCGAATCCGAAGCCAAGGAGCTTTCGGAAGAGGTCATGCTGGGCGCCGTCGTGTTCGCGCACCAGGAGTCGAAGAAGATCGTCGAGGCGATCATCGATCTGGCCGAGCAGGCTGCCAAGGATCCCTGGGAGCTGACCCCGGTCGCCGACCAGTCCAAGCAGAAGAAGAAGCTGAAGGATCTGATCGGCGCCGATCTGGCCGCCGCCTACAAGCTGACGGGCAAGCAGGACCGCCAGAACGCGATCAACGACGCCCGCACCAAGGCGCGCGAAGCGTTCGCGGACCTGAAGGAAAGCGATCCCGCGCAGTATCTGGGCGTCCTCAAGCTCGTGAAGAAGCTCGAGGCGGACGTGGTGCGCACCGCGATCCTGAAGGAAGGCCGCCGCATCGACGGCCGCGACACCAAGACCGTCCGTCCGATCGAGGCGATGGTGCACTTCCTGCCGCGCACCCACGGCTCGGCGCTGTTCACCCGGGGCGAGACCCAGGCGATCTGCTCGACCACGCTTGGCACCAAGGACGCCGAGCAGATGATCGACGGCCTGAACGGGCTGCACTACGAGCACTTCATGCTGCACTATAACTTCCCGCCCTATTCGGTCGGTGAAGTGGGCCGCTTCGGTGCGCCCGGCCGTCGCGAAGTCGGCCACGGCAAGCTCGCCTGGCGCGCGCTGCACCCGGTGCTGCCGTCGAAGGAGGAGTTCCCCTACACGATCCGCGTCCTGTCCGACATCACCGAGTCCAACGGCTCCTCGTCGATGGCGACGGTGTGCGGCGGTTCGCTGTCGATGATGGACGCGGGCGTGCCGCTCAAGCGTCCGGTGTCGGGCATCGCGATGGGCCTGATCCTGGAGGGCAAGGACTTCGCCGTGATCTCCGACATCCTGGGTGACGAAGATCACCTGGGCGACATGGACTTCAAGGTGGCAGGCACGTCCGAGGGCATCACCAGCCTTCAGATGGACATCAAGATCGCCGGCATCACCGAGGAGATCATGAAGGTCGCGCTGGCACAGGCGAAGGAAGGCCGTGCGCACATCCTGGGTGAGATGAACAAGGCGCTGGGCGAGACCCGCACCGAGCTTTCCGCCCATGCCCCGCGCATCGAGACCTTCACGATCGACAAGTCGAAGATCCGCGACGTCATCGGCACCGGCGGCAAGGTGATCCGCGAGATCGTCGCCACCACCGGCGCCAAGGTCGACATTGACGATGAGGGCGTGATCAAGGTCAGCTCGTCCGACACCGCGCAGATCGAAGCCGCGATCAACTGGATCAAGGGCATCGTCGAAGAGGCCGAGGTCGGCAAGATCTACACCGGCAAGGTCGTCAACATCGTCGACTTCGGTGCGTTCGTGAACTTCATGGGCGGCAAGGACGGCCTCGTCCACGTCTCCGAGATGAAGAACGAGCGCGTCGAGAAGCCGGGCGACGTCGTCACCGAAGGCCAGGAAGTGAAGGTCAAGGTCCTCGAGGTCGACCAGCGCGGCAAGGTGCGCCTGTCGATGCGCGTCGTCGACCAGGAGACCGGCGCCGAGCTGGAGGACACCCGTCCGGCGCGCGAACCGCGCGGCGAGCGTGGGGATCGCGGTCCGCGTGGCGACCGTGGTGACCGTGGCGATCGCGGCCCCCGCCGCGAGGGTGGCGAGCGCGGCGGCGAGCGCCGTCGCGAGCGCGGCCCGCGCCGTGAGCGCAGCGAAGGCGAGAACAAGGGCGGCGAGGACGGCGGCGACATCGGCCTGCCATCGTTCATCACCGACAACTGATCGGTCGCTGAAACCGATCGAAGACGAGGGGCTTGCGGCAACGCGGGCCCCTTTTTCTTGCAGCCCTTCCAATTGCTTGTCCCCTGCGGCCGTGCCATGGAGCGCAGCCGCCCTGGGTGCGGCGGGGGAGCAGCACGCGTGATGCCGAAGGCGGGAAGCCATTTCCTGGAACGCTTGCCGCTCGCCAGCGATCGGCCGGTTCTGGGTGTATCGATCACCCTGGTCCTGGTCGCGGGCGCCTTCGTCCTGCGCTGGTTCGCCGACCCGTTCCTGCCGAGCGGCTTTCCCTATGTCACCTTCTTCCCGGCGGTGATCGTCAGCTCCTTTCTCTTCGGAGTTCGACTGGGGGCCTTGTCCGCGCTGCTGTGCGGGTTGCTCGCCTGGTACTATTTCATCCCGGAGTACCACAGCTTCGACGTTGCGGGGCCGGGCGTGCTCGCCCTCCTCTTCTACGTCTTCGTCGTCGTGACCGACATCGCCCTGGTGCACTGGATGCAGCGTGCCAACCGCAACCTGGCGCGTGAGCGCGAGCTGAGCCGGACGCTCGCGGAAACGCGCGAACTGCTGTTTTCCGAACTCCAGCACCGGGTGTCGAACAATCTGCAGGTCGCGGCGGGGCTGCTGTCGGTCCAGAAGCGGCAGGTGGTCGACATGACCGCCCGCGCAGCGCTGGACGAAGCGGCACGCCGGCTGGCGCTGATCGGCCGGATCAGCCGCCAGCTCTATGACGCCGGCGGCGCTACGCGCAGCATGCGCGAATTCCTGGAGCCGCTGTGCGCGGACGTGGTGGAGGCGAGCGGACGTACGGGCGTGCGCTGTTCGATCAACGTGGCGGAAGACGCGCCGCTCTCCCCGGACGCGGCGATCCCGCTCGCGCTGATCGTTGCCGAGGCGATGGCAAACGCGATCGAGCACGGCTTTCGCGACAAGGAGGGCGGTTGCATCGAGGTGCATCTGGCGCGGCACGGCGCCGACATGGTGAAGGTCGAGGTCCGCGACGACGGCGACGGCCTGCCGGATGGCTTTCGGATCGAGGCGTCCGACAGCCTGGGCCTCAAGATCGCGACGATGCTGGCGAGCCAGCTCAACGGGAAGTTCGATCTGATCCGCGAGCACGGGACGACCGCCCGTCTGCTGCTGCCAGCCTGAGCGAGAGAGCGGGAACCGCGCGTCGGCCCATGCGCTGACTGCGGACACCCCTATCGCGAGGAGCATGCCGTGGACGACGAACGGGTCTGGCAGTTCGAGGAAAGCCTGTGGACGGGAGATGCGGAGCACTACCGCGCCTCCATCGATGACGAGAGCGTGATGGTCGTGCCGGCCAAGCCGTTCGTCGTCACGGGCATGCAGGCGGCAGAGGCGGTATCGGATACGCCGCGGTGGCAGTCGGTTGCCTTTTCCAACCAGCAGATCATGCGCCCGCAGGAAGGGCTGATCGTGATCGGCTATACGGCAGAGGCCAGTCGTGGCGAGGAGCGCTACGTCGCGCACTGCACCTCGACCTATCGCCGGCTGGCGCACGAGGAGTGGCGCGTGGTCCAGCATCAGCAGACGCCGCCGCCGGTTGCGGAGGCCAGGGAAGGCTGAAGGTGGTGAGTGGGGAGCTTCTGTTGCCCGGTGCTCCCCGAACCGCTGGAATCCGCTTCTGTTGCCCGGTGCGGTCCAACCGCGCATTTTAGTCTAACCTTAGGCCGTTAAGCCGTGGGGTTAGGCCGCAATAGCGAGTGCTTCGTTATCGTTGGCACTTGTGTAATGGGCCGTTGCGGTGGTCCCATTCCGAGCGAAAACAGCGCCTTTCAACACACGTCGATCCTGGTTCGGCCCCGTCAGGACCGGCCTGGAAGGCTGGTTCTGGTGGAGCCGCCGGGTACTGCCCCCGGGTCCGCTGCGCCTAGTCTACGCCGCAGTTTATCGCCATATCCGGCCGAAGCCGGCAGAAGCGCATATAGCCACTCGGTTTCGGCAATTAAAGCCTGCCGCGGTCTTTTCATGGCCACAAAGGGCTGGCATGGGCTCCTCCAAGATGTTGACCCAGCGTTCCCGTTATGCGCTGCGCGCAATGTTGTTCCTGGCCGCCCAACCTCCGAGCGTCGCACCCACCCCGATGCACCGGATCGCGACCGGGGCCAATGTCCCGCGCAAGTTCCTCGAACTGATCCTCGCGGATCTGCGCGAGGCGGGGTTCCTGCTGTCCACGCGCGGCAAGGCGGGCGGCTATCGCCTCGCCCGTCCCAGCCACCTGATCTCGCTGGGGGAAATCATCCGCGTGATCGAGGGGCCGCTGGCGCTGGTGCCCTGCGTGAGCCGGACGGCCTATCGTCCCTGCAACGACTGCAAGGACGAGGCGGCCTGTGCGATCCGCATCGCCATGGCGCGGGTGCGGGACGAGACCGCCCGCATCCTCGACGGCACCAGCCTGGCGGACGCGACGGCCGAGGAACTGGCCGCCGCCTGACGCCTCGGCGCCGCCTGGTTTCCGCACCGGACGCGCCGGCGCGGGACGACCCGGCTCAGTCGCGCTTCATCGCCTCCAGCAGCCGCTTCACTTCCTGGGAGCGGCCGCGCGGCAGGATCAGGATGTCCTCGCCGCTCGCGACGACGATCAGGTCCTTGACTCCCACCATGGAGATGCGCGCGCGGTCGCTGCGGACCAGGCAGCCGCTGGTCTCCAGCATCAGCACCTCGGGACCGGCGACATTGTCGTTCTCGTCGCGGGCGCTGATCGCGTGGAGCGCGTCCCAGCTGCCGACGTCGCTCCACCCCATCGCCACCGGGACGACGACGACCTGGGCCGCCTTTTCCATCACGGCATAGTCGATCGACTCCGAAGGCGAGGCGGCAAAGGCTTCGGCCTCGGGATAGACGCGCTTGCCCGCATGCCGGGCGCGGCTCATCGCCGTTTCGGCAGCGACGCGCATTTCGGGCGCATGGGTGCCGAGCGCGCCCAGATACATGTCGGCGCGGAACAGGAAGATGCCGCCGTTCCAGGCGTGGCTGCCATCGGTCAGCATCGCCTCCGCCTTCTCCCGCGCGGGCTTCTCCACAAAACGCTCGACGCGGTGGGCACCGGGCGCGATCTCTTCGCCCACCTTGATCCAGCCATAGCCGGTCTCCGGCGAATCGGGGGCGATGCCGAAGGTGACCAGCCAGCCTTCCGCGACCAGCGGCAGCGCTGCCTCGATCGCGGCGTGGAAGGCGGGCACGTCGGCGATGACGTGGTCGGACGGCATCACCAGCAGCGGGGTGGCGTCCCCGCCGGCCGCCACCGCCGCCAAGGCGATCGCGGGCGCGGTGTTGCGTCCCATCGGCTCCAGCACGAGCGCCTGGGCCGCGGCACCGATCTCGCCGAGCTGGTCCTCGATCTCCTGCGCGTGGGCGGCGTTCGCCACCACGATCGGCGCGCCGAACCGCGGTCCCGACGCCCGGCGCGCGGTCAGCTGGAGCATGGTCTCCTCGGCGGTCAGGCAGAGCAGCTGCTTGGGGCGCTCCCGCGTGGAGATGGGCCACAGCCGTGTCCCGGACCCTCCCGACAGGATGACGGGGACGATCGCGGTTGCGGACTGCATGTGGCGCTTCTCCATGGAAAATGAGATATGCCCCGAAGGATGCGGGGCATTAGACGTCAGGATGACGCAGCGCACAACGCACCGTGGGCGTCTGTGTTCAGCTTTTCTTTGGGTATTGTTGCAAGAGGGAAGGGGTGCCGACCGGGTTCTTACGCCCGGCCAGGAAACCGGGCGTCATGATCAGGCTGTTCAAGCACTACATACCCCATGCCGTGCTGTTGCTCGGGATGCTGGACTTCGCGCTGTTGCTGGTGGCGGCGGAGCTGGGCTGGATCGTGCGCGCCGGGCAGATCGGCATGGTCGCAGAGCCGATCCAGACGCGCATCCCCGAATTGCTGAGCTTCGCCGCGGCACTGGAACTCGCGATGATTGCGGTCGGCGTCTATGGTGCGGAGGCGCTCCAGTCGCTGCGCTTTGCCGCCGCCCGGCTGATCGTCGCCATTGCCCTGGGCGCGATCGCGCTGGCGGCGCTGTTCTTCCTGATCCCCACGATCACCTTCTGGCGCTCCAACCTGCTCTACGCGATGGGGTTCGCCGTCGTCCTGCTGCTGATGCTCCGGATCCTGCTCGGGCGGACGCTTGGAGGCCACGTCTTCAAGCGGCGCGTGGTGGTGCTCGGCGCCGGCCCCCGTGCCGCGCGGCTGAAGGCACTGGCACGCGCGCCGGGCGCTGCCTTTGTCGTGGTCGGCTATGTCGGCATGGGGGACGCGCAGCCGGTGATGCCGGAGGCGATCGGACGCGAGGCGATCAACAACCTGGCCGAGCACGTCGTGCTGCTCAACGCGAGCGAAGTGGTGCTTGCCCTGGAGGAACGGCGCAACGCGCTCCCGCTCAAGGACCTGCTGCGGATCAAGACCACCGGCGTCCACGTCAACGAGCTCTCGACCTTTCTGGAGCGCGAGACCGGGCGCGTCGACCTGGACAGCGTGAACCCGTCCTGGCTGATCTTCTCCGACGGATTCTCGTCGGGCCGGGTGTTTTCCAGCATGTTCAAGCGACTGTTCGACGTGACGGTCAGCCTGCTGCTGCTCGTCCTCGTGATGCCGGTGCTGGTGCTCGCCGTGCTGGCGGTGAAGCTCGACAGCCGGGGACCGGCTTTCTACCGCCAGCGCCGGATCGGCCTCTACGGCCTCGCCTTCGACATCATCAAGCTGCGCTCCATGCGGGTGGATGCGGAGGTCGGCGGCAACGCCGTCTGGGCGGAAAAGGATGATCCGCGCATCACGCGGGTAGGCCGCATCCTGCGCAAGCTGCGGATCGACGAGCTGCCCCAGTGCTGGAGCGTGCTGAAGGGCGACATGAGCTTCGTCGGCCCGCGCCCCGAGCGCCCCCAGTTCGTCGACGATCTCGAGCAGCAGCTTCCCTATTATGCCGAACGGCACATGGTGAAGCCCGGCATCACCGGATGGGCGCAGATCAACTATCCCTATGGCGCCTCGATCGAGGATTCGCGCCAGAAGCTGGAATACGACCTCTACTACGCCAAGAACTACTCGCCCTTCCTGGACCTGCTGATCCTGCTCCAGACGGTGCGGGTGGTGCTCTGGCCCGAGGGCGCGCGCTGAATGCTGCCCGACCTCATCCTGTGGAGCCATGCGCTGGCCGCGCTGCTGTTCGGGATGCTGGCGATCTGGGCGGTGCGCAGCCGCGAGCTGCCGCGCGTGATCCGCGTCAGCTTTGCCGCCGCGCTGGTGCTGACGGCGCTCTGGGCCCTGTCGGTCGCCGGAATCGGCAATGCGGAGCCCGTCACCGTGGTGGTGGAGGGAGTGCGCAACCTTGCCTGGCTGGCCGTCATGCTGGCGATCCACCGCTGGGGCGGTGCGCGCTACCTGACGCTGCCGATCGCCTATGCGGTCGTGGCGCTGGTGGTCGCGTTGCAGGTGGTCCTGCAACTGCTGGCGACCGGGGCGAAGCCGGAAGCCGTGGCCACCGGGCTGATGCGCGCCGCGCTGCTGATGCGCGCCCTGTCGGCAGCGGGGGGGCTGGTGCTGCTCTATGGGTTGAGCACGGGGCTCGGCCGGTCGGGACTGCGGCTGGCGATGACCGCGATCGGGGCGCTGTGGCTGATCGACGTCAACCTCAGTGCGCTCCGCTATCTGACCGGGGACGCCCCGGGCGAGTTCCAGGCGATGCGCGGCCTGGCACTGGCGCTGCTCGCCGCCGTCATCGCGCTAGCCTTCCACCGCAGCGGCGGGCGCGAGTTGCGGGTGTCCCGCACCGCGACGCTGCACTCGCTCTCCGTTCTGGGCCTGGTGGGCTATGTGCTCGTCATGATCGCGGGCAACGCGGCCTTGGCGAGCCTAGGCGGCGACCATGCACGCGTTCTCCAGACGGCGTTCGTCTTCGGGTCGACCGCGGCGCTGCTGACGCTGATGTCGTCGACCTGGCTGCGCGCCTGGGTCCGGGTCAAGCTCACCAAGCACCTGTTCCAGCACCGTTACGACTATCGCGTCGAATGGGCACGCTTCACCGAGACGCTAGGCCGGCCCCAGGGCGGCGCGCCGCTTGCCGAGCGCGTGGTGAAGGCGATCGCGGACCTGACCCAATCCCCGGCGGGCATGCTGCTGATCGCGGGCGAGGAGGGGCTGGAGCGCGCCGCCGGCTGGAACTGGCCGATGGAGGGGCCGACGCCGGGGCCTGCCGCTGCCCTCGCCCGGCATCTGGCGGAAAGCGGACGGGTGCTGGAGCTCGATGCAGTCCGCTCGGGCATCGCCGAGCGGATGGATGCGGAGGCGATTCCCGCCTGGATGCTGGACCTCGCGGATGCCTGGGTGGTCGTGCCGCTGCCGCACCTGGGGCAGCTCGTCGGCGCGATCCTGGTGGCGCGGCCGCCGGTCGACCGAGCGCTCGACTGGGAAGATTTCGACCTGCTCAAGATCGCGGGGCGCCAGGTCGCCAGCTATCTGGCCGAGGCGCGCGCGACCGAAGCCCTGTTGGAGGCGCAGCGCTTCGACGAGTTCAACCGGCGGTTCGCCTTCATCCTGCATGACCTGAAGAACCTGGTCAGTCAGCTGAGCCTGGTGGCGCGCAATGCCGAGCGCCATGCCGACAACCCGGAGTTCCGCGCCGACATGGTGGCGACCTTGCAGGAGTCCGCCGCGCGGATGAACGACCTGCTGGCGCGGCTTGCGCAGCGGCAGCCGGCGGCGGCGGGCACGCCGAGGCCGCTCGACCTGGTGGCGCTGGCGCATGGGATCGCCGAGGCGCGGCGCGCCCAGCATGCGGTGCGCGTGGAGGCCGAGGAACCGGTTCGCGCGATTGCCGATGCGGCGCGGCTGGAACAGCTGCTGGGGCATCTGGTCCAGAATGCCGTGGAGGCGAGCCCGCCAGACATGCCGGTGATGCTGCGCGTGCGCCATGCCGAGGGCATGGCAGCCATCGAGGTCATCGACTGTGGCCAGGGCATGTCGCCGGCATTCGTGCGCGAGCGCCTGTTCAAGCCGTTCGTCTCGTCAAAGGCCGGCGGTTTCGGGATCGGCGCGTTCGAGGCCAGCCAGCTGGCGCAGGCGATGGGCGGACGGGTCGAGGTGACCAGCCGCGAGGGGCAGGGATCGACGTTCCGCGTGCTGCTGCCGCGTGCCCCGCAATCGACCATGGAGGAGGCGGCATGAGCGCCGAGATGCGACGGCTGCTGATCGTCGAGGACGACCTGGGCCTCCAGCGGCAGCTGCGCTGGGCCTATGAGGGCTATGCGATCACGGCGGTGGGCGACCGTGCGGCGGCACTCGCGGCGCTCCGGGCGGAGGAGCCCCAGGTGGTGACGCTCGACCTGGGGTTGCCGCCGGATCCGGACGGCACCAGCGAGGGCTTCGCCACGCTGGAGGCGATGCTGGCGCTGAAGCCGGACACCAAGATCATCGTCGCATCCGGCCACGGCGCCCGCGAAAGCGCGCTCAAGGCGATCGCGATGGGTGCGTTCGATTTCTACTCCAAGCCGATCGACATCGACACGCTGGGGCTGATCGTCGCGCGCGCGTTCCACGTCCATGCGCTGGAGGCGGAGAACCGGCGGCTGGCGGCCCGGATCGAGGGTGAGACGGCGCTGGGCGGCATGCTCACCGCCGCGCCGGAGATGCTGAAGGTCACGCGCACCATCGAGCGGGTGGCGCCGGCCGACGTGTCGGTGCTGCTGCTGGGGGCATCGGGCACGGGCAAGGAACTGCTGGCGCGCGGGCTGCACGACGCGAGCCCGCGCGCGAAGGGCGCGTTCGTCGCGATCAACTGCGCGGCGATTCCGGAGACCCTGCTCGAAAGCGAGCTGTTCGGGCATGAGAAGGGCGCGTTCACCGGCGCGATCAAGACGACCGCGGGCAAGATCGAGGCTGCCCAAGGCGGTACGCTGTTCCTGGACGAGATCGGCGACGTGCCGCTGCCGTTGCAGGTGAAGCTGCTGCGCTTCCTGCAGGAGCGGGTGATCGAGCGGATCGGCGGACGCAAGCCGATCCCGGTGGACACGCGCATCGTCTGCGCGACCCACCAGGACCTGGACGCGATGGTGGCGGACGGGCGCTTCCGCGAGGACCTCTACTATCGCCTCGCAGAGATCGTGGTGCGGATCCCGTCGCTGGCCGAACGGCCGGGGGACGCCGGGCTGCTCGCGCGGCATTTCCTGCGCCGCTATGCGCGCCAGATGAACGCAGGGGTGACCGGCTTTGCACCCGACGCCCTGGCGGCGATCGATGCCTGGAACTGGCCGGGCAACGTGCGCGAGCTGGAGAACCGGGTGAAGCGCGCCGTCATCATGGCGGACGCCAAGCAGGTCACCGCTGCGGACCTGGACCTCGACCATGGCGAGGCCGAGCCGATCAACCTGAAGGCGATCCGCGAAGAGGCGGACCGCCGCGCCATCCGCCATGCGCTGGCGCGGGCCCAGGGCAACATTTCCGGCACCGCGCGGCTGCTGGGGATCAGCCGGCCGACGCTCTATGACCTGATGAAGGCCTATGACTTGCAGCCGTGAGCTTGCCTGACGCCATCGCGCGCGGGTAGCGCGGGCACATGGACGCACAGAACGACACGCTGGCGCGGATCGCCGCTGCGCTCGAACGGCTCGCACCGCCGCCGCCGCCCGCTGCCGATCCGCTCGCTCATCCCGCATACCTGTGGGACGGAACGGTGCTGAAGGCGGCGCGCGCGTTCGATCCGCTGCCGATCGCGCTGCTGTCGGGCATGGAGGCGCAGAAGGCGAGCTTCGTCGCGAACCTCCAGCGGCTGGCCGGCGGCATCGCGGCGCAGGACGTGCTGCTGTGGGGTGCGCGCGGCACCGGCAAGTCGGCGCTGGTGAAGAGCGCCGTCGCCGCCGTGCAGGCCGGAGGCGCGGCGCTGGCACTGATCGAGGTGGTGACGCCGCGACTGGAAACGTTGCCGGCGCTGTTCGCGGCCATTGCCGGCGCGGGGCGGGCGTTTGCGATCTTCCTGGACGATCTCGGCTTCGAGCATCCGGGCGAGGCGCGGGCGCTGCGCTCGCTGCTCCAGGGTGGGGCGGAGGCGCGGCCCGCAAACGCACGGCTGGTGGTGACCTCCAACCGCCGCCACCTGATGCCGCGCGACTTGGCCGAGCAGGCGAGCGCGATCAACCCGCGCGATTCGGTCGACGACAGCCTGGCGCTCGCCGACCGTTTCGGGCTGAGCCTGGGATTCCATGTCGTCGATCAGGACGCTTATCTCGCGATCGTCGCCGGCTATTGCGCGACCCACGACCTGCCGTTCGATCCCACCGATGCGGTGGGCTGGGCGACGCGCCGCGGCAGCCGCTCGGGTCGCATCGCATGGCAGTATGTCACCGACCTGGCGGGCCGGCACAGGCGCGCGTTGTAGCAGCCATGCTCCTGCCTTCGCAGGAGCATGGGGCGATCAGCCCGCCAGCGCCTCGGCTTGCTCGGCGAGTTCCAGCCAGCGTTCCTCGGCCGCATCCTTGTCGGCGCGCGCCTTGGCGACGCTGGCCATCAGCGTGTCGAACTTCTTGGGATCGCGGGCATAGAGGTCCGGGTCGGCCAATGCCGCCTCGTCCCGCGCGATCGCCTGCTCCAGCTTCTCGATCTGGCCGGGCAGCAGGTCGTAGTCCCGCTGGTCCTTGTAGCTGAGCTTGGTCGGCTTGGTCCGCACCTGCTCGGCGGCGGGAGCCGCCTTGGGCTTGCGCTCCACCTTGGGCTTGCGGCGCGCTTCCCAGTCGGCATAGCCGCCGACCACTACGTCGACCGTTCCAGATCCGTCGAGGCCCAGCGTCACCGTCACGGTGCGATCGAGGAAGTCGCGGTCGTGGCTGACGATCAGAACGGTGCCGGCATAGTCGCCGATCACTTCTTGCAGCAGATCGAGCGTTTCCAGGTCGAGGTCGTTGGTTGGCTCGTCGAGGACCAGCAGGTTCGAATGCCGCGCGAACTCGCGGGCCAAGAGCAGCCGCGAGCGCTCGCCGCCGGACAGCGTGCCGATCTTGGCCTCGGCGATGCTGGGGTCGAACAGGAACTCCTTCAAATAGCCGTGGACGTGCTTCTTCACGCCCAGCACCTCGATCCAGTCGCCGCCATCGGCGAGGACGTCGCGCACGCGCTTCTCCGGCGCCATCAGCTTGCGTTGCTGGTCGATGACGATGCCGTCGAGCGTCTTGGCGCGGGTGATCTTGCCCGAATCCGGCTCCAGCTCGCCAGTGAGCATGCGCAGCAGCGTGGTCTTGCCCGCGCCATTGCCGCCGACGATGCCGATGCGGTCGCCGCGCCGCACGCGCAGCGAGAAGTCCTTGATGACGGTGCGGTCGCCGAATGCCTTGGTGACGTGCTCTGCGTCGATCACGACCTTGGTCTTGGTGTCGTCGCTCTCCACCGCGAGCTTGGCAGTGCCCTGCGGCCCCGTCATCGCCGCGCGTTCGGCGCGCATCTTGTGCAGCGCCTCCAGCCGGCCCTGGTTGCGCTTGCGCCGTGCCGTCACGCCGCGGTGGAGCCAATGCTCCTCGATCTTGAGCTTGGCGTCGAGCTTCTCGGCGGCGCGCTGCTCCTCGGCCTGCACCGTCTCCATCCACGCGTCGAAGCCGCCGAAGCCGATCTCGTTGCGGCGGATCGTCCCCCGGTCCAGCCACAGCGTGGAGCGGGTCAGCCGGGTCAGGAAGGTACGGTCGTGGCTTATCGCGACGAAGGCGCCCGAAAAGCGGCCGAGCCATTCCTCCAGCCACTCGATCGCGGACAGGTCGAGGTGGTTGGTCGGCTCGTCGAGCAGCAGCACGTCCGGGTTCATCGCCAGCGCGCGCGCAATGGCCGCGCGGCGCCGCTCGCCGCCGCTGGCGGTTGCTGCCTCGCGCGACAGGTCGATGCCGAGCTGGTCGGCGATCGCCTCCACCTCGTGGGTCGCCGCCGCGTCCTCGCCGTGACAGGCGAAGTCGTGGAGCGTCGCAAAGCCCGAGACGTCGGGATCCTGCTCCAGCAGCACGACGCGCGTGCCGGGTACCACCGTCCGGCGACCCTCGTCGGAATCCAGCGTGCCGGCGATCAGCCGCAGCAGCGTCGACTTGCCTGCGCCGTTGCGGCCGATCAGCGCCAGCCGGTCGCGCTGGCCGATATGGAGGTCCAGGCCGCGGAACAGCCAGCCGGATCCCTGGATCAGGCCGAGGCCTTCGTAGCTCAAGATGGGTGCTGCCATGGGCGGCAGGTAGGCGGCCGCTGCGGACGGGGCAAGTTGCCGCCGTGCAACACTTGCCCGCCCGGCCATATTCATAGGCTATTCAACGCGCTCCCCCTATGCCAACCAGCATGAAGATGTTGGTTCGAGCCGGTCTCTGCGTGTGCGCACTGCTGCCTGTGGCAGCGGATGCTGCGCCCGTGGCCGGCATGCAACGCCATCGGGGCGATCAGGAAGCGGCGATGGAAGGCCGCAAGCAGGGCCGCATCCTGCCCCTGCGCGAGATCGAGCGGCGGGTCACCGGCAAGATCCGCGGCGCACAATATCTGGGCTTCGACTTCGATGCCGGCACTGCCATTTACACGCTCAAGTTCCTGCGCGATGGAGCCGTGATCTGGGTCGATGTCGACGGCCGCACCGGTGAGATCGTTGGCCGGACGGGAAAATAGAGCCTTCGCGAAAGGGTGGAAATGCGCGTTCTGATCGTCGAGGACGAACCGAATCTGGGCCGCCAGCTGCGGGCCACGCTGGAAGGCGCCGGCTATGCCGTGGACCTCGCCACCGATGGCGAGGAGGGGCATTTCCTGGGCTCCACCGAAACCTATGACGCGATCATCCTCGACCTCGGCCTGCCCGAGGTCGACGGGCTGACCGTGCTCGATCGCTGGCGCAAGGAGGGGCGCACCGCACCCGTTCTCGTGCTGACCGCGCGCGACAGCTGGTCCGACAAGGTGGCGGGGCTCGATGCCGGCGCCGACGACTATGTCGCCAAGCCGTTCCAGACCGAGGAACTGATCGCGCGGCTGCGCGCGCTGATCCGCCGCGCGTCCGGCAATGCCTCGGCCGAGCTGATCGCGGGCGACATCCGCCTCGACACGCGCTCGGGCAAGGTCACCAAGGCGGGCGAGCCGGTGAAGCTCACCGCGCAGGAATATAAGCTGCTGAGCTACCTCATCCACCACAAGGGCAAGGTGGTCAGCCGCACCGAACTGATCGAGCATATCTACGACCAGGACTTCGACCGCGATTCGAACACCATCGAGGTGTTCGTGACGCGCATCCGCAAGAAGCTGGGCTCGGACGTGATTACCACCATCCGCGGCCTCGGCTACAGCCTCGACGAGCCGGGCGCGCCTGCGCCGATCGCGTGATGCGGGGCCGATGAAGGCAGCGTTGCAATGAAACCCTGGGGCGGCCTGCTCGACACCTGGGCTGCGCGCCACGACAAGGCGGCTATGCCGGTGCAGCCGGGCCCGGGCGACCCGCCCCCGCGCAGCTATGTGCGGGTGACGGGCTCGCTCAGCCGCCGCATGATCCTGATCGCGGCGGTATGGATTCTGGTGCTGCTGTCGGGCGGCGGTTTCGCGCTCGACCGGGTGCTGACTTCGGCGATCACGCGCAATTTCGACGACCAGCTCGACTATCTGCTGACCTCGATGATCGTCACGGCCGAGATCGGGTCGGACGGGGAAGTCGTGTTCAACCGCAACCTGGGGGACCAGCGCTTCCTGGAGCCCGGTTCCGGCCTCTACTGGCAGGTAAGCGGCAAGGGCTTCGAGCCGTTTCCGTCGCGGTCGCTGTGGGATCGCAAGCTGCCCGAGGGCGACCCGCATCACGACAAGGAAATCCACACCTACGACAGCAACGCCTTCCCGGACGAGAAGCTGCGCATCGTCGAGCGCGACCTGACGCTGCCGGGATCGCCGGTGCGCTGGCGCTTCCAGGTGGCGGAATCCCGCGACGTGCTGGACGCGCAGATCGACGCGCTGCGCCGTACGCTGATCCGCAGCTTCCTGCTGCTGGGGCTGGGGCTGATCGTGATGGCGGCGCTGCAGACCTGGTACGGCCTGCTACCCTTGCGCAAGCTGCGCTACGCCATCGCCCGGCTGCGCAGCGGCGAAGCGGCGCGGCTGGAGGGCGCGATGCCCGCCGAGGTCGCGCCGATGGTCGAGGAGCTCAACGCGCTGGTCGAGCACAACGACCGGCAGGCGGAGGAGGCGCGGCGCCACGCCGGCAACCTCGCCCATGCGCTCAAAACGCCGCTGACGGTCATCATGAACGCCGCGGCGGCCGGGCAGGACGATCTGGCGGCGACGGTGATCCGCGAGGCGCGCACGATGCGCCGGCAGGTCGACCATCACCTCGCGCGCGCGCGCGCGGTGGGGCGGCGCGGCAGCGCCCACAGCCGCGCCGAAGTGTGGCCGTCGGTGGAGGCGGTCGAGCGCGCGGTCAGCCGGCTTTATCCCAACGTGCGGGTCGATGTGGATGGCGCGCGCGATCTGATCGCGCGGATCGAACGTCAGGACCTGGACGAGATCCTGGGCAACCTAGTCGAGAACGCCGCCAAATACGGCGGCGGGAGCGTGTTCGTGACGGTGCGCGCGGACATGGGCTTTGCCGAGATCCTGGTCGAGGACGACGGCGTCGGCATTCCGGAGGCCGATCGCCAGCGCATCTTCGACCGCGGCGTCCGGCTGGACAGCGGCAAGCCGGGCACCGGCCTTGGCCTCGCGATCGTGCGGGACGTGGCCGAAATCTACGAAGGCACGGTCACGCTGGAAGAGAGCGAGGACCTGGGCGGATTGCTCGTGCGGCTGCGCCTCCCGGCCTTCGGCTAATACCCGGCGGCGGCACGACGCCCCTCAAAAGACGTGGAGGCCCAGCCGGCGTGCGGCCGCTGCATAGTTCCGCATCCCTTCGAACGCCTTGTTCGTGAGCGCGATATAGGCGCGGCGGCGGTCCAGTGGGTCGTCCTCCCGCTCGAACAGCCCGGCCTCGATCATGGTCGTGATCCAGCGTAGCGCCGTCGTTGGCGGGACCGCGGCAGCGATGCACAGGCTGGAGACCGAGACCGAGACCCGCTCCAGGCGCGCCGCCATCAGGTCGAGCAGCATGTCCCAGGCCGGATCCGCGAACAGCTGCGGATCGAAGAACTGCGCGCGCAGCCGACGTGCCCGGATCTGCGCGCGGATCGCGGCCGGCTGCGGCAGCGGCTCCTCCTCCGACGGCTTGGCTTTGGCACCCGCATCCGGGCCGGAGCCGTCCAGCCGCTCCGGCTCGGCACCGTAGCCGTCGCGATCCTGCGCCTGTCCGTTCGCGCTCGCGAAGGTGAGGCGCGTCAACGCCTCGGCAATGCGGGCGACTTCTTCACTCAGCCGCCGGATGCGTTCGCCGTCGGTCTCGGTCGCACCGGCATATTGGATCGTCGGCCGGCATCCCGCGATCGCGAGCGCGGAGACTCGTTCGGACACGTCCGGGGCGCACAGCATCTGCACGCCCGCCACGGACGTCTGGGCCACGGCCTGGTCCAGTTGTGCCGGCGTGAAGCAGACGATCAGCCGAGAGCCGGCCCAGGCGCGGATCTCCTCGCCCCACTGCAGCAGCGCTTCCAGTTCGGTGGGTGACGCCGGTGCGGCCTCGATCAACAGGATGTCGTGCCGAGGCAGGTCCGATGGCCGCGGCAGGTCGCCGAAGCCACCGCGTCCGATCACGTGCGCGCCGGCCAGCGCTGCCGCGTCTGCTGCCGCTTCGGCTCCGGAGGCATCATGGGCGACGATGAAGAGGGCCGCGGGGTGATGAAAGCCCTGTGCGCTGCTCGGGGCATCCGCCGGAGACCCGAACGCGCGGGAAGACGATCCAAGCATGACAGGCCCCCAACCGTGTACCGGACGTTAAGCATCCGCTATGGAGCCTTGTCTGGCATAGAAGCGGGACAGTATCAATCGAGTGCCTTGACGATCTCTTCTGTCATCTTCTTGGCGTCGGCCAGGAGCATCATGGTGTTGTCCATGTAGAACACCGGGTTGTCCACGCCGGCATAGCCGACGCCGCCCATCGAGCGCTTCACGAACAGCACCGTCTTGGCCTTTTCCACGTCCAGGACGGGCATGCCGTAGATGGGCGAGCTCTTGTCGGTTTTGGCCGAGGGATTGGTGACGTCGTTGGCGCCGATCACGAAGGCGACGTCGCTCTGCGCGAACTCGGCGTTGATGTCCTCCAGCTCGAACACCTCGTCATAGGGAACGTTCGCCTCGGCCAGCAGGACGTTCATATGGCCCGGCATGCGACCGGCGACTGGGTGAATGGCGTATTTGACGCGGACACCATGCGCCTTGAGCTTGTCGGCCATCTCGCGCACCGCATGCTGCGCCTGGGCGACCGCCATGCCATAGCCGGGGACGATGATGACCTGCTCGGCCTGGCTCATCAGGAAGGCGGCGTCCTCGGCCGAACCGCGCTTCCACGGGCGGTCGATCGCCTCGCCGCCGCTGGCGCCGCCGCTCTCGGCCCCGAAGCCGCCCGCGATGACGCTCAGGAAGCTGCGGTTCATCGCGCGGCACATGATGTAGCTCAGGATCGCGCCCGACGAGCCCACCAGCGCGCCGGTGATGATCATCGCGCTGTTGCCGAGCGTGAAGCCCATCGCCGCGGCAGCCCAGCCCGAATAGCTGTTCAGCATCGACACCACGACCGGCATGTCCGCACCGCCGATTGGGATGATGAGCAGGAAGCCGACGGCAAAGGCGAGCAGCGTGATCGCCCAGAACATCCACGGTGCCTGCGTCTCGTAGAAGCCGGCGATCAGGGCGAGGATCGCGCCCAGCACGGCCAGGTTGAGGACATGGCGGCCCGGCAGCAGGATCGGCTTGCCCGACATGCTGCCGTTGAGCTTGAGGAAGGCGATCACGGAGCCGGAGAAGGTGATCGCGCCGATGGCGGCGCCCAGCGTCATCTCGATCCGGCTGACCCGGTGGATGGCCGCGAAGGGCTGGCCGATCATCGGCACCACCAGCTCGGCGATGCCGAAGGCGACCGGGTTCAGGAAGGCGGCGCAGGCGACCAGCACCGCGGCGAGGCCCACCAGCGAGTGAAAGGCCGCGACCAGCTGCGGCATCGCCGTCATCGCGATCCGCCGGGCGGTGGTGAGGCCGATGACGGCGCCGAGCGCGATGGCGCCCAGGATCTCCAGCAGCGTGAGCATGTCGATGCGCGCAAACAGCGGGCCGGTCGCGGCGATGGCTCCGCTGGGGTCTGCCAGGACGAGGCCGACCGTCTGCACGGGCAGGTGCGTCACCAGCGTGGTGACGACGGCCAGGCCCATGCCGATCATCCCCAGCCGGTTGCCGCGCCGGGAGGTGGCGGGGGACGACAACCCGCGCAGGGCCAGGATGAAGCACACGCCCGAGATCAGATAGGCCAGCGCCACCCAGGGGTTTATCGAAGCCGTATGTTCCATCCTGAACCCCCTTTCCGTCCCCCCGGCGAAGGCCGGGGTCCATCTTTCCACCTGCGCATGCCGCACGATGGATCCCGGCCTTCGCCGGGATGACGACCTAGTGCCTGGCGGCCGTGTCAGGCCGCTCCTTCTTCTTGTACATGGCCAGCATGCGTTCGGTGACCGCGAAGCCGCCGAAGATGTTGATGCTCGCAAGCACGACGGCGAGCAGCCCCAGCCATTTGGCGCCGGGTGCGCCCGCGGCCGCTGCCGCGACCAGCGCGCCGACGATGATGACGGACGAGATCGCGTTGGTGACGGCCATCAGCGGCGTGTGCAGCGCCGGGGTGACCGACCACACCACATAATAGCCGACGAAGCACGCCAGCACGAAGATCGACAGGATCGAGACGAAGTCCATGCTCTTGCCCTTTCGTCAGCGGCTCGCGGGGATCGCGCGCAGGCAGGCCTCGAACGCCGCCATTGCCGCCGGGTCCCCGTCTGCGACCGTCACCCATTCCCCGTGCGACGCGACCGCGCCGCCGAGCATCAGATTGTCCTGATGGCCGAAATCCTCCACCACCGCGTTCGGGTCCGAACCGACCAACGCCCGCATGCGCGTCGCGAAATCCTCGGCGCTCGACGAATAGCCGTAGATCGGCCGTTCGAGCGCCGCGAAGAAGCCGAGTTCGAACGCGGTGCCGGCGTCGGCACCGGGCCCGCGGAACGGCGTCAGATTGGCAAGGATCGCATCGGCCGAACGCATCAGGGCGAGATTGGCGCGATAGATCGCCACTCCTTCCTGGAAGCTGCCGCTGGCCGACGGGCTCGCCTCGACATCGAAGGGGAAGATGCCTTCGAAGCCGTGCTCGGCGCACAGGGCGAGCTTGGCCCGGGCGATCGCCGGCGCGTGCCCCAGGAACACGTCCGGACCGGCAAGATAGAGGCGCCTGAGCATGCGGACCCGTCAGGCCTGCAGCAGCCGGGGCTGCACCACGGCGCCCCCGCGGGTCAGGCGGATGCCCTGGGTGACCTCGTCCTCGTCGGGGAGCACGGGGCGACCCGCTTCCTTGTCCCAATAGGCAGAGAGGAAGTTGTAGAGGTTGCGCGCGAACAGCGCCGAGGCGTCGGCGGCGAGGCGGCTCGGCATGTTGCGGTGGCCGAGGATGCGCACGCCGTGGCGCTCCACGACCTCGCCGGCGACCGCGCCCTCGACATTGCCGCCCTGCTCGACGGCCAGATCCACGACGATGCTGCCGGGGCGCATCGTCTGGAGCTGCGCATCGCTGATCAGCCGCGGTGCGGGACGGCCCGGGATCAGTGCGGTGGTGATGACCACGTCCTGCTTGGCGAGGTGGCTGGAGACGAGTTCGGCCTGCGCCTTCTGATACTCGGGCGACATCTCGGTGGCATAGCCGCCCGAACCCTCGCCCTCGATGCCGGCGACATTCTCCACGAAGATCGGCTTGGCGCCGAGCGACTGGATCTGCTCCTTCGTCGCCGAGCGCACGTCGGTGGCGGAGACCTGCGCACCCAGGCGCCGGGCGGTGGCGACCGCCTGGAGGCCCGCGACGCCCACGCCCATCACGAAGACGCGCGCGGCCGAGACCGTGCCTGCTGCCGTCATCATCATCGGAAAGGCGCGGCCGTACGCCGCGGCCGCATCGATCACTGCCTTGTAGCCGGCGAGATTCGATTGCGAGGAGAGGATGTCCATCGATTGGGCGCGGGTGATGCGCGGCATCCACTCCATCGCCAGCGCCTCGATACCCAGCGCGGCATAGCCGTCGACCCGCGCGCGCTCGCCAAAGGGATTGAGGCCGGCGACCAGCCAGGCGCCCGGCTTGATGCCCGTGAGCGACTCGGGTGCCGGGCCCTGCACCGCCAGCACGACATCGGCATCGGCCAGCACTTCGGCGCGGCTGCCGAGGGTCGCCCCCGCGGCGGCATAGTCGGCGTCGGCGACCGAGGCCGAGCGCCCGGCGCCCGCCTCCACCGCGACGCGGGCGCCCAGCTGGACGAACTTCTTGACCGTCTCGGCCGTGGCGGAGACCCGCCGCTCGTCCAGAGCGGCTTCGGACAGGACGGCGATCTTCATCAGGCGGCGATCAGCCAGACCACCAGCGCGGCGAGCAGGAGCACGATGATCGTTCCCCATTTCACCAGCGTGAGGAATCCGTTGTACGTGTCCTTGTGCGCGCTCAGGTCGCCATTGCCGGCCATCCTCGGATCCCCTGTCGTCTGCTGTTGGACGGAGCTTAGCTTCGCCGCCGGGAACCGCCAACCCCTGCCTACGGGCGGGCTTAAGCGGGCCTTTACCGTCGTGCTATAGCCACGGCGCGACGAGACTTGGGGAGTCGGGAATGACGCGCAATGGCCAGCGCCTGCTGATGGTGATTGACGACGACCCTGCGCAGCGCCGCCTGATCTCGGTGATCGCCGCGCGGCGCAGCTGGCGGACGATCTTTGCGGACGATGTCGATTCGGCCCTGGAGACGCTCGCGACGCCGGAAGGGCTGGCGCTCGACGCGATCCTGCTCGATCATCGATTCCCGGATACGGAGACGGAACTCGCCGGCCTGATCGGGGCGCTGCGCCGCAATCGGCCGGCGCTGCCCCTGCTGATGCTGACCGCCGACGGCTCGGTTGCACAGGCGGTGGCCGCGATGCGCGCGGGCGCCAGCGATTTCCTGGTCAAGCCGCTCGTCCCCGAACGGCTGCTCTCCGCCCTCGACGCGGCGGCGGGTGCCGGCGACACGGGCGAACTGCGGCCGCTTGCCGAAAAGCTGTCGATGCCGCTCGCTTTCGACGAGGTCGTGGGCTCGGCTCCCCAGTTCCGCGCGGCGCTCGCGATCGCGGCAAAGGCCGCGCGCGCACGCGTGCCGGTGCTGGTCGAAGGCGAGAGCGGCGTCGGCAAGGAAGTGCTGGCGGAGGCGATCCACGCCGCATCGCCGCGCGCGCGCCGCCAGATGGTGCATTTCAACTGCGGTGCGATTCCCGCAAACCAGATCGAAAGCGCGCTGTTCGGACACGAGAAGGGCGCCTTTCCCGGCGCCTTCGAACGCCGCATCGGGCGATTCGAGGAGGCGGACGGCAGCACGCTGTTCCTGGACGAAGTGGGCGAGATGCCGCTCGCGGTGCAGGCGAAGCTGCTCGACGCGATCGTGTCAGGGGAGGTGCGGCCGATCGGCGCGTCCTATGCGCGCAGCGTCGACGTGCGCGTGATCGCGGCGACCAACCGCACGCTCGCCGACGAGGTGGAGGCCGAGCGCTTCCGGGAGGACCTCTACTATCGCCTGAACGTCGTCCAGCTGACGATCCCGCCCCTGCGCGAGCGTCCGGGCGACGTGGCCCCGCTCGCACGCCACCTGCTGGCGCGGATCGGACGGCAGCCGGGGCTGCGGCAGCTTGGCATCACCGACGATGCGCTGGCGCTGCTCGCCGGCTACGACTGGCCGGGCAATGTGCGGCAGCTCCAGAACGCGCTCTTCCGCGCGGCGGTGCTGTGCGAGGGGGATGCGCTGACGCGTGCCGATTTCCCGCAGATCGCGCAGCTGTCCGACGAGGAGACGATCCGTCGCCCGGCGCCGGTGCGCCCGACCGAGGCGGGGGTGACGCTGTTCCGGCCCGACGGCAACCTGAGGGCGCTCGACGAGATCGAGGCCGATGTGATCCGGCTGGCGATCGGCCATTATCGGGGGCGCATGAGCGAAGTCGCCCGGCGCCTCGGCATCGGGCGCTCGACGCTCTACCGGAAGCTGGGCGAACTGGGGATCGACCAGAGCGCCGCCTGACGTTCATTCAGAGGCATTTCCCGGGGCCGTCCGCGGCGGCACGGGCGCGGTCGTTCTGGCCGGCGCCGGGACGGATTTTGGCGGACAGGCAGGGCGTCCGCTCCAGCGACACCGGCAGCAGGTAGGAGGTCGGCCTGGTCGGCTGGTCGAAGTTCTCGACCACGTCGTAGCGCAGGATCAGCGCGTCGGGGCGGAAGCTGCCGTCCTGCTCGCGCCCACGCCATTCGATCCGCTTGCCCAGCTCGCTGAAGCCGCCGCTGGTGACGGACGAGAGGCGCAGGTTATGCTCGCGCCCGCCCGAGACGAGCAGGAGGTTCTGGCGCCCGTCGGCTTCGACCAGCTTGAGCCGATATTCGCCGAGGCCAGGGCAGCTCGATTCGGAGAAGCCCGCCTCGTCCGGGGTCGAGCGCACCACCCGGCAATCGGAGAGGCTGGTGTAGCGCGACACGCGGCCCGCGGTGGACGAGGTCGCGGCCGGTGAAGGCGTCGGCGTGTCGCTGCTCGGCACGGGCGTCGCAGGTGCCGTGGGCGCTGGGGTCGGTGCAGGGGTTTCCTCAGCGACGGCGGCGTTGGGCGCCGCCTCCTCGGGCGTCTGGTCGCCGCCGCACGCACACAGGCAGGTCAGCGCCAGCAGGGGAAGGAAGGACCGCATGGGGGAGTAACGGTGGACGTGGCCGAGTGGCTCCATCCTCAACCCGCGAGCGCCGTGTCGCGCAGGCCGCGCCACACCCGCAGCGCCTGCACCGTTTCCGGCACGTCGTGGACGCGGATCAGCTGCGCGCCCATGTCCGCGCCTTTCAGCGCCAGCGTGAGCGAGCCCCCCAGCCGCTGGTCTGCCGGCGCCTCGTTGGCGAGCGCGCCGATCAGCCGCTTGCGACTGGCACCGAGCAGGATCGGGCAGCCGAGGCCGTGGAAGATCGCGACGCCGTTCAGGAGCGCGAGGTTTTCGGCAAGCGACTTGCCGAAGCCGATGCCGGGATCGACGAGGATGTTGGCGCGGTTGACGCCCCCGGCGACCACCGCCTCGATACGCTCGTCCAGCCAGTCGAATACGTCGGTGAGCACGTTGCGATATGCCGGGCGGGCATGGCCACCGGTTGCCGGGTCGGGCGAGTGCATCAGCACCACCGGGCAACCGGCGTGGGCCACCACCTCCAGCGCCCGTGGGTCGAACAGCAGGGCGGCGACGTCGTTGACGATGTGCGCGCCTGCCGACAGCGCCGCCTCCATCACCGAGGCCTTGCGGGTGTCGATCGAGACGGGGGTGCCGCTTGCGGCCAGGCGCTCGATCACCGGCAATACGCGGGCGATCTCGTCGCCTTCCCAGACGGCGGCGGCGCCCGGCCGGGTCGATTCGCCGCCGACGTCGATCAGCGCCGCACCGGCCTCTGCCATGCGATGCCCGGTGGCGGCGATCGCTTCGGGATCGCTGCCGTTGCGGCCGCCGTCGGAAAAGCTGTCGGGCGTGCAGTTGAGGATGGCGGCGACCAGCGGCTGGTCGAGGCGCAGCACGCGCTCGCCACACGCAATGGGAGCACGGGGCGAAGTAATGCGGGCGTGCAGGGTCTGCAGCCGATCGGCCTGGGTGCTCGATACGCCTTCGAGCAGCCGGGGGAAGTCGGCGAGCGGAACGGTCGCTCGGAGGCCGGGGGCGAGCAGTTCATAGGCAGCGAACCACTGCATCCCACCAGCTAGCCGTTCGGCCTGGCCGTCGAGCGCCACGGGCGTGTCGATCAGCTGGACCGGGCGAAGGTGGAGGCGGGCATCGGGGGCGATCGGAGGGACGGTCATGGCCTGCTTTCGCGCAGGCTCGCGTCTGCCGCAACCGGAAGGCCGTGCTCCTGCCTGCGCAGGAGCCTAGAGCTCCGACGGCGTTGGTGGCCCTGGGCTCCTGCCTGCGCAGGAGCACGGTTTTATGGAGTGTCGCCGGCCTTAAGGCTGCGTCGCCAGCAGGTACGTCTGCCGCAGTGTGTCGATCGCCTGAAGGCGTCCTTCGCTCTCGTGGTGCCAGAAGGTCCAGCCGTTGCAGGAGGGCGCGCCCTGGAGCGTCGCGCCGAGCTTGTGGATCGAGCCGGTCTCGACGCCGCAGGCGAGCGAGCCGTCGGCGCGCACCACCGCCTGGAAGCGGCGCTTGGCATCGGTCAGCACCATGCCAGGTGCGACCATGCCGTTTTCGACCAACGTGCCGAAGGCGACGCGCGGGGTGCCCTTGGGCGCCTGCATCGTGCGCAGGGACGATTCGTCGAGCGGCAGCGCCTCGGCAATGCGCTGGGTGGCGGCGTCGATGTAGACGCCCTCGCGCTCGATGCCGATCCAGCGGCGGCCCAGCCGCTTGGCGACGGCGCCGGTGGTGCCGGTGCCGAAGAAGGGGTCGAGCACCACGTCGCCCGGATGGGTCGCGGCCAGCAGCACGCGGTAGAGCAGCGCCTCCGGCTTCTGGGTCGGATGGACCTTGTGCCCGTCCTTCTTCAGCCGCTCGGGCCCGCCGCAGATCGGGAACTCCCAGTCGGAGCGCATCTGCAGCTCGTCGTTGAGCGTCTTCATGCTGCGATAGTTGAAGGTGTACTTCGACTTCTCGCCCATCGACGCCCAGATCAGCGTCTCGTGCGCGTTGGTGAAGCGGGTGCCGCGGAAGTTCGGCATCGGGTTGGCCTTGCGCCAGACGATGTCGTTGAGGATCCAGAAGCCCAGGTCCTGGATGGTCGCGCCGACGCGGAAGATGTTGTGGTAGCTGCCGATCACCCAGATGGTGCCGTCCGGCTTCAGGATGCGGCGCGCCTCGGCCAGCCAGTCGCGGGTGAAGCGATCGTAGCTCGCGAACGAATCGAACTTGTCCCACTCGTCGGTGACGGCGTCGACGTGGCTGCCGTCGGGGCGGTTGAGGTCCCCGCCGAGCTGGAGGTTGTAGGGCGGATCGGCGAAGATCATGTCGACGGACGCAGTCGGCAGCGCGCGCATGTGCGCGATGCAGTCGCCTTGCAGGATGGTGTCGAGCGGCAGCGCCGCGCGCGGTTCCGCCATCGCCGTCTTCGGCGACCGCGTCCGCACTTTCTCCAGCACCCCCATCGATTCACGCCCCCTTGTTGTTGCCCACACTCCTGCGGATCGGCGGAGTCGGGTCAAGCAAACATTTATTTACCAGATTCCCCCGCGATTCCGCGGAGATGCGCGGCAACGCGCCCTGACCGAAGATATTGAGTCTGTACCCGTTGCCACGCCCTACCACTGGTGGGTGTGGCGCAAAGGACTCAGCCGACGGTTTCCAGCGGCAGCCACGCTTGCGCGACCGGCGCGAACGAACGGCGGTGCAGCGGCGTGGGGCCGAGCGACTTGAGCGCCTCCAGGTGCGCCTTGGCCGAATAGCCCTTGTTGGAGGCCCAGCCATAGCCGGGATGGCGGGCGTCGGCCTCGATCATGATGGTGTCGCGGTGGTGCTTGGCGACGATCGAGGCGGCGGCGATCGACAGGCAGAGCGCATCGCCGCCGACCAGCGCGCGCGAGGGGTGGGGCCAGTCGGGGCAGCGGTTGCCGTCGACCAGCACCATGCCGGGCGCCACCCCCAGCGCATCCACGGCGCGGTGCATGGCCAGCATGGTCGCCCAGAAGATGTTGATCTGGTCGATCTCCTCGACGCTGGCGATGCCGATGCCGACCTTGGCGCAGGCGAGGATCTCCGCACACAGCCGCTCCCGGCGCAGCGCCGTCAGCGCCTTGGAATCGTCGATGCCATCGGGAATGCAGTCGGGGTCGAGCACCACCGCGGCGGCGACGACCGGACCGGCAAGCGGGCCGCGGCCGGCCTCGTCCACGCCCGCGACGGGGCCGGGGTGCAGGCGTTCATGAGAGTAATCAGGCATTTGCGATGCGCCATGGCGGAAACCGCCGCATCTCGCCAGCCTGGTAGAGACAGACGGCATTGCCCGCGGGATCGGTGAGCCGCGCCTCGCGCCAGCCCCAGGGCTGCTCGACCGGTTCCTGGGTGAAGGCGACGCCCTGCTGGCGGAGGTAGCGGACCGGGATGTCGAGGTCGCCGACCTCGAAATAGACAGTCGGGCGGTCGGTACCCTCGGCCATTTCGATCGAGAAGGTTGCGCCGCCCTCGCTCTCGAAGCGCGCGTAGCGGCGGCTGGAACGGACGATCTGGCGCAGTCCGAGCATCCGGTAGAAGCGCTCGCTGGCAGCGAGATCGGTGGCGGGCACCGTCACCTGGTTGAGCATCGGCGACCAGCGGCTGGCGTTGAGGTCGAGCCGCACGCCCTGCTGCGCCATCGGACCATGGCCGTCGCCCAGCGGTTCGGCTCCCAGCATTGCGATCCGCACGAAGCGGCGTGCGCGGGCGATCGCCTGGGCGAGGTTCCACTCGCCGGCGAGGCTGCAGGCAATGGCGGTGGAGAGGGTGCAGCCGGTACCGTGCGTCGCGGTGCTGTCGATGCGGGGATCGCTCCATTCGAGCACGGGCGGCGCGCCGCTTTCTGCCGGATAGAGCCGGTCGATCACCATCGGTCCGTTGTCATGGCCGCCCTTGACCAGCACGGCGCAGCCGTGGGCGGCCGCGAGCCGGCGCGCGGCCTCCGCCCGGGCCTCGACCGTCGGGAGGGCCGCACCGGCGATTGCCTCGAGTTCCGGGATGTTGGGCGTGACCACGGTTGCCCGGTCCATCAGCCGCTCGAACGCGGCGATGGTGGCGGTGTCCGCCAGTCGGGCGCCGCTGCTCGCCACCATGACGGGGTCGAGCACCACCGGCACGCCGGGGAGCTGTTCGAGCCGTTCCGCAAGCGCGAGTGCGGTGCGGGCCGAGCCGATCATGCCGATCTTCACCGCGTCGACGCCAATGTCGGAGACGACCGAATCGATCTGCGCCAGCACCATGTCGGTCGGGATCGGGTGGACGCCGTCGACGCCCAGCGTGTTCTGGGCGGTGATCGCGGTGATCGCGGTCATGCCGTGGCCGCCGAGCATGGTGACGGTCTTGAGGTCCGCCTGGATGCCGGCGCCGCCGCCGGAATCGGAACCGGCGACGATCAGGATGCGGGGGATCGTCACGCCGCGTATCGCCGCTCGGTGGAGGCGGGATGGTCCCTCAGCGCCTTTCCGACGCGGGCGGGCCGGTCGAGCAGCTCCCCGCCGCAATTGGGGCACTGCTCGTCCAGGTCGTCTGCGCATTCCGCGCAGAAGGTGCATTCGAACGAGCAGATGAACGCGCCGCCCTGGTCGGCGGGCAGGTCGGTGCCGCAGCGTTCGCAGTCGGGCCGCATCTCCAGCATCAGGCCGCCGCCTTCTGCACGGCGTCGCAGATGCGGGTCACCACCGCTTCCACCTGCGCGCGATCGTCGCCTTCGGCCATCACCCGGATCACCGGCTCGGTGCCCGACGGGCGGATGACCAGCCGGCCGCGGCCGGCCAGCTCGGCCTCGGCCGCGGTGATGATGTCGGTGACACGCGCGTCCTCCAGCGGCTTGCCGCCTGCGAAGCGGACGTTGCGCAGCAGCTGGGGCAGCGGATCGAAGCGGTGCAGCACCTCGCTTGCCGGAGCGCCGGCGCGGGTGACCTCGGCGAGCACCTGGAGCGCTGCCACGAGGCCGTCGCCGGTGGTCGCATAGTCGGACAGGATGATGTGGCCGGACTGTTCGCCGCCGACATTATAGCCGGACGCGCGCATCTTCTCGAGCACGTGGCGGTCGCCGACCTTGGTGCGCACCATGCCGAGCCCTTGCGCGGCGAGATGGCGTTCGAGGCCGAGGTTGGACATGACGGTGGTGACCAGGCCGCCGCCCTTCAATCGGCCCTGGCGCGCCCAGCCGGCAGCGATGGTCGCCATCAGCTGGTCGCCGTCGATCACGCGGCCGGTCTCGTCGACCACGATCAGCCGGTCGGCGTCGCCGTCGAGCGCGATGCCGATTGCGGCGCCGGACCCGATGACGGTTTCGCTGAGCGTGGCGGGTGCGGTCGAGCCGACGCCGTCGTTGATGTTCTTGCCATTGGGGGTGACGCCGATCGCCACCACCTCGGCCCCCAGCTCCCACAGCGCGGAAGGGGCGACCTGATAGGCGGCGCCATTGGCGCAATCGACCACGACCTTCAGCCCGTCCAGCCGCAGTTCCTCGGGGAAAGTGGACTTGGCGAAGTGGATGTAGCGGCCCCGTGCGTCCTCGACCCGGCGGGCGCGGCCGATCTCGGCCGAGGGCGCGAGCGGGACCTGCCCGTCGATCAGCGCCTCGATCGCCGCCTCGTCGGCATCGGAAAGCTTGAAGCCGTCCGGGCCGAACAGCTTGATGCCATTGTCCGCGTAGGGGTTGTGGCTGGCCGAGATCATCACGCCCAGGTCGGCGCGCATCGAGGTGGTGAGCATCGCCACCGCTGGCGTCGGCATCGGCCCCACCAGCACCACGTCCATGCCAACCGAAGTGAAGCCAGCGACCATGGCGTTTTCGAGCATATAGCCCGACAGGCGCGTGTCCTTGCCGATCACCACGCGATGGCGGTGGTCGCCCCGGCGGAAGTGCGCGCCGGCGGCCATGCCGACCTTCATCGCCATCTCGGCGGTCATCGGCGACTGGTTGGTGGCGCCGCGAATGCCGTCGGTGCCGAAATATTTTCTTGCCATCGGCTCAGCTGCCCTCAGGTTGTGCCGCTCGTGATCGGCGTGGATAGCGCGCGTTTTGACGAAGGGCGAGCATGTCGCAAGCGGCGCGTATTCTGACCGGACTGGTGGCGGGACTGGCGCTGGGGGTGATGCTCGCCGCCCAGGCGCCCGGCACCGCGCTCGCGGGCATCGCCTGGGCAGAGCCGATCGGCACCGCCTGGCTCAATGCGCTGCGCATGACGATCGTCCCGCTGGTGGTCGCGCTGCTGGTGACCGGCGTCGCCCAGACCGCAGAAGCCGCGCGCGCCGGCCGGATCGCGACCCGATCCATCCTGTTGTTCGTCGTGATCCTCTGGACCTCCTCGGCGCTGGGCGCAGGCGTCACCCTGGGGCTGCTCGACTGGTTTCCGCTGTCGGACACGGCAGCCGGCGCCCTGCGCGGGACCTTCGGGCAGGCGGGCCCCACGGCGGAGGTTCCGCCCTTCACCCAGTTCCTGGTCGCGATCGTGCCGACCAACCCGATCGCGGCCGCGGCGAACGACCAGTTCCTGCCCCTGATCCTGTTCACCCTGGTGTTCGCCTTTGCGCTCACCCGGCTTTCGGGCGATTCCCGCCAGCTGCTGGTGCGGCTGTTCCAGGGGCTGGCCGACACGATGCTGATCGTGATCCGCTGGGTCTTGTGGCTGGGGCCGCTCGGCGTGTTCGCGCTCGGCTATGTCGTCGGCGCGCGGGCGGGTACGGCCGCCTTCGGTGCGCTGGTGCACTATGTGCTGATCGTGATGGCGGTCGGCATGGTGGTGTGGCTGCTCGCCTATCCGCTGGCGATGTTTGGCGGGCGTGTGTCCCTCGGCCGCTTCCTGCGCGCGACGGCGCCGGCACAGGCGGTGGCGATCAGCACCCAGTCCTCGCTCGCCTCGCTGCCGGCGATGCTGCGCGGATCCGAGGAGGCGGGGGTGCCCGTCGCCACCTCCGGCGTGGTGCTGCCGATGGCGGTGGCGCTGTTCCGCGCGACCGGGCCGGCGATGAACGTCGCGGTCGCGGTCTATGTCGCGCATGTCTTCGGCGTCCACTTGGGCGCCGGGCAGATCGCGGCCGGTATCGCCGCGGGCGCGATCACCACCATGGGTGCGGCGAGCCTCCCGGGCCAGATCAGCTTCGTCTCGTCGATCGCGCCGATCGGCATCGCCATGGGCGTGCCGGTCGAGCCGCTCGCGCTGCTGGTGGCGGTGGAGACTTTCCCCGACCTGGTCCGCACGCTCGGCAACGTGACGATGAACCTGGCGGTGACCAGCGTGATCTCCGAGCGGGTCGCTGGCGGTGCTGCGCGGACCGGGTCGGACGCGCTGCTCTCGGGGGATGAGGTGCCGGCTCGCTAGGACAGACAATCGCAATGCGATCCGTTTGTCCTGAGTAGCCATTGAGCGAAGTCGAATTGGCGTATCGAAGGACCTGCGCAGGTGCTTCGATACGGGTCTTCGACTTCGCTCAGCCCCAACTCAGCACGAACGGTTTCCTCCGGGGCTCGAGGCCTCGCCCGTTCAGCGCATCAGCACCAGTTCCTCGGCCATGCTCGGGTGGAGCGCCACCGTCTGGTCGAAGTCGTCCTTGGTAAGGCCTGCCTTCACCGCGATGGCGGCGGCCTGCAGGATCTCGGGCGAGTCCGGGCCGATCATGTGCAGCCCCACGACCCGGCCAGTCTCGCTCTCGCAGATCATCTTATAGAGCGCGCGCTCGTTGCGGCCGGCGAGCACGTTCTTCATCGGGCGGAAGTCGGACTGGTAGACCTTCACCGAGCCGAGCTTGTTCTTGGCCTGTGCCTCCGTCATGCCGACGCCGGCCATCGGCGGATGGCTGAACACGGCGGCGGGGATGTTCTCGTAATCGACGCGGTGCGGCTTGCCGCCGAACACCGTGTCGGCGAACGCCTGCCCCTCGCGGATCGCCACAGGCGTCAGCTGCACGCGGTTGGTGACGTCGCCCACCGCATAGATGCTGTCGCAGCTCGACTTGCTGTCCGCGTCGACCTTGATCGCACCCTTGTCGTCCAGTTCGACCCCGGCCGTCTCGAGCCCGAGCCCTTCGGTGTTGGGAACGCGGCCGGTGGCGAACAGCACGCAATCGACCGTGATCGGCTCGTGGTTCGACATGGTGACGGTGAGGCAGCCGTCCTCGCCCTTTTCGATGCCTTCGAACTCGGCATGGAAGCGGAAGTCGATGCCCTTGAGCATCGAGATCTGGAGCAGCCGGTCGCGGATGGATTCGTCATAGCCGCGCAGGATCACGTCGCTGCGGTTGATGAGCGTGACCTTGCTGCCGAACTCGTTGAAGATCCCGGCGAACTCATTGGCGATATAGCCCGCGCCCGCGATCAGGATGCGCTTGGGCACCGCGTCGAGGTGGAACGCCTCGTTGGAGGTGATGCCATGCTCATGGCCGTGGCAGACGGGGATCGCCGGGCGCGCGCCGACCGCCACCAGGATCTTGCCCGCCGTGATCGTGCGGCCGGAAGCCAGCGTCACCGAATGGGAGCCGGAGATCGTGGCGCGCTCGCCGATGATCTCGACGCCATGGTTGGTGAGGGTGGCGGTATAGGCCTTGTTGATCCGGTCGACCTCACTCAGCACGTTGTCGCGAAGCCGCGGCCAGCTGAACGCGCACGGCTCCGGCACGTCCCAGCCGAACTGCTTGGCATCGCGCAGGTCCTCGGCGAAGTGCGCGCCGTAGACGAGCAGCTTCTTGGGCACGCAGCCGCGGATCACGCAGGTGCCGCCGACCCGATATTCCTCGGCGATCGCCACCTTCGCCCCATGCGCTGCGGAGACGCGGGCGGCGCGCACGCCGCCGGAGCCGGCGCCGATGACGAAGAGGTCGTAGTCGAAGTCTGCCATGATGCTCGCCTGCAGGAAGGGGCGCGGGTGGGCGCGAAGGAACTGCCTCTATAACGCGGGATCGGCGTGAGGGTGGCGCAATGCCTCCCTCACGTCGATCGGCTGCGTCGATCAGCCGGCGAGACCGGCGCGGCGGAGCAGGTCCGTCGTGGACGCGTCGAACGCTTGGCCGCCCTTGTCCGCCGCCTTGGCCATTTCCTTGCCGAGTTCGACGCCGAACTGGTCGAACGGGTTGATCCCCAGCAGTGCCGCGCTGACGAAGGTGCGGTGCTCGTAGAAGGCGATCAGCGCGCCCAGCGTGCGGGCGTCCACCTGGTCGAGCAGCAGCGTCGACGACGGGCGGTCGCCCGGATAGGCGCGCGCCTGGTCCTCGTTGTCGCGCCCCGCCATCAGCGCCGCGCCCTGGGCCAGCGCATTCAGCAGCAGCTGGCGGTGGTGGGCTTCGCTCAGCACATCGCCCGGCTCGATCGCGGCGATGAACTCGACCGGCACCAGGTGGGTGCCCTGATGGAGCAGCTGGAACACCGCGTGCTGCGCGTCGGTACCGACGCCGCCCCAGGTGATCGGTGCGGTCGGGCGGGTGACGGGCGTGCCGTCGGCGGTCACGCGCTTGCCGTTCGACTCCATCTCCAGCTGCTGGAGATAGGAGGGCAGCAGCCGCAGCCGCTCGTCATAGGCGAAGGTGGCGCGGGTCTCGGCCTTGCGGACCTGGGTGTAGTAGAGGTCGGCAAAGGCCGCGAGCACCGGCGCGTTGCGCAGCGGCTCGGCTAGGCGGAAGTGGCGGTCCATCTCGGCCGCGCCCTCCAGCAGTTCCTCGAACACGTCCCAGCCAAGGCCGATCGCGGCCGGAAAGCCGATCGAGGACCACAGCGAATAGCGGCCGCCGACGCTTTCGGAGAAGGGGAGGACGCGGGTCTCGTCGACGCCCCATGCGATCGCCTGCTCGGGGTTCGCCGTCAGCGCGATCACCTTGCCATAGGGGTCCGCCACGCCATTCTCGGTCATCCAGCCGATCGCGCTCTCCGCATTGAGCATCGTCTCGGTGGTGGTGAAGGTCTTGGACGCGATCACCAGCAGGGTCGCATCGGGATCGAAGTCCTCGATCGCTTCCTCCAGCGCGAGGCCATCGACGTTGGAGACGATCGCCACGTCGTAGCGGTCCGAATCGCGGCCGAGCGCATCCATCAGCAGGTCCGGGCCAAGCGCCGAGCCGCCGATGCCGATGTGCAGCACGTGCCGGATCGGGCCCAGTGCGTCGGCCTCGATCGCGTCGATCAGCGCGCGCATGCGGGCGTGGAAGCCGCGCGCCTGGGCGACACTCTCCGGATGGCCTTCGCCGCGCTGGGCCGCATGCTCGGCGGCGCGGCCCTCGGTCACGTTGACCGGCTCGCCCGCGAACAGCGCGTCCCGGCGTGCGGCGAGGCCGGCGGCATCGGCCAGCTGCGCGAACGCCTGGAGCCCGGCTGCGTCGAGGTGCGTCTTGGACCAGTCGAAATGAATACCGGCGACGTCGAGCGTCAGCGCCTCGAGCCGGTCTGGCTCGGCTGCAAACAACTCGGTCAGGCGCTTGGGCGCCAGTGCCTCCACGGCCTGCCAGGCGGTGTCCGTCATGCGTTTTCTCCTTCAAGCCGTCGTCGTGGCGCGACCTAGCGCGGCACAGGCCGCTCCGCTACTCCCCAACAGCCTGGGTTGACGTGGGCAGGAGTCCCCCGCACAGCAGGCGTCATGGCCAGCAAACCCGCCGCCCGTCGCCAGCGCTCCGAACTGCGCGAGACGGTGCTGTTTTTCGTGAAGCTCGCGATCTTCGTGTTCGTGATCCGCAGCTTCTTCTTCTCGCCCTTCAACATCCCGTCGGGCTCGATGCTCCCGCGGTTGCTGGTCGGCGACTATCTGTTCATCACCAAGTGGAACTACGGCTATTCGCGCCACAGCCTGCCGTGGAGCCTGCCGCTGATCCCCGGCCGCGTATTTGCGAGCACGCCCGAGCGCGGCGACGTGGTGGTGTTCAAGGCACCGCCGACCGCCGAGGACAATTGGGTCAAGCGCGTGATCGGCCTGCCGGGCGACCGCGTGCAGATGCAGCGCGGCCAGCTGTTCTTGAACGGAAAGCCGATCCCGAAGCAGCGCATCGCCGACTTCGTGCTGCCGGTGTCGCCGAACTTCGGCTGCCAGTTCGAATTCCAGGACGAGGATGCGGCCGGCAAGCCGATCTGCCGCTATCCGCAGTTCGAGGAGACGCTCCCCAACGGCAAGCGCTATCGCGTGCTCGACCAGGCGGAGACGCCCGCCGACGACACCGGCGTCTACACGGTGCCCGCGGGGCATGTCTTCTTGATGGGCGACAACCGCGACGACAGCGCCGACAGCCGCTTCCCGGCGATGCCCAACCAGGGCATCGGCTTCGTGCCGATGGCAAATCTGGAGGGCAAGGCGGTGGTCAACTTCTGGTCGACCGACGGCAGCGCGCAGTGGCTGCTGCCCTGGACCTGGGTCAGCGCCGCGCGCTTCGATCGGATCGGGGAAGGCTTCTGAGCACGCCCCCGCTCGCCCCCTGGATCGCCGCCACCTTCGGCCGCGACGACCTGCCGCTGCCGCTGTTCGAGCGGGCGGTGACGCATGGCAGCCATGCCGGCGAAAGCTATGAACGGCTCGAGTTCCTGGGCGATCGCGTGCTCGGCCTGCTGATGGCGGAGTGGTTGTTCGAGCGTTTCCCGGAAGAGCCCGAGGGCAAGCTGTCGCGGCGGATCAACGCGCTGGTGACGGGTGCCGTGTGTGCCGAACTGGCGCGCGAACTGGGCGCGGTGCCGCACCTGCGCCTGGGTAAGCAGGCGCGCGACGACGGCGCGACGCAGAGCGACAATGTGCTGGGCGACGTGATGGAGGCGCTGATCGGCGCCTTCTACCTGGAGGCGGGGCTGGAGGCGACGCGCGGCTTCGTGCGCCGGATCTGGGCCGATCGCATCGAAACGCAGGTCCGCGCGCCCAAGCACCCCAAGTCCGCGCTTCAGGAATGGGCCGCCGCAAATGACCGGCGCCCGCCCGAATATACCGTGGTCGACCGCTCCGGGCCGGGGCACGCGCCGCGGTTCACCGTCAAGGTGTCGATCGGCAAGCTCGCCGAGGCGTCGGCACAGGGTACGTCCAAGCAGGAGGCGGAAACCGCCGCCGCCAAGGCGCTGTTGCGCCAGCTGGAGCGTTGACGCGACAGCGGTGGCTTGCACGGCCGGGCTTCGCGGCCCACAATTTCTCTCTTAGCATTTAGGCTTGCATATGAACCCCTCCACCCAACGCTGTGGCCTCGTTGCCGTGGTCGGCGCCCCCAACGCGGGCAAGTCGACGCTCGTCAACGCGATGGTCGGCCAGAAGGTCGCGATCACCAGCGCCAAGGCACAGACCACGCGCACCCGCCTGATGGGCATCGCCATCGAAGGCGACACGCAGTTGCTGCTGGTCGATACGCCCGGCATCTTCGACCCGCGCCGCCGGCTCGATCGCGCGATGGTCGCCGCCGCCTGGGAAGGTGCCGAAGGCGCGGACGCCATCGCCTTCGTGGTGGATGCCAAGGGCGGCCTCGGCCCCAAGGTGACGGACATCGCCGAGCGGCTCGCCCACCGCCGCGAGCCCAAGCTGCTGATCCTCAACAAGGTCGACATCGCCGACAAGCCGCGCCTGCTGACGCATGCCGCGCGCCTGAACGAACAGATGGGCTTCGACGAGACTTTTTTCGTGAGTGCCCAGACCGGCGACGGCGTGCCGGAGCTCAAGGCTGCGCTTGCGGCGCGCATGCCGGAAGGGCCCTGGCACTTCCCGGAGGACCAGGTCTCCGACGCGACCGACCGGATGCTGGCGGCGGAGATGACCCGCGAGCAGATCTACCACCAGCTCCATGCCGAGCTGCCCTATGCGATCGCGGTCGATACCGAGCTGTACAAGGAGCGCGAGGACGGGTCGGTCGAGATCCACCAGCAGATCCTGGTCGGGCGCGAGAGCCAGCGTGCGATCGTGCTGGGCAAGGGCGGGACCCGCATCAAGGAAATCGGCGCCAAGGCGCGAGCCGAGCTCCAGACGCTGATGGGTGTGCGCGTCCACCTCTACCTCCACGTCAAGGTGAAGCCCGACTGGGAGGAGGACCGCACCCTCTATCGCGACATCGGCCTCGACTGGGTGGAGTGAGGCTCAGCGCCCGGCGAGCACTTCCTCGACCCATTCCGGCACCAGCCGTGTCGCCGGACCGAGGCGGCTTTCTTCGAACGAGTGGCTGCCGGCCGAGGGTTCGAGATTGAGTTCCAGGGTAGCGGCACCAAGATGCGCGGCCATTTGGACGAAGCCGGCGGCGGGATAGACCGCGCCGGAGGTGCCGATCGATACGAACAGGTCGGCGTCCGCGAGCGCCGCCTCGATGCGATCCATGTCGTACGGCATCTCGCCGAAGAAGACGATGTCCGGGCGCAACGCCGCCGCGCCACAGACCGGGCAGCCGCTGCCGGGAGGCAGCGGGCCCTCGTGCGGCATGCGGGTGCCGCACGCCGCGCACAGGGCGGAGCGCAGCGCGCCATGCATGTGCAGCAGCCGTTGCGCACCGGCGCGCTCGTGCAGGTCGTCGACGTTCTGGGTGACGATCAGCAACTCGCCCGCCCATGCGGCATCCAGGCGCGCCAGGGCCTGGTGCGCCCCGTTGGGCTCCACGGTGTCGAGCGCCTCCCGCCGCGCATCATAGAAGCGGTGCACCAGCGCCGGATCCTGCGCCAGCGCCTCGGGCGTGCACACGTCCTCGACACGATGCCCTTCCCACAGGCCGCCGGGGCCGCGGAAGGTCGCAAGGCCGCTTTCGGCGGAAAGGCCGGCGCCGGTGAGAACGACGATGTTGCGGACGGCGTGCATGGGGGGATCTAGCCCCGGGACGGGACAGCCGCCAATCCACAAACACGCTTGAAGCGGTGGCGGCGTACGACTAGCTGCGTGCCGCAATGCAACAAATGCTCGAACTAGCCCGTTCCACCCCCGTGAGTGACGCCCAAGAAGACCGCGCGAGCATCAGCGACATCCTGCGCTTCGCAATGATGCAGCGCATCTGCGTGTCGGTGGTGTACAACAACATGGACATGCTGCTGGCGCCCCACATGCTGTGGACCAAGCATGGCGACCTGCACGTCGATGCGGTCACCGTGGAGCGTGCCGGCGGCGCGCCCAAGGTGGCGAAGCTCGGCACCTTCAAACTCGCCGGGCTGAACGGCGTTGCGCTGACCTCGCGCCTGTTCACGCCGTTCCCCGAGTTCAATCCCCAAGATCCGAAATACGCCGAGGCACCGGTCGCGCACGTCGCCGCCTGATCCGTTTCGCTGTCGCTTCCGCTTGTCGGGGGCGGCGGCTTTCTGCCATGAGCCGCGGACCGGTCGTCGAGGCGGGGAGCCGGTGCTCCCGACGCGCGTTGGGCCGCCGGGCACGGCAAGGCGGAGCATCATGGCAAGCATCGGCATCTATGGGCGGCTGGGCCGCATGGGACAGGCCATCGCCGCCGTCATCCCGGAGCTGGGCGCGACGCTGGCCGGTGGCGCCGATGCCGGCGAGAATCCGGAGGGTATCGCGCGCAGGGCCGACGTCCTGGTCGACTTCTCCGCAGCCGTTGCCGTCGATGCCCATATCGCCGCCGCCCGCGCTACGGCGACCCCGATCCTGATCGGCACCACCGGCCTGTCGCGCGCGCAACATGCGCTGATCGACCAGGCTGCCGAGGAGATCCCGATCCTGCAGACCGGCAACACGTCACTCGGCGTGGCGCTGCTGTCGCGCCTGGTGCGGGAGGCGGCCGAGCGGCTCGGTTCCGACTGGGACATCGAGATCGTCGAGATGCACCACCGCATGAAGGTGGATGCGCCGTCGGGTACGGCGCTGATGCTGGGCGAGGCCGCGGCCGAGGGCATGGGCGTCGAGCTGTCGGAAGTGGCCGTGGTTGGCCGTGCCGGGCTGGTCGGTGCGCGAGCGCAGGGCACGATCGGCTTTGCGGCGCTGCGCGGCGGGCGCGTGGTGGGTGACCACCAGGTGATCTTCGCCGGCGAAGGCGAGCGGATCGAGCTGGGCCATCGCGCCGACGACCGCGCGATCTTTGCGCGTGGCGCGGTGAAAGCGGCGCAGTGGCTCGTGCAGCAGGCGCCCGGGCGCTACAGCATGGACGCGGTGCTGGGCCTTTGAAGCGGGCCGACGTTTTCGAATTCTACCGGCGGTTGGCCGAAGCCAATCCGCACCCCGAGACCGAACTCGAATCGGTCAACGACTTCACCCTGCTGGTGGCGGTCGTGCTCTCGGCGCAGGCGACCGACGCCGGCGTCAACAAGGCGACGCGCCGGCTGTTCGCCGAGGTCGACACGCCGGAGAAGATGGTGGCGCTCGGCGAGGCGGGGCTGAAGGAGCACATCAAGACCATCGGCCTGTTCAACACCAAGGCCAAGAACGTGATCGCGCTGTCTGAGGCGCTGATCGCCGAGCATGGCGGGAAGGTGCCGGCGAGCCGTGAGGCGCTGGAGAAGCTGCCCGGCGTGGGGCGCAAGACCGCAAACGTCGTGATGAACGTCGCGTTTGGGGCGGAGACGTTCGCCGTCGACACCCATATCTTCCGGGTCGGCAACCGCACGGGCCTGGCCAAGGGCAAGACGCCGCTGGCGGTGGAACTGGTGCTCGACCGGGTGACGCCGCAGCCGTTTCGGCTGCACGCGCACCACTGGCTGATCCTGCACGGCCGCTATGTGTGCAAGGCGCGGACCCCGGAATGCTGGTGCTGCCCGGTGGTCGATCTGTGCGCCTACAAGCCCAAGACACCGCCGCCCGCGGCCCGCAAGGCCGCCGCTGGCGTCTGAACTGCCGAGCCCCACACGGCTGCCGGCCCTTGCGGACCGGCAGCCGGGGCTCTCCCAAGCGCGTTAGAAGCTGTAGGCGAGGCCCACCGAGCCCAGCCACTGATCGCGGTCGCCCGCGATGCTGGTCACGGGGCTTTCGGCGAAGTCGTTGAGCATGCGGCGATAGACGACGCCGCCGAACGCCTGCAGGCCGTTGCGCAGGTTGCCGGTCAGCGACACGGCGCCGGCCCCGCCCAGCGTCCAGTTCTTCCAGCCGCCGCGCGCGTTGTAGACGGGCAGGCCGCTATCCTCGCTCTGCTGCGGATTGATGCCGAAGTAGCTCTGCGCGTACCCCTTTTCCGCGCGCTCGGCCGCGACGAAGATGGTGACGACCGACTTGGTGCTGAGCGGGGTCATGTAGGTGACGGTCGGCGTGAAGATGCCGGCGGAGTGCGCCCCGGTCACGCCCTTGCGATAGCTGACCGAGGCGGAGAGACGATCGAACTCGCTGGTGAAGACGCCGGTCTGGCCGATGCCGAGATAGCCACCGACTTCGAGCGCGGTCTTGCGCTTGCCGAGCGCCTTGACGCGCTCGTCGTCGATGCTCTTGGTGCTGCTACGGTTGAAGTTCAGCGCCGCGACCGGACCGGCCTGAAAATCGAGGCCGGGGCCGAAGTTGTCCGCAATCAGGTCGACGCTCAGCCGGTTGCCCGCGAGCAGGAAGTTGAAGCCCGAAACTCGGCCGATGCCGATCGGAACCGGCGTAAAGCTGTAGTCGTCGGAACCCTCATAGTCCGTCAGGATCGCGCCGCCCAACCCGAGCACGGCGTAGTCGCTGCCGTCATCGTTGTTGTGGATGGTGGTGGAATCACCGTCCTGCGCCAGTGCAGGAGTGGTGCCGAGGGCAGAAAGCGAAAGCACCAGCGCGGCAGAGGCGGTGCGGAAGATCGTAGTCAAGGACAGGTGCCTTTATGGAATGTTGCTGGAGCGTAACGCCGCGCAACACCCTTGGCTCCCGCGGTTCCGCTCAAAACAGATAACGGATCTTTACCTGTTGCCGATCGGCATCACCTGACAGCGCGAACTGCGCGGCGGCGAAGCGCGGCGGTCCGAATCCGAGGCCCGGATTGTTGGAAAAGCCGAAGCCCTCGCGCGGGATACCGGCAAAGGTGTCGAGCTTGCCGTTGCCGTTCTCGTCGTGGATCACCGACAGCGCATAGGTGCCCGGCACAAGCCCTTGCACGCGGATCACATGCTCGGCGGCGGGGACGGAGCGGGTGATGGCATGCGCGTCCTTGGCACAGCCGGGAAAGCTTTTCGGGTTCGCGGTCACGCACAGCCGGATCATACCCTTCGAAGAGCGCAACTGGTTGAGGGTGACTTCAAGCTCGGTGGTCGGCGTGGCTCCCGTCAGCAGCACCAGTGCCGCTGCGCCCCAGCCGAACCGTATCGCTGTTGCGCACGCCTGCTTGATCATTCCTGTTCTTTCCAAAGCTGCCGAGTCCGTCATCGGTGCCGCACAGGCGATCCCAGAAGCGGAAGTAGAGGCCGAAATTGCAGCCATAGCGCTGGTGGTGGCGCTGGTGATGGCTGGCGGTGATGAGCCAGCCGCCGAGCGGCCCGGCCCAGACCGCGCGCGGGAAAATCTCCCACCCCATGTGGTTGGTGACGCCCATCACCGTCATCACCGTCAGCACCACGCCCAGCGCCCCGACATGGATCGGGATCAGGAACACCAGCAGCGGGATGACGAAGGCGCCGGTCAGCGCCTCGATCGGGTGGAACGCCATCGCCGCCCAGGCCGTCGGTGGCCGGCTGGCGTGGTGGACCGCATGCGCCACCCGGAACACGCGCGGCCGGTGCATCCAGCGGTGGCTCCAGTAGAACCAGGTGTCGTGCAGGAAGAGATAGAGCAGCACCGACAGCGGCAGCCACCACAGCGGCCGGTCGTGCACGTCGGTGTAGATCCGGGTCCAGCCCCGGTTCTGCCAGCCCCAGGCGACGACGCCGGCCGGGATGCCATAGATGGCGGCGGAGATCAGGCTCCAGCGGATTTCCTTCACGATCTGCCGGTCGAGGCCCTGGTAGAGCCCCGGCTGGCGCAGCCGCGTCGCGAACGCGAAGCCGCCGGACGCGAGCAGGTAGCGCACGCCCACGATCGCGGTCATCGCAAGCGCGGACAGCAGGATGGCGAGGGCGACGGACATGGGCGGGCTTTAGCGGTTCCGTCGGCCCGGCGCCATGGCGCGCTGCCCTTTCGCCGCTCGGCAAGCTCCGCTAGGCGAGGGGCATGCCAACCCATCATCACTGCGACCTGGCGATCCTGGGCGGGGGACTCGCAGGAGGGCTGATCGCGCTGGCGCTCGCCAAGCGTCGCCCGGAGCTGTCGCTGCGGCTGGTGGAGTCGGGCGAGCGGTTCGGCGGCAATCACCTGTGGTCCTTCTTCGACAGCGATGTCGCGGCGGCCGATCGCTGGATCATCGAGCCGGTCGTGGGCCATCGCTGGCAGGGCTATGACGTCGCTTTTCCGGGCCACCGCCGCACGCTCGACGCCACCTACAACAGCGTGGAGTCGGAGCGGCTCGACGGGGTGCTGCGCGCGGCCCTGCCCGACGACGCGCTCCTCACCGGCCGGAGCGTGGTGGAGGCCGGTGCGACCAGCGTGGTGCTGGACGATGGCACACGGATCGACGCCAAGGGCGTGATCGACTGCCGGGGTCCCGGCGACCTGTCGCGCCTCCAATGCGGATGGCAGAAGTTCGTCGGGCAGGAGCTGGTGCTGGAACAGCCGCACGGGCGCACCCGGCCGACCGTGATGGATGCGCGCGTCGAACAGCTCGACGGCTACCGTTTCGTCTATTGCCTGCCGCTCGGCCCCGACCGGATGTTCGTCGAGGACACCTATTACAGCGACGGTCCCGAGATCGATGCGGCGGTGCTGCGGCAGCGCATCCGCGCCTATGCCGAGGCGCAGGGTTGGCGCATTGCCGAGGTGGCGCGGGAGGAGCGCGGGGTGCTGCCGGTCGCGTTCGGGGGCGACTTCGACGCCTATTGGAACTCCACCCCGCCGGTCGCGAAGGCGGGCATGCGATCCGGGCTGTTCCACCCGCTGACCGGCTATTCGCTGCCCGACGCGGTGCGGACGGCGGCGGCGATCGCGGGCGCGCGCGATCTGTCCGCCGCGGGCCTCGCCGAGTTGACGCAGGGCCTTGCGCGCACGACATGGCGTGCGCGGGGATTCTACCGCATGCTTACCGCCATGTTGTTCAGGGCAGCGAAGCCTGAGGCGCGCTATCGCGTGCTGGAGCGATTCTATCGGCTGGACGCGGGACTGATCGGGCGCTTCTATGCCGGACGGTCGAGCTGGGCCGACAAGGTGCGTGTGCTCGCCGGCAAGCCGCCGGTCCCGGTGGCACGCGCGATACGGGCGATTTGGGACATGCAGGCTGGCGGCCGGGAGAAACGGACTTGAGAACGGCAACGGTGATCGGCGCAGGATTCGGCGGCTTGGCGCTCGCCATTCGCCTGCAATCGGCCGGGGTCGAGACGACGCTGATCGAGGGCCGCGAAAAGGCCGGCGGCCGGGCCTATGTGTTCGAGCGCGACGGCTTCACCTTCGACGCAGGCCCCACGGTGATCACCGATCCCGACTGCCTGCGCGAGCTGTGGCAGCTGTCGGGGCACGAGATGGCCTGGGACGTGACGCTGGAGCCGGTGACGCCCTTCTACCGGCTCAACTGGGCGGACGGCACCAACTTCGACTATTCGAACGACGATGTGTCGCTGCGCTCCGAGATCGCCAAGCTCGATCCGCAGGACGTCGATGGCTACGCGCGCTTCCTGGAATACGCCAAGGGCGTGTACGAGGAAGGCTATGTGAAGCTCGGCGCCAAGCCGTTCCTCGACTTCCGATCGATGCTGAAGGCGGCGCCGGCGCTGGCGAAATACCAGGCGTGGCGCTCGGTCTATGCGATGGTCTCCACCTTCGTGAAGAACGAGAAGCTTCGCCAGGCGCTGAGTTTTCACACGTTGCTGGTCGGTGGCAACCCGAGCACAACCAGCGCCATCTATGCGCTGATCCACAAGCTGGAGCGCGACGGCGGCGTCTGGTTCGCCAAGGGCGGTACCAACCAGCTGGTCTCGGGCATGGTCGCGCTGTTCGAGCGGCTGGGCGGCACGCTGATCCTGGGCGATCCGGTGACGGAGATCGAGACGCTGGGCGACCATGCCACCGGCGTGGTGACCCGCAGCGGCAGGCGCATTGCGTCGGACGCGGTGGCGAGCAACGCCGACCTGATGCACAGCTACAAGGACCTGCTGCGCAACTCCCGCAGTGCGCGCCGGACGACGGCGCGGCTGGAGAAGAAGCGCTTCTCGCCGTCGCTGTTCCTGGTGCATTTCGGGATCAAGGGCACGTGGCCGGGCATCCCGCACCACATGATCCTGTTCGGGCCGCGCTATCAGGGGCTGCTGTCCGACATCTATGACCATGGCGTGCTGTCGGAGGATTTCTCGCTCTACCTGCACCACCCGACCGTCACCGATCCGAGCTTGGCGCCGGAGGGGCATTCGACCTTCTACGCGCTGGCGCCGGTGCCGCACATGGGCAAGCTGCCGATCGACTGGGACACCATCGGCCCCATGTACGAGAAGCGAATCCTGGACGAGGTCGGCCGCCGGCTGATCCCCGACATCCACGATCGGATCGTCACCAAGTTCAGCTATGCGCCGCCCGATTTCGCGAAGGACCTCAACGCGCATCTGGGCTCGGCCTTCTCGCTGGAGCCGATCCTGACGCAGAGCGCCTTCTTCCGCGCGCACAACCGCGACGACCATATCCCCAACCTCTATTTCGTGGGGGCGGGTACGCATCCCGGCGCCGGCATCCCGGGTGTGGTGGGAAGTGCGAAGGCGACCGCCTCGTTGATGCTGGAACGCGGCCGCTGACCCGCGGCTGCGTCGACATTCCAAGGACAAAGTACGTGAAGCGACTGGCCATCTATTGCGGTTCGGCGACTCCGTCGGACCCCGTCTACATCGATAATGCGCGCTTCGTCGGCCGCACGCTGGCGGAACGCGGCATCGGCGTCGTCTATGGCGGCGGCCGCCTCGGCCTGATGGGTGCGGTTGCCGACGGCGCGCTGGAGGCGGGCGGCGAGGTGATCGGCGTGATCCCGACCGCGCTCGTCAATGCCGAGGTCGCGCACCGCGGCTGCACCGAACTGCACGTCGTCGAGACGATGCACCAGCGCAAGCAGGCATTCACCGACCTGTCGGACGGCTTCGTCACCATTCCCGGGGGCACCGGCACCATGGACGAGCTGTGGGAGGCGATGAGCTGGGCGCAGCTCGGCTATCACACCAAGCCGGTCGGGCTGCTCAACGTGGCGGGCTATTACGACGGGCTGATCGCGTTCGTGGACAAGATGGCCGAGGTCGGCTTCCTGCGGCCGATGCATCGCGACATCCTGCTGATCGACGACCAGCTCGATTCGCTGCTCGATCGCATGGCCGGGCACAAGGTCGCGCGGCCGATCTTCTCGATGTCGAGCAGCGAGCTCTAAGCTTCATGACCGCCGCGGTGCATGCCGATCGCCCGAGCCGCGATGCGATCGTCGCGACCGCGCGCGAGACGATTGCGGCGGGATCGAAGAGCTTCGCCGCCGCGAGCCGGCTGTTCGACCGGCGGACGCGGGAACGTGCGTGGCTGCTCTATGCCTGGGCGCGGGCGTGCGACGACCTCGCCGATGGGCAGGAGCTCGGCCATGGCATGACGGCGGTCGCCGACGCGCCCGCGCGGCTGGCGGAGATCACGGCCAAGACGAACATGGCGCTGGCCGGCGAATGGGTCGGCGATCCAGCGTTCGATGCGCTACGGATCGTAGCCGCCGAAGCCCGGCTACCGCACGCGCTGGTGCATGACGTGATCGCGGGCTTCGCTCTCGATGCGGAGGAGTGGCGCCCGCGCAGCGAGGACGACCTCTACCGCTATTGCTACCATGTCGCCGGGGCGATCGGCTGCCTGATGGCGGTGGTGATGGGAGTCGATCCGGCCGACCAGGACACGCTCGACCGTGCGTGCGACCTGGGGATCGCGTTTCAGCTTTCCAACATCGCGCGCGACCTGGCCGAGGATGCGGCTGCGGGGCGCTGCTACCTGCCGGTCGCGTGGCTGGTCGAGATCGACGCGCCACCGGGCGAGCATATGAAGCCGCACCTTCGGCCGCGGATCGCGATGCTCGCGCGGCGGCTGGCGGACCAGGCCGAGCGGTATGAGGCAAGTGCGCGCGAAGGCACGCCGGCGCTGCCGTTCCGCGCCGCCTGGGCCGTGCTGGCGGCGGCCGACATCTATGGCGGGATCGGGCGCGCCGTCAGGGCACGCGGCGAGCATGCCTGGGATCACCGCGTGACCACCTCCAAGCCGCAGAAGATCGCCGCGATCGCACGGGCCTTTGCGGCGGCGCAGGGGCGGGCGAAGCGCTATCCGCGGACGCCGCGCGATCCGGAGCTGTGGACGCGGCCTCGGCACGGGTGAACCGCCCCGTGCTCCTGCGCAGGCAGGAGCCCAGAGCCGCAGGAGGTGTCGCTTGTGGCCCTGGGCTCCTGCCTCCGCAGGAGCACGCGTTAGGCGACGAACTGGCGCTCCCCTCCTGTGCGCAGCCCGGCCTCGTTGGTGCCTGAGGGCCAAGACGGGACCGTCATGCCGGAACGTTGGCATTCAGACGCGCTAGATCCCGGCTACCGATGTACCGGCAACGCCGTCCGACTTCCGCCAGGATAACGATGATTGCCTTTGGAGGGAAAACCGCTTCCGGTTCCCGGCCTGAGCCTGGGAACCGGAGCAGTTGTGGTGCGGTCGAGAAGACTCGAACTTCCACGGCCTTTCGGCCACAACGACCTCAACGTTGCGCGTCTACCAGTTCCGCCACGACCGCACATGAACACCGTGGGGAGAACCCCCGGCTGGTAGGCGAGCGCCCCTAGCAGTCGATTCGGCGGCATGCAACCGACTTCGCGATTTTCCTGCGGCAGATGGTGCGCCGGGGCCCTTTTCTGATGGATGTCGCCGAGATGCCGGGCGTTCCGCTTTGCCGAACCCGCCGCTAGGGCTCTGTCCGTCGCCTCTTGCCGTCGAGTATCTCCGTGTCCCCGATCCCCGCTGCCGCTCTTGATGCTCCCTCGCCGCGATCCGAGGTTCGCCGACTGCTGGCGCTGGCCTGGCCGGTGATGCTCACCAGCCTCAACTGGACGCTGCTCCACGTGACGGACGTGGTCGTCGTCGGTCTGGCCGGCACGGAAGAGGTGGCCGCGCTGGGGGCGAGCCGGTCGCTGACCTTCGTCGGCATCGTCGTCGTGCTCGGCTGGCTGTCGGGCGTGCTGGTGTTCGCCGCCCGGGCGGATGGTGCCCGCGACCTGCCGGCGACGGGCCGGGTGCTGCACGAGGGGCTGGTGGCGGCGCTGCTGCTCGGTCTCGCCAGCGGCGGCGTGCTGCTCGCCTTCGCCGAGCCCTTGTTGCGCCTGCTCGGGGTCTCGCCCGCTCTAGCGCCGGCAGCGGCGGCGGTGGTGCGCGCCATGGCCTTTGCCTATCCCTTCCAACTGCTCACCATTGCGGCGAGCTTCTTCCTGGAGGGTATCAGCCGCCCGCGGCTGGTGACGGCGGTGAACCTGGGTGTGCTGCCGATCAACGCGCTGCTCGCCTGGGCGCTGGTTGGTGGGCATCTGGGGCTGCCGGCACTGGGCGCGGTCGGTGCAGCGGCGGCCACCGCGATCGCATCGGCGATCGGGGCGATCGTCCTGCTCGCGTGCGTGCTGCGGCTGCCGGACAGGGCGGTCCGCCACGTCGGCCGCTGGCGCGGGGCGGCGGCGCCGCGCTGGTCGGGCGTGCGCGCACTGCTGGGCTTCGGGCTCGTGCCGGCGATCGCCTCCGGGCTGGAGCTGGTCGGCTTCGCGGTGCTGATCGGCCTTTCGACCCAGCTCGGCACCGAGACGGCGCACGCCTTCCAGATCGTGTTCTCGATCCACAACGTCACTTTTGCGGTGGCGCTGGGGCTGGGCTCGGCTGCAGGCGTGCGCGCCGGCAACGGCGTAGGAGAGGGCGTGCCGCACCGCGCGATCCAGCGGGGCGTGGTCGCTGCCGTCCTGGCCGCCGCCGCGACCGGGCTGCTCGCGCTGGTGCTGCTCCTGTCCGCGGGCTGGATCACCGGGCTGTTCCCCGCGACTGCCGACGTGCACTTGCTGGCCGGCGCCATGCTGCTGCGCTGGGCGCCCTTCATCCTGTTCGACGGGGTGCAGGTGGTGCTGGTCTATACGCTGCGGGCGCTGGGCGATCAGGTGATGGCGGGCGCCAACAGCATCCTCGCCTTCTTCGTGGTGACCGGCGGCGCGGGCTGGCTGCTGGTCGGGGCGGGCGTCGGCCCGCTGGCGCTCGCCTGGGCATCGGGCCTCGGCATGCTGGTGGCAGCGCTGCTCCACGGCGCGCGGCTGGCACAGCTCGCGCGCCGGATCGCCAAAGCTTCCGGGCCACCGCGGGCCGGCGCCAGTGCCTAGAGGCCGTTCACGAAGCTGAGTTCGAGCATCTTGGAGTTCGCCGGGACGTCGAGCTTCGCCGAGTTGAACAGGATGGTGCCGCTGGGACCCAGCTCCCGCTGCGACGGCGTGATCGTCCAGCTGTAGACGACGCGCTCCTGCTGGTCCTTCAGATCGACGCGGATGTCGGGCACGCGCTGGCGCTCGCCGGTGGGGTTCACGACCTTGCCGGAAATGGCGAACAGCTCGTTGCCGCTCGACAGGTTGCGGCGCTCGATCTGCTTGTCGGCGAACAGCAGCGGCGTTTCGATCTTGCCGATCGGCAGGCCGACCTTGGCAGCGATGCCGGGCGTGCCGAGATAGAGGATGGCGGCGATGCCGATGATCATCGCGACGCTCGCGGCGATGGCGGCCGCGGTCCAGCGGCGGAACGGGTTGCGGCGCGGGCGGAACGGCGGGCGCGGCGCAAAGGCGTCGTAGCGGCGCGGCTCACCGCGCTCGGCGCGCTCGCCCTCTGGATCGACATAGCGGTGCGAGGGCTGGACGGCGGCGGGCGAGGTCGCTTGCGCAGCCGGTGCGGGCGGGGGTGGCGCTGCCGGTGTCGGCGCGGCAACCGGCTCGGCCACCGGGGGAGACGCTGCCGCGGCCGGCGCGGGCTCCTGCGCCGGGAGTGCCTCCGCCGCGCCCAAGTCCAGCAGCGGTGGACGCTGGAACCAGCTGTGCTTGCAGCTTGCGCAGCGGACGGTGCGTCCGTCGGGCCCGATCGCATGGTCGGGCACCACATAGCGCATGTGGCATTGGGTGCACTCGAGGATCATCGACGCGGCAATTCCGATCTGGGCATAGCGATCCTAAGCATGCGGAAACCCGTGCTGGCAAGGGTGCAGCAGCGTCCCCCGCTTGAGCAGGTCCGGCGGCTGTGCGATGGCGGCGCCCGCGAAGCTTCAAACGGGGTGGCCGGCGCCAGCGATGGCCAATATCGTACAGTTTGAGAATGTCGGCCTTCGCTACGGCAATGGGGCAGAGACGCTGTCGGACGTGAGCTTCACGCTGACGACGGGCTCCTTCTATTTTCTCACCGGCGCGTCGGGCGCGGGCAAGACTTCGCTCTTGAAGCTCCTCTACCTCGCCCAGCGGCCGAGCCGGGGCGTGATCCGGCTGTTCGGCGAGGACGCGGTGACGCTGCCGCGCGCGCGTCTGCCCGGTTTTCGCCGGCGTATCGGCGTGGTGTTCCAGGACTTCCGCCTGGTCCCGCACCTGTCGGCCTATGACAATATCGCCTTGCCGCTGCGGGTGGCCGGTGTGCCGGAGGCGGACGTGGCGGTGCCCGTCAACGAGATGCTCGCCTGGGTGGGGCTGTCCGACCGGGCCGACGCGCCACCGCCCACGCTTTCGGGCGGCGAGCAGCAGCGCATCGCGATCGCGCGCGCGGTGATCGGCCGGCCCGAGATCCTGGTGGCGGACGAGCCGACCGGCAACGTCGACCCCGACATGGCCGAGCGGCTGCTGCACCTGTTCGATTCGCTCAACCGGCTGGGAACCACGGTGGTGGTGGCGACCCATGACTATGAGCTGCTCCAGCGGATTCCGGCTGCGCGCATGATGCGGCTGGAGCGGGGTAAGCTGATCGACCCCACCGGCCAGATGCGCTTCCCGCCCGCATCGGATGGACCACGCTGATGGCGATGCGCGCAAGCGACCGGCGCCTGCTGGGCGACCGGCAGGGACGGCGCACCATGGTGTGGATCATGGCGATCATGATCTTCCTGACGGTGCTGGCGGCAGCCATGGGCCTGTCGGTCGCGGGTGCCGGTGGTGCGCTGGACCGGCAGCTCGCCGGCCGGCTGACCGTGCAGGTGGTGGAGGCGGACGCCGCCAAGCGCGATGCCGCGGTCGCACGGCTGCTCGCCGGGCTGCGCAAGGCGCCGATGGTGGCGCAGGCCGTCGAAGTGAACCGAGCCGAACTGGCCGAGCTGATGCGGCCGTGGCTGGGAGAGGCGGGGCTGGATGCCGACCTGCCGATCCCGGCGATGGTGGACGTGGACCTGCGGCAGAGCGACGACGCTGCGGTCGCGGCGGTGACCCGCATCGCCCACGCCGCCACGCCGGCTGCCCGGGTCGACTGGCACGCGAGTTGGCTGGCGCCGGTGCGCGGTTTCCTGCGCACGCTCGGCTGGGTCGCGTTCGGTCTCGTCGCCGTGATGGCGACCGCGACGGCTGCGGTCGTGCTGCTTTCGGCGCGGGCAGGGCTGGACACGCACCGCGGGACCATCGACATCCTCCACATGCTCGGCGCCACCGATGTCCAGATCGCCCGCCTGTTCCAGCAGCGGATCGCCGTCGACACGCTGACGGGCGGGCTGATCGGCACCGTCGCAGGTCTTGCGGTGGTGCTGGTGGTGGGGCTGCAGATCGGCGGCCTGGAGTCGCAGGTACTCGCCGGGCTCGCGCTGTCGACGGCCGACTGGCTGCTGATCGTGGCCACGCCGATCGCCTTCATGCTGCTGGCGATGGTCGCCGCACGCATCGCGGTGCTGCGCGCGCTGGGGCAGGTGCTGTGATCTGGCGGCTGTTCTCGGTGGCGCTGATCGCCTGGGTCCTGGGCTTCGCGCTGTTCACCGTTGCGCTGCCGCGCCCGGCACCGGACGGGCTGGTGACCGATGCGGTGGTCGTACCGACCGGCGCGCCCGGCCGCATAGACCGCGGCCTGGCCGTCGTGCGCGCGGGCAAGGCCAAGCGGATGCTGGTGACCGGCGTCGACCCGGACGTTCGCCCCGGCGAGCTGGCGGCCGCGTACAAGGTGCCGGCGCGGGTGTTCGCCTGCTGCGTGGACCTGGGCCATGAGGCGGTCGATACCCGCTCCAATGCCGACGAGACCGCGGACTGGGTCCGAACCCACGGCTATGGCACCGTGCGGCTGGTGACGTCGGACTGGCACATGGCACGCGCCGCCCTGGAGCTTCGCCATGCGCTCGACGATCGGGTGGAGGTGATCGCCGATCCCGTCCCGGGCACGCCGCGCTTCGGCATCCTGTTCGACGAGTACAACAAATATCTGGTCCGGCGCGTGGTCCTGTGGCTGGGGCTGGGCGTATGATCGCCTGGCTGCGGACGCTTGCGTTCAACCTCGTCTTCTATGCCCTCACGATCGCCATCGTTCTCGCCGCGCCGCTGGTCGCGCTGGCGGGACCCAGGGCGTTGCGGCGCCATGCGGAAGGATGGGCACGCGCCCAGGGCGCACTCGCCCGCTGGCTGCTCGGCATCCATGTCCGGATCGAGGGGGAAATTCCCCAAGGACCGTTCCTGTTCGCGGCCAAGCACCAGGCGATGTTCGAGACGCTGGAACTGGCGTGGCGGATCGGCGCGCCGGTGATCGTGATGAAGCGCGAACTGACCCAGATCCCGTTCTGGGGCCGTGCGGCGCAGCGCTACGGCAGCATCGGCATCGACCGGGCGGGAGGCGCCGACGCGCTGCGGGCGATGCTGCGCGAGGCCAAGGAAGCGCGCCGCGCCGGCCGCGCGGTGCTGATCTTCCCGGAGGGCACCCGCGTCCTGCCGGGCGAGACGCCGCCGCTGCGCTCGGGCTTCGCCGGCCTCTACAAGGCGCTCGCGATGCCGGTGGTGCCGGTCGCGCTCGACAGTGGGCCGTTGTGGCCGCGCAAGGGCGTGAAGCATGCGGGCACCATCACGCTGCGCTTCGGCACGCCCATTCCGGCCGGCCTCTCCCGCGCCGAGATCGAGGCGCGGGTCCATGCCGGCATCAACGCGCTGGAGCCGGCGTTCTCCGCCGACTGAGGCGTCAGATGCCGGCGTACCAATCGTAGTCGGCGATATCCTCCCACAAGCCTCCCTTGCCGCCGGCGATGCCGTCCAGGCTCGCCACCGCCTCGATCCGCTCGACATATTTGGCGTGCTTGTAGCCGAGCTGGCGCTCGACCCTGAGGCGCAGCGGCGCGCCGTTGGGGACCGGCAGCAGCGCATCGTTCATCGCCCAGGCGAGGATCGTCTGCGGGTGGAAGGCGTCGATCAGGTCGATCGATTCGTAATAGGGCCGCCCGCCCAGCCGGTCGGCGCAGTGGAAGACGATGTAACGGGCCTGGTCGCGAAGGCCGGCGAGGTCGAGCAGGCGCGACAGGCGGGGGCCGCTCCACTTGCCGATCGCGCTCCACCCCTCCACGCAATCGTGGCGGGTGATCTGGGTACGCGCGGGCATCGAGCGGATCTGCGCCATCGAGAGCGACAACGGCCGCGCGACCAGGCCGTCGACGGCGAGCCGCCAGTCGGCGAACGCGCTGGCCGCATGCGCGGCATAGGCGGACGTGTCGGGTCGTGCAGTGCCGTTGGAGCGGAAGATCGGCGAGCGCTGGTCAGCGCGGTATTCGGGCGCGAGCGCGTTGCGGGCGGTGAGCCCGCGCTGCAGCCAGCGCTGCGCGTCCTCGCCCTTGAACAGCAGGCCACGGACGGCGGGCGACTCCCCCAGCTGGTCGCAACCGGAAACGAGGCCGGCGGCGCCTGCGGTCATGCCGGCGAGGACGCGGCGGCGGGTGAGGATGCGGCTCATGGCTGCTCCTCTTCGGGTACGCGCCACCAGCCGGTGATCATCGAGCGGACTTCGTTGATCGGGCCGGCGAGAATCACCAGCACCAGATGCACCACTGTGAAGAGCGTGATGGCGGCGGCGGCGAGGAAGTGGATCGACCTCGCCGAGGCGCGGCCACCGAACAGGTCGAGCAGCCAGGGCCAGGCCGCGTTCATGCCGGGCGAGAGGGTGAGGCCGGTCAGGATCACCACCGGCAGCGCGACGAACAGGATCGCGATGTAGCTCAGCTTCTGGAAGCTGTTGTAGTCGCGCGGCGCCTCCGGATCGTGGAAGCGGAAGGCCAGGTGGGCGCGAAAATCTGCCCGGAGGTGCCGCCGCGAGAGCTCGCCACGGCTGATCGTGAGGTCGCGCGAGAGGTGCCGGTTGAGGAGGCTGCCGATCAGGAAGATCAGCAATCCGAACGCGAGCACCAGCGCGAAGAACAGGTGCCAGCGGCGCGCAAGCGCGAGATTGTAGGTCGACGGGATCGTGATCCAGCCCGGGAACCGGTCGAAGCGGATCCAGGCGTGGTCGAAGTTCGCGCCATAGTCGCCCCAGTAGAGCTGGGGGTGGGCGTTCAGGATCATGAGCCCGCTGCCGATCATCACGAAGATTGCGACGGCGTTGACCCAGTGCCACAGCCGGGTGAGCGGACGGTGCCGATAGACGGCGCGGGGCGGCTGGCGGCTCACCGGCAGAACGATAGACCGTGCGGCTGCCTGCGGGTAGCCCCCCGGCCGGCTCACGCGTTAGGAGCGGCCATGACCGACTTCCACTTCTACGAGCCCGCCGACGGGCACCGCCTGCCGCACGATCCTTTCAACGCGATCGTCGCGCCCCGCCCGATCGGTTGGATCAGCACGCTGGGTGCCGATGGCCGGCGCAATCTGGCGCCCTACAGCTTCTTCAACGCGTTCAACTATCGGCCGCCGCTGATCGGCTTCGCGTCCCAGGGCCGCAAGGACAGCCTGGCCAATTGCGAGGCGACGGGCGAGTTCGTCTGGAACCTGGCGACGCGCGCGCAGGCGGAAGCGGTGAACGCGAGTTCGGCATCGGGCGATGCGGACGAGTTCACGCTCGCGGGGCTGGAGGCGCTGCCCTCCCGCCTGGTGGCGGCGCCGCGGGTGGCAGGCAGCCCGGTGCAGTTCGAGTGCAAGGTGACCCAGATCGTCCGGCTGGAGACCAAGGAAGGCCGCGCGCTGGACCAGTGGCTGGTGCTGGGCGAGGCAGTCGGCATCCACATCGACACGGCGCTGCTGGAAGACGGCATCTACCAGACCGCCCGCGCGCGCCCGATCGTGCGCGGCGGCGGCCCGGCCGATTACTTCGAAATCGCCGAAGACGCGCTGTTTCACATGCGACGGCCGGCATAGAAGGCGCTCGCACTCGCGCTGCGACATCCGTATTCTGATCCCATGACGGACCAGGATCGAGCTTCCGAGACAGAGACCTACTGGCGGGATGGCTATGTTCCGCTTCGGGGATTATTTCCGCGCGAGATTCTCGACGCCTTCTACATGCGGATGCGCGCCGATCTGGAGGCGGCCGGCAGGCCACTGCAGTCCTTCGTCGCGGAAGGACCCTTGCTGCGTGGACGGGGCCATCGAGCTCTACGCATACCAATATGCGCCGATGCTGGCCTTTCTCTGGGGGCTCACCCCGCGCATGGCACAGGCGACCGGGCGGGCGCTGCTGCCCACCTACGCCTATTTCCGGGCCTATCAGCAGGGGGACATCTGCCGGGTCCATTATGACCGGCCTTCGTGCGAGCACAGCCTCTCGCTGACCATCGCCTATGGGGAAGACAAGCCCTGGGCCCTCTCCGTGGCTACGGAGGGGGGGGAGCGGCCGACCGGCGAAGTGACGGAAGATTTCGGGTCGCGCGGCTATGGGTCGGTGGCGATGGCGCCGGGCGATGCCGTCCTCTACCGGGGAACGCACCGGCTGCACGGGCGGCTCGAGCCCAATCCGAACAGCTGGTCGGCGCACCTGTTCCTGCATTGGGTGGAACGGGACGGCCAATATTCTGAGCATGCCTTTGATCGGCCGGCGATCGAGCGGGCGATGCGGCGACCGGGCTGATCAGCCGTAGGCGCGCCAGAAGAAGGCGGCGGTGGTGACGCCGGTCACCGCTAGCGTCCAGAGCCGGATGGTGCGGGCCGACAGGCGATCGCCGAGCCAGGCGCCGCCCCAGCCGCCCAGGATGCCACCCAGGAGCATGGGGAGGCAGGCTGCCCAGGCGACCATGCCGAAGGCCGCGAACACGCCGGCGGCGGCGAGGTTTGCGGTGGCGAGGATCAGCGTGCGGGGTGCGGCCATCCGCTTGGGATCGGTGCCGACGAGGAGCCCGAAGACCGCCGTCATCATCATGCCGATGCCGCCCCCGAAATAGCCGCCATAGACGCCGAGCAGCAGCTGGGCCGCGATCAGCGTGCGCGGGCCGATCGTTGCATGGGCACGCAGCCAGGCGGCGCCGCGCTGGCCCGCGGCGATCGCCCCGAAGGCGAAGAGCAGCAGCCAGGGCACGATCACGTCGAACGCCGTCGGCGGTGTCACGACCAGCAGATAGCTGCCGACCAGCGCCGCCACGAAGTTGACGCTGTTCAGCAGCCGGATCGAAAGGCCGCCCAGCGGCTCGAGTCCGCGGCGGTAGGTCCAGGCGCTCGCCATGGCGGCAGGCTGCATCGCGACGTTGCTGGTGGCATTCGCGATCGTGGCGGGAAGCCCGATCCCGACCAGCGCCGGCATGGTTGCGAAGGCACCGCCGCCGGCGAGCGCGTTCATCGCGCCGCCGACGCAGCCCGCCAGGGCGGCAAGCCCGATGACACTCCAGTCCATGACGGGCTCAGCCGAGCGCCGCCATCTTTTCCTCGGCCTCGCGATCCAGCTGCGCGCGGCTCTTCTTCTCGGCTGCGGTCTTCAGCTGGCCGCAGGCGGCGTCGATGTCGCGGCCGCGCGGGCGGCGCACCGGCGCGGAAATGCCCGCCTCGAACACGATGTCGGAAAAGGCGTTGACCCGATCCGGCGTCGAGCATTCGTACGGCGCGCCCGGCCAGGGATTGAACGGGATCAGGTTGACCTTGGCCGGCAGCTGATACTTGCGCAGCAGGCGGACGAGCTCATGCGCGTCGGCGTCGCTGTCGTTCTTGTCCTTGAGCATCACATATTCGAAGGTGATGCGCCGCGCATTGTTGGCGCCGGGATAGTCGGCGCAGGCCTGCAGCAGCTCCTCGATGCCGTACTTCTTGTTGAGCGGCACGATCTCGTCGCGCACTTCCTTGGTCACGGCGTGGAGCGAGACCGCCAGGTTCACGCCGATCTCCTCGCCCGCGCGTGCCATCATCGGCACCACGCCCGAGGTGGAGAGAGTGATGCGCCGCTTGGACAGGGCGAGACCATCGCCATCCATGACGATCTGGAGGCCCGTCTTCACCTCGTCGAAGTTATAGAGCGGCTCGCCCATGCCCATCATCACGATGTTGGTGAGCATGCGCCCCTCGGGGCTCGACGGCCATTCGCCCAGCGCGTCGCGCGCCAGCATCACCTGGCCGACGATCTCGCCCGCGGTGAGGTTGCGCACCAGCCGCATCGTGCCGGTGTGGCAGAAGCGGCAGTTGAGCGTGCAGCCCACCTGGCTGGAGACGCACAGCGTGCCGCGATCGGCGTCCGGGATGAACACCATCTCGTAATCCTGCCCGTCGGGCGAGCGCAGCAGCCACTTGCGCGTGCCATCGGACGAGACCTGCGCCTCGACCACATCCGGCCGGCCGACGACGAAGCGCTCGGCCAGCCACGGGTGCTGCGCCTTGGCGATGTCGGTCATGGCCGAGAATTCGGTGGCGCCGCGGTTGTAGATCCAGTGCCACAGCTGCTTGGCGCGAAGCTTCGCCTGTTTCGGCTCCATGCCCGCAGTTTCCAGCGCCTCGCGGATGGCGGGCTTGGACAGCCCGACCAGGTCGACGCGGCCATCCGGGCGCGGCGCCTTGGCCGTTGCACGGGGCACGGGCACGGGATCGATGTGCCCCGGAATGGGCATCGGCGGCGTCGACACTGTCAGCATGGGCGCGCATATAGTCGAATTTGCAGGCAATTTCCATGCCCGCCGCCGGCTTCGTTTCGGGACGTGCTACGCGGGCAGGCAGGCGAGCGCCGCCGCGTCGATCGCGGTCGCTGCGCCCTTCAGTGCATAGACGTCCACGAACGGCCTGCCGCCCTCGGCCAGGCTCTCCACGCTCATGCTGCGCGCGGAGCGCATCGCGGACACGATCGCGCGATCGGCGGCGGCGTCCGGCGCCCAGGCGTCGAGCGTACCGGCGCGCAGTGGGAAGCGGCGATCGCCGACGGAAAGCGTCACTTGCGCCGAGGGCGCACGCCGCCGGCTGAGCCGAAGGTGGAGCTGGTTGCGGGCGTGGGCACCGGGCCAAATCGCTATGCTGGCGAACGGATAGAGCGCCGTCCGCCGCGAGATCGGCTTGGCGATCGCATAGCAGCGCCGAGGCGCGGCATCGGCGAAGGCGCCCCAGCGCTCGAAGATGCCGAGGGTGCGCCGCGCGGGCGGCGCGGCGGCCGGCGCCTGCGCGAGCGCGGCCGCCGCCAGCAGCGTTGCGATCATGCCGGCGCCGAGTGCGCGATGTCGCCGCTGCCGAGATGTACGACCGTCTCCACGCCGTGTTCGATGCGGACGATCGAGCCCTGCGGCAGGTCGGGCGCGACGGGCGCGGCGAACTGCGGCATCACGTCCAGGCCGGTCATCAGCCCGCGCAGCACGCGGCTCGACATGCCGTGCATGATCACCAGCCGGTCGCCCGGATCTGCGTCGGTGTCGGCGAGCCAGCCGGAGACGCGGGCCGCGATTGCGTCGTACCACTCTCCACCTGGAGGCGGACGGCGGTAGAGGCGATGCTCCTCGTCCATGAAGTCCGGCGACTCGGCCGCGACATCCCGATAGTAGCGTCCGGTCCACTGCCCCATGCCGATCTCGACGAGCCGCGCGTCGGTGCGCGCCTGGTGCCAATCGAGCTCGAGATGTTCGGCGATGATCGCCAGCGTCTGGAGCGCGCGGCCGGCGGTAGAGGCCCAGAGCGTCAGCTTCGGCTTCGGCCCGAGCAGCGTCCGAAGCGCCGCCCCCATCGCATCCGCCTGGGCAAAACCGGCGCGCGTGAGCGGGATGTGGAGGTGGTCGCCCTGCATGCGCCGGGCCACGTTGTAGACCGTCTCGCCATGCCGCGCGATGAAGTCGCGCCCCTGCCGTGCCTTGTTCACCATGGCCCTGCTTTCAAGCCCCTGTTGCGCGAATGCAACGAAAATCCCTGTTTAGCTGGGGTTCATGAAACCTGCCGGCGCGTCGCCTATTTGAGCGCTGTGCCCGGCGTACCTCGGGCAGCAATTCAGGAGTTTGTTATGCGTTACGTCGCTCTGGGCCTGCTGGCCGCTTCCTCCGCATTCGCCGCCCCGGCGATGGCGCAGGACGTCAACCCGAACTTCACCGGCCCGCGCGTCGGCGTGGTCGCCGGCTATGACGCGGTTCGTCCGGGCAGCAGCGAGGATTCGGACATCGACGGCGACGACCAGACCGTGGACGGTTTCCTCTATGGTGTGGACGTCGGCTATGACTTCGCCGTTTCGGGCGCCGTGCTGGGCCTCGAGGCGGAACTGACCGACTCGACCGGCAAGACCAAGACCGACACGCGCGATCCGAACTATTTCGGCTATGGCCGCGTGGCACCGGGCCGCGACATCTATGTCGGCGTGCGCGCCGGTATCCTCGCGACGCCGCAGACCCTGGTCTATGCCAAGGCCGGCTACACCAACGCCAAGCTGAACGTGCAGGGCGTGAACGGCGACGTGGACCTCGACCGCAACTATGAGCTGGACGGCTATCGCGTCGGCGCCGGCGTCGAGCAGTCGATCGGCACCAACACCTATGCCAAGCTCGAGTACCGCTACTCGAACTATTCGAGCGCAGACTTCCGCTTCGACGGCAACACGACCGACAGCTTCGACGTGGATACCGACCGTCACCAGGTGCTGGTCGGCGTCGGCATGCGCTTCTAAGCGGGCGCCGCTTGCCGCGCCGTCAGGGCGATACCACCCAGACGGCATGCGCAATCGGAAACAAGGAGGGCCGGAGCAGCTTGCTCCGGCCCTTTTTTGCGCGCTAGAGGTGAGACAACGGACCAATCCCACCCGACCGGGTGGCCAGGACTAGGGCGGGCGCCCGGGGGTTTTGAAAAGATGAAGGCGACGATCGAACGCGCGACCCTGTTGAAGGGGCTGAGCCACGTCCAATCCGTCGTCGAGCGGCGGAACACGATTCCGATCCTGTCGAACGTGCTGATCGAGGCGGCCGAGAACGGCTCGATGCGGTTGATGGCAACCGATTTGGATCTGCAGATTGACGAGACGATCGCAGCGGCGGTCGACCAGCCGGGCGCGATCACGGTTTCGGCGCACACGCTGTTCGACATCGCGCGCAAGCTGCCGGAGGGTGCGCAGGTGCAGCTGTCGGCGGCCGAGGGCCGGCTGACGGTGGTGGCGGGCCGCGCCCGCTTCAACCTCGCCACGCTGCCGCGCGACGATTTTCCGGTGATCGCCGAGGGCGAGCTGCCGACGCAGTTCGAACTGCCGGCAGAGATGCTCAAGCAGATCATCGACAAGACGCGCTTCGCGATCTCGACCGAGGAAACGCGCTATTATCTGAACGGCATCTTCCTGCACGTGTCCGAGGATGCGAGCGGCGAGCCGGTGCTGAAGGCGGCGGCGACCGACGGCCACCGGCTGGCACGCGTGACGCTGCCGCGTCCGGAAGGCGCCGAAAAGATGCCGGACGTGATCGTGCCGCGTAAGTGCGTGGCCGAGCTGCGCAAGCTGCTCGAAGAGGTCGACGGATCGGTCGGCGTGTCGCTGTCGGGTTCCAAGATCCGCTTCGACCTGGGGCAGGCGATCCTCACCTCCAAGCTGATCGACGGCACCTTCCCGGACTATTCGCGCGTCATCCCGACCGCGAACGACAAGCTGCTCAAGCTCGATCCGAAGAGCTTCATGGAGGGCGTCGACCGCGTCTCCACCATCGCCACGGAGAAGACCCGCGCGGTGAAGATGGCGCTCGACCGCGACAAGATCACCCTGTCCGTGACCAGCCCGGAGAACGGCGCGGCTGCCGAGGAAGTACCCGGCGACTACAGCGCGCTGCCGTTCGAGATCGGCTTCAACAGCCGCTACCTGCTCGACATCCTGGGTCAGATCGAGGGCGACCTCTGCGAGGTGCACCTGGCCGACGCGGCAGCCCCGACGCTGATCCGCGAGAACGACAAGTCGCCGGCGCTGTACGTGCTGATGCCGATGCGGGTGTGAGGCGCGCTTCGGCGCTCCTGCACCCTGACCCATCCGGTACCCCGGCGAAGGCCGGGGTCCAGTTGCGGCGCGCGCGGTAAGGCCACGCGCTCCTCGCCAATGCTTCCCAACTGGGCCCCGGCCTTCGTCGGGGTACAGGCGCGGATTAACCGCAGGCCCAAGTGCGACCGGCCGCGCCGCCGCTATTTCGCCAGCAGCGCGCTGGCCTTTGCCTTGCCCTCGTCGCGGACTGCCCGGGCCTTTGCTTCGGCCTGTTCCTCGACCAGCTTGGCCTCGCGCTCGCGGGCTTCGGCGCGGACCTGCAAGCGCTGGGCATCATAGCCGCCGCCCTGGCCTGCCTGCTGGCGCAGTTGCTCGGCTTCGGCCTTCATGCCTGCCGACACGTTTCCAGCCTGCGCCTCGATGGCGTCGGCCTGCGCCTCTGCGGCATCGCGCAGCTGGTCGGCCTCGCGCTCCTGCGGCGTCTGCGCCCCGCAGGCCGCCACCGCCAGTGCTGCCGCCGCAATCCACCATTTCCGCATCATCATCCCCTTTTCTCGGTTCCGCTGAAGGCAATTCCCTGCGGGCCGGAAGGTTGCGTCGCGCTGGGGCGCGGGTTGCGCTACAGCGGCGCCAACGATGCTCGCGCGCCTGTCCCTCACCGACTTTCGCAACCATGCCGACGCGGTGCTCGCACCCGGGCCGGGCTTCGTCGTGCTGTCCGGGGACAATGGGGCGGGCAAGACCAACGTGCTGGAAGCGGTGTCGCTGCTGGCGCCGGGGCGCGGCCTTCGACGCGCGCCCTTGTCCGAGATGGCGCGCCAGGGCGGCAGCGGCGGCTTTGGCGTGGCGGCGGTGTTGGCGGACGATACCGCGCTTGGCACCGGTACCCGGCCCGATGCGCCCGAGCGGCGGCTGGTGCGGATCAACGGCGCGCCGGCGACGGCCATGGCGCTGGCCGAGTGGCTGACGGTGCTGTGGCTGACCCCGGCGATGGATCGGCTGTTCGTCGAACCCGCGGGCGAGCGTCGGCGTTTCTTGGATCGCCTGGCGCTGGCGCTCGCGCCCGGCCATGCCAGCCACGCTAGCCGCTACGAAGCGGCGATGCGCGAGCGCAACCGGCTGCTGGCCGACGATCGCCCGGCCGATCCCGAGTGGCTCGCGGCGCTGGAGGCGCGGATGGCCGAACATGGCGCGGCGGTGGATGCGGCGCGCCGGACGACGGTGACCATGCTGGCAGAGCGGATCGCGGCGAGCCCTGCCGGTGCCTTTCCGCGGGCCGGGCTCTCGATCGAGGGGTGGGGCGGCGATGCCGATCGGCTGCGGGCGGAACTCGCCGCCGGCCGCACCCGCGACGCGGCGGCGGGGCGGACGCTGGCGGGGCCGCATCGGTCCGACCTGGCGGTGGTGCACCTGGAAAAGGGACAGGCGGCGCATCGCTGCTCGACGGGCGAGCAGAAGGCGCTGCTGCTGGGGCTGGTGCTTGCCCATGCCGCGCTGGTCGCCGAGCGGGCCGGGCGCCCGCCGCTGCTGCTGCTCGACGAGGTGGCGGCGCATCTCGATCCCGGCCGCCGGGCGGCATTGTTCGAGCGGCTGGCAGGCGGCGGCCAGGTCTGGTTGACCGGCACCGAGCCAGGCTTGTTCGACGCGATCGGGCCAGAGGCGACGCGCTTCCACGTCGTCGATGGACGGGTGGTCGGGCCGCAACCTTGACTTTTCGGGATGGCGGGCGCATCTGCCACACCGCAGCGACGCTTCAAACAAGCAGCGTGATCCGGCCTTGCGGCCGAGGCTCGCGTCGCGCTCCACCGGCTTCCCAAGTCACGCGGGTCGCATTTTTGCCCCGCCTTCCCGTGCGTGCCGTCTGGCCGCGCGTGCCGGCTACTGACAGGTATTCCATGTCCTTCCAGTCCCTTGGTCTTTCCAAGCCGCTTCTCGATGCCCTGACCGAGAAGAACTACACCGAGCCGACGCCGATTCAGCGCGACGCGATCCCGATCGTGCTGGAGCAGCGCGACCTGCTCGGCATCGCCCAGACCGGCACCGGCAAGACCGCGGCTTTCGTGCTGCCGTCGCTCGACCTGCTGGTGAAGGCCAACGTCCGCCGCAAGCCGATGCGCTGCCGCATGCTGGTGCTGGCGCCTACCCGTGAGCTGGTCAGCCAGATCGCGGACAATGCCCGCACCTACGCCAAGTACACCAAGCTGAATGTCGCAACCGTGTTCGGCGGCGTGCCCGTCGCGCGCAACATCCGCGACGTGGCGGCCGGCGTCGATATCCTGGTCGCCACCCCGGGCCGCCTGCTCGACCTGATCGACCAGAAGTGCCTGGCGCTGAATGAGCTCGAGATCCTGGTGCTCGACGAGGCCGACCAGATGCTCGACCTGGGCTTCATCCACGCGCTGCGCCGCATCGTGTCGATGGTGCCGAAGGATCGCCAGACGCTGTTCTTCTCGGCCACCATGCCCAAGGACATCCGCGACCTCGCCGACAAGTACCTCACCCATCCGGCCGAGGTGAAGGTGGCGCCCGTCTCCTCCACCGCCGAGCGCGTCGAGCAGTATGTCACCTTCGTGCAGCAGCAGGAGAAGCAGGCGCTGCTGACCCTGTTCTTCCGCAACAACAAGATCGATCGCTCGCTGGTGTTCACCCGGACCAAGCATGGCGCCGATCGTGTCGTGAAGCTGCTGGCCGCCAACGGCATCGCCTCCAACGCGATCCACGGCAACAAGTCGCAGCCGCAGCGTGAGCGTGCGCTCGGCGAGTTCCGTTCGGGCAAGGTGCCGATCCTGGTGGCGACCGACATCGCCGCGCGCGGCATCGACGTCTCGGGCGTCAGCCATGTCGTGAACTTCGAGCTGCCGAACGTGGCCGAGCAGTACGTCCACCGCATCGGCCGCACCGCGCGCGCCGGTGCCGATGGCATCGCCTTTGCGTTCTGCGCCGAGGACGAGCGCCCCTATCTGCGCCAGATCGAGAAGCTGACCCGTCAGAAGATCGAGGTGGTGCCGCTGCCGGAGAACTTCCTGGCCGAGGCGGCGAACATCAAGGCGACGCGCGCACCGCATGCGCCCGATCGGCCCGAGCGTGCTCCGGGCGATCGCCAGTTGCCCCGTCCGCGCGCCACGCACAGCGCCAAGCCCGCGGGTTCGGGTCGCGGCCCGGTCGGCAATCCGTCGCGCGGTGGCCAGGGCAAGCCGGCAGGCGAGCGCCCCGCGGGCGAGCGTCCGGCGGGTGCGCGTCCCGGCGGCCCGCGCCGGGGTGGGCGCGGTCGGCGTCCGGGTGGCGGCGGCCAGGGCGTCGCGCGCTAAGGCGCGCGACTCTTCGGGGGGCACCGAAACGCCGTTGCTGCGTTGACCTGCGCATGCGGCGCTGCCCCACCTTCTTGAACATGCCGGTCGGCTGATGCCGACCTGGCTCGAGGCAGGGCTCTGGGGCCTCCTCGGCGGCTCGGCGTTGCTGATCGGCGCCGCCATCGCGGGCGCAGTGCAACTGCCGCAGCGCCTGATCGCCGCCGTGATGGCGATCGGCTCGGGCGTCCTCATTTCCGCCGTCGCCTTCGACCTGATGGACGATGCGTTCGCCCGCGGCGGGCTCGATGCGACCGCCGCCGGGTTCGTTGGCGGTGCAGCCCTCTACACCGCCGGCAACGTCTGGCTCTCGCGCCGGGGCGCCCGGCACCGCAAGCGCTCGGGAACCGAGAGCACGGAGACGCAGCCGCACGCGAGCGAAGGAGGCGGCGGCGCCATCGCACTCGGCGCCCTGCTGGATGGCATTCCCGAGTCGATCGTCATCGGCATCAGCCTGATCGGCGGGACGGGGGTGAGCACCACGGTGGTCGCCGCGGTGTTCCTCTCGAACATCCCCGAGGGCCTTTCTTCTGCCGCCGGCATGAAGAAGGCGGGGCGGTCCACCGCCTATATCTTCGGCGTATGGACCGCGATCGCGGTCGCGTCGGGTCTGTCGGCGCTGCTCGGCAATCTGTTGCTGGCGGACGCGAGTGCGGATCTGGTCGCGGTGATCACCGCTGTCGCCGCAGGCGCGATCCTTGCCATGCTGGTCGACACCATGATCCCGGAGGCGACCGAGAACACGCATGAATATACCGGCCTGATCGCCGTCGCCGGTTTCCTGGCCGCATTCTGGCTCAGCAAGGTCGGCTGAGGGGGCCCAAACGCCCGCATTTTGCTTCCGTTCCTGGGGGTGAATCCCTATATCCTCGGTATGGCGACGAACCCCAACTCCAATGAATATGGCGCGGAATCGATCAAGGTCCTGAAGGGCCTGGACGCGGTTCGCAAGCGCCCCGGCATGTATATCGGCGACACCGACGACGGCTCGGGCCTCCACCACATGGTGTTCGAGGTGAGCGACAACGCGATCGACGAGGCGCTTGCCGGCCATTGCGACCGGGTGCTCATCACGCTCAATCCCGACGGGTCCGTCTCGGTCGAGGACAACGGCCGCGGCATCCCGACCGGCATCCACCCGGAGGAGGGCGTCTCGGCGGCCGAGGTCATCATGACCCAGCTGCACGCGGGCGGTAAGTTCGAGAACACGTCCGACGACAACGCCTACAAGGTGTCCGGCGGCCTGCACGGCGTCGGCGTGTCGGTGGTCAACGCGCTGTCCGAATATCTGGACCTGACCGTCTGGCGCGACGGCGAGGAGCACTACATGCGGTTCCGCCACGGCGATGCGGTGGCGCCCCTCAAGGTGGTCGGAAAGGCCGAGGGCAAGCGCGGCACGCGCGTGACCTTCCTGCCCTCGACCGAGAAGGCGCCGGGCGACGGCGGCACGTTCAAGAACCACATCGAGTTCGACTTCGACAAGCTCGAGCATCGCTATCGCGAGCTCGCGTTCCTGAACTCCGGCGTGCGGCTGGTGCTGGCGGACGCCCGACACGAGGAGCGGCGCGAAGTGGAGCTGTTCTACGAGGGCGGCATCGCTGCCTTCGTGAAGTGGCTCGACCGCAACAAGCAGCCGCTGATGCCGGATCCGGTGGCGATCACCGGCCACCGCGACGACGTCGGCATCGATGTCGCGCTGGAGTGGAACGACAGCTATTACGAAAACGTGCTGTGCTTCACCAACAACATCCCGCAGCGGGATGGCGGCACGCACCTGGCGGCGTTTCGTGCGGCGCTGACCCGCACGATCAACAACTATGCCGACAAGTCGGGCGCGCTGAAGAAGGAGAAGGTCACCCTTACCGGCGACGACATGCGCGAGGGGCTGACCGCGATCGTCTCGGTCAAGCTGCCGGATCCCAAGTTCAGCTCGCAGACCAAGGACAAGCTGGTCTCCTCCGAAGTCCGCCAGCCGCTCGAAAGCCTGATGGCCGACAAGCTGGCGGAGTGGTTGGAGGAAAACCCGGCGGTCGCGCGCCAGATCATCCAGAAGGTGATTGACGCCGCCGCCGCGCGCGAGGCCGCCAAGAAGGCGCGCGAGCTCACCCGGCGCAAGGGGGTGATGGATATCGCCTCGCTGCCCGGCAAGCTTGCCGATTGCCAGGAGCGCGACCCCGCCAAGTCCGAGCTGTTCCTGGTGGAGGGCGACTCGGCCGGCGGATCGGCCAAGCAGGGCCGTGACCGCCACTTCCAGGCGATCCTGCCCCTGCGCGGCAAGATCCTGAACGTCGAGCGTGCGCGCTTCGACCGGATGCTCTCGTCGCGCGAGATCGGGACGCTGATCCAGGCGATGGGCACCGGCATCGGCCGCGACGACTTCAACCTGGAGAAGCTGCGCTACCACAAGATCGTCATCATGACGGACGCGGACGTCGACGGCGCCCATATCCGCACGCTGCTGCTGACCTTCTTCTATCGTCAGATGCCGCAGATCATCGAGGCGGGGCATCTCTATATCGCCCAGCCGCCGCTCTATAAGGCGACGCGCGGCCGTTCGGAGGTGTACCTCAAGGACGATGCCGCGCTGGACGCCTATCTGGTGGACGCGGGCGTTGCCGCGCAGGTGCTGGAGACGCCGGCCGGTGGCCGCAGCGGCAGCGACCTCAAGACGCTCGTGGATCATGCGCGGCGCATGCGCACGCTGATGCGCTACGTCCCCCGCCGCTATGCCCCCGAGATCGTCGAGGTGCTGGCGCTGTCCGGCACGCTCGACCCCGAAGCGTCGCGTGCCCAGCGCGAGGAGCGGCTGGCGGATGCGGTTCGGCGCCTCGACAGCACCGATGGCGACGCCCGCTGGAGTGCCAGCATCTCCGAAGAGGGGGCGCTCCACTTCCGTCGCGTGTGGCGCGGCGTCACCGATCACCATGTGATCGAGGCCGCCTTCCTGACCTCGGCCGAGGGGCGCAAGCTCCACGCGCTGACGGCCGAGGAGGTCGAGAGCTACGCTGCCACGGGCAAGCTGGTGCCGGCGCGCGGCGCCCAGGCGAGCGATGCCGACAATCCGGTCGCGGACCTGGAAGAGAGCGAGGCGACGCCCGTCACCGCCGCCAAGGGCGAGGTGCTGATCGCACGGCCCAGCCAGCTGCTCGACGCGATTCTCGCCGCCGGGCGCAAGGGCCTGTCGATCCAGCGCTACAAGGGGCTGGGCGAGATGAACGCGGAACAGCTGTGGGAAACCACGCTCGATCCGCAGAACCGCTCGATGCTGCGCGTCGCGATCGAGCAGGCGGACGTCGCGGACGAGATCTTCACGCGCCTGATGGGCGACGTGGTGGAGCCCCGCCGCGAGTTCATCCAGGAGAACGCGCTGAGCGTCGCCAACCTCGACGTGTAATTTGTGCTGCCCGGCCGCGCGACACGCCGGGCAGAACTTCTGGTAGCGGTAATTTTGCTACGGATTGAGTCGCTTTGACGCACGAAACGAAAAGAGCTGGTTGACCAGAGCGCTTCCGCAGCGCAGCAACCCGGCATGGCCAGCCTTCCCCCGATCACCAACAATCCCGATGTTCGCTTCCTCGGCCGACTGCTTGGCGACGTGATCCGCGCCTATGGCGGGGAGGACCTGTTCAAGCGCATCGAGTACATCCGCGCGACTTCGGTCGATCGCCACCGCGGGGTGGCTGGCGCGGACGCGATCGATCCGGGGCTCGACCGGCTGACGCTGGACGAGACGATCGCGTTCGTGCGCGGCTTCATGCTGTTCTCGATGCTCGCGAACCTCGCCGAGGATCGGCAAGGCGTGGCGGCGGAGGCCGGAGCGGACGTCGCCCATGCCCTGGAGCGATTGGGGAAGCACGGCATCGGCCGCGATGCGGTGCTCGCGCTGCTCGACGACGCGCTGCTGATGCCGGTGCTCACCGCCCATCCGACCGAGGTGCGGCGCAAGAGCATGATCGACCACCGCAACCGCATCGCCGAACTGATGGCGCTGCGGGATGGCGGCGTAGAGGAGACCGAGGACGGCGACCAGGTCGAGGAGGCGATCGTCCGGCAGATCGCGCTCCTGTGGCAGACCCGCGTGCTGCGCCGGGAACGGCTGTATGTGGCGGACGAGGTCGAGACCGCGCTCAGCTACCTGCGGGACGTGTTCCTGCCGACGCTGCCGGCGCTCTACGCGCGCTGGGAGCGGGCGCTCGGCGCGCGGCCCGCATCGTTCCTGCGCCCCGGCAGCTGGATCGGCGGCGATCGCGACGGCAATCCTTATGTCACCGCGGACTCGCTGCGGCTGGCGCTGTCGCGCTCGGCCGAGGCGGTGCTGGGCTACTATCTGGATGCGGTGCATGCGCTGGGCGCCGAGCTGTCGATCTCGACCGAACATGCGACCGTCGACGCAGGGGTCGAGGCGCTGGCGGAACGGAGCGGGGATACGGCCGCAAGCCGCGCCGACGAACCGTTCCGCCGCGCGCTGTCGGGCATCTACGCACGGCTCGCCGCCACCTATCGGGCACTGACAGGCAAGGCGCCGCCGCGGCCGGCTGCCCTGGACGGCGAACGCTATCCCGACCCGGCTGCGTTGCGGGAGGATCTGACGGCGCTTGCGCATGCGCTCACCATCGGCGGCAACGGCCCCCTGGCGAGCGGCGGCGCCCTGGGCCGGCTCATCCGGGCGGTGGAGACCTTCGGCTTCCACCTGGCAACGCTCGACATGCGCCAGAACAGCGCCGTGCACGAGCGCGTCGTCGCCGAACTCCTGAAGGCCGGCGGGGTCGCGGAGGACTATGCCGCTTTGGACGAAGACGCGCGGGTGGCGCTGCTCCGCCGCGAGCTGGCGAGCCCGCGGCCGCTGACCTCGCCCTATGCCGCCTATTCGGAGGAGACGGCGTCCGAGCTGGCGATTCTCCACGCCGCTGCCGAGGCCCATGCCCGCTACGGCCGCGACTGCATCCGCCACTATATCGTCTCCATGGCGCAATCCGTGTCGGACCTGCTGGAGGTCAACCTGCTCCTGAAGGAAGCGGGGCTGTACGTACCGGGCGCGCCGCCGCAGGCGCATGTCATGGCGATCCCGCTGTTCGAGACGATCGGTGACCTGGAGGCAGCGCCCGAGATCATGCGCGCCTGGTTCGCGCTGCCCGAGGTGGCCGCGGTGGCAAGCGTGCGTGGGCACCAGGAAGTGATGATCGGCTATTCCGACTCCAACAAGGATGGCGGTTATCTGACCTCCACCTGGCAGCTGAGCCGCGGGTCGACCGCGCTCCGGCCGGTGTTCGAGGAGGCCGGGGTCCGCATGCAGCTGTTCCACGGCCGCGGCGGCGCGGTCGGGCGCGGGGGCGGGTCCTCGTTCGCGGCGATCCAGGCGCAGCCGCCCGGCACCGTCCAGGGCCGCATCCGCATCACCGAACAGGGCGAGGTGATCGCCGCGAAATATGGCACGCGCGCGAGTGCCACCACGAACCTGGAGGCGATGGCCTCCGCGACCCTGCTGGCCAGCCTGGAGCCGGAGCGGCTGGCGCCTGCCGATTACGAGCGCTTCGCCGCGGCGATGGACACGCTCTCCGAGACGGCGTTCCGCGCCTATCGCGGGCTGGTCTATGAGACCGAAGGCTTCCGAACCTTCTTCCGCCAGATGACGCCGATCAGCGAGATCGCGGGGCTCAAGATCGGATCGCGCCCGGCAAGCCGCAAGAAATCCGACGCGATCGAGGACCTGCGCGCCATCCCGTGGGTGTTCAGCTGGGCGCAGGCGCGGGTCATGCTGCCCGGCTGGTACGGCGTCGGCCAGGCGATCGCCGCGTTCGAGGACAAGGGGCTGCTGCGCGAGATGGCGAGCGGTTGGCCGTTGTTCGCCGCGACGCTTGCCAACATGGAGATGGTGCTCGCCAAGTCCGACATGGGGATCGCCGCGCGCTATGCGGCGCTCGTGGAGGATCGGGCGCTTGGGGAGGCGATCTTCGGGCGCATCCGCGACGGCTGGCAGGCGACGCAGGATGGGCTGCTCACCGTCACCCGCCAGACGCGGCTGCTGGAGAAGCATCCGGCGCTGGAGACGTCGATCCGGTTGCGGTTGCCGTACATCGAGCCGCTCAACCTGCTGCAGATCGAGCTGCTGAAGCGGCATCGTGCCGGCGAGGAGGATGCGCGGATCGGGGAGGGTATCCTGCTGTCGATCAACGCGATTGCGACGGCGCTGCGGAATAGTGGGTGAAGGGAGCTCAGCCTCCCACCTTCGTCATGCTGAAGGGGAGGGCGAGGACCAGTCGCGCCTCTCACCCCCCGTTTGCTTCGAGCTTGTCGAGAAGTGCTGGCGGGTGGCTTGTGGCTGCTTCTCGACAGGCTCGAAGTAAACGGGGAGGCAGGGGAACGGGGAACCACCGTGCTCCCGCGGAGGCGGAAGCCCAGGGATTCTCAGCGGAGCGTTTGTGGCGGCTTCTCGACAAGCTCGAAGCAAACGGGACGGGCGCCGGAACCCTAACGCTCTCGCGTGGCCGCAAACCGCACCTTCGGATAGCGATCCGCCACATACCCCACTTCCCACGCCGACTTGGCGAGGAACACCGGGTTGCCGTCGCGGTCCTTGGCCATGGCGGTGCGGTTGAGGTCGGCAAAGGTCTTGAGGTCCGCCGGATCCTCCGAGGACACCCAGCGCGCGGTCTCGAACGGCGCGGGCTCCAGCCCGGCGGCGACCTTGTATTCCGCGTCGAGGCGGCTCAGCAGCACCTCGAGCTGGAGCTGGCCGACTACGCCGATGATCCAGTTGGAGCCGATCTCCGGATAGAAGACCTGCGTCACGCCTTCCTCGGCCATGTCGTCCAGCGCCTTGCGCAGCTGCTTGGTTTTGGTCGGGTCCTTGAGCGCGACGCGGCGCAGGATTTCCGGCGCGAAGTTGGGAAGGCCCGTGAAGCGCACGTCGGCGCGTTCCGACAGCGTGTCGCCGACGCGCAGCGTACCGTGGTTGGGAATGCCGATGATGTCGCCCGGGAACGCCTCGTCCGCCAGCTCGCGCTCGCGCGCGAAGAACAGGATCGGCGAGTGGACCGCGATCGGCTTGCCGTGGCCCGACGGGATCAGCTTCATGCCGCGCTTGAAGGTGCCCGAGCACAGCCGCATGAAGGCGATGCGGTCGCGGTGGTTGGGGTCCATGTTGGCCTGGACCTTGAACACGAAGCCGGTGACTTCCGGGTTGCTCGGGTCGACCGGCGCCGGCTCGGCCGGCTGCGGGCGCGGCGGCGGGGCGTATTCGGCAAGCGCCTTGATGAGCGAGTCGACGCCGAACTCCTTGAGCGCCGAGCCGAAGTACACCGGCGTCAGGTCGCCGTTGCGATAGGCTTCGCCATCGAACTCGGCATAGCCGGCCATCGCCAGCTCGGCGTCCTCGCGCAGCTTGGCGACGCCCTCGGCCGAGAGCAGTTCGTCGAGCTTGGGATCGTCCAGGCCGGTGGTCTCGACCACCTTGCCCTGGAACTCGCGGCTCGGTCCTTCCGGCAGCAGCAGGCGGTTGCTGCGCAGATCGTAGATGCCCTCGAACGCGCCACCCATGCCGACCGGCCAGGTCATCGGCGTGACGTCGAGCTGGAGCAGGTCGGCGACCTCGTCCAGCGTCTCGAACACCGGGCGCCCCTCACGATCGACCTTGTTGACGAAGGTGATGATGGGCACGTTGCGCAGGCGGCACACTTCGAACAGCTTGCGCGTCTGGCTCTCGATGCCCTTGGCGACGTCGATCACCATCACCGCCGAATCGACCGCGGTCAGCGTGCGATAGGTGTCTTCCGAGAAATCCTCGTGGCCCGGGGTGTCGAGCAGGTTGAAGGTCACGCCCTCGCGCTCGAATGTCATCACCGACGAGGTGACGGAGATGCCGCGCTGCTGCTCGATCTTCATCCAGTCGGAGCGCGCGCGCCGCGCGGCGCCGCGCGCCTTGACCTCGCCCGCCAGATGGATCGCGCCGCCGAACAGCAGCAGCTTTTCGGTGAGCGTGGTCTTGCCGGCGTCGGGGTGGGAAATGATCGCAAAGGTGCGGCGGTCGGAAGCGGTGGGCATCGGGAATCCAGGAAAGGGGTTGCGGACGCCCTGCCCTGCTTTTGCGCGGGCGTCAAAAGGAGGCGGGGAGCCAGCAAGCACCGCGCCCGCCTTCCCCTCGTTCGGGGCCGCCTCCCTTCACCGTTTGTGCCGAGTAGAGATCGAGGTGCTGCGTCAGCAGCGTATCGAGAGCTCGTATCGAGGTACGGTCCCGCGCGACAACCCTCCCTCGATACGCCATCTCGATACGCGGCTACGCCGCTACTCGACGGCTACTCGGGATGAACGGGGGGTGGAGGAGGGGAGGCGCAGGTCAGGATTGGGCGTGTAGGGTTAGGGACGCCGCCCCTTACCGCCGCACACTCCGCGCAGCCGCCACCGCAACGTGTGCGGTCAGCACGTCCCCCGCGCTCGCGCCGGACATGGTCGCGCGCTCGGTCTGCCGCAGCCGGTCGATTGCGCGGGCGAGTTGCGGCGAACTCCAGCGGCGCAGCGCGTCCATCGTCGGCTGCTTCTCGCGAAAGAACACGCGGTGGCGCTCGATCACGTCGGCGGGGCGATCCCCCGCGTCGATCTCGGCGCGCATCTCGGCGAGCGACAAGAGCTTGCGGACCGTCATGCGCAACAGCGGCACCGAGTGGTTGCCGCCGGCCTCGAGCGCGGCGACCTCGGCGCCGGCGGTGGCGGCATCGCCGCCGACGATCGCGGCAATCGCGCCGAACATCTCCGCCTCGCCCAGGTCTGCGCCGATCGCGTCGAGGGCGGGCAAGCCGGCGTCGCGGGGCTGGTCGGGGGCGGCGTCGAGGAACAGCGCCAGCTTCTCGATCTCGCGCGCCAGGATCGCCCGGTCGCCGCCGCTTGCCACCGCAAGATGCTCGGCCGCCTCGTGGCTGAGGCGCAGGCCTTGGTCGCGCCCGAGCGCCGTCGCGAGCCGGGCGGCGGCTTGTGCATCGGGCACGTAGCAGGCGCATTCAAAGGCGTTGGACGCGGCCGACACGAGCTTCACGAGCTTGCCGGTGCCCTTCACCGAGGGGGCGAGCGCCACCACCGGGTTGCCGGCGCGCTCGGCCGAGAGCAGCAGCGTCACCGCCTCCAGCGACTCCTCGCCCATCGCATTGACGCGGATGTAGCGGGCACCGCCGAACAGCGAGAGCGAGGCGGCTTCGTCGGCCAGCGCGCCGGGGCGTGCCTTCAACCCGCTGCCCTCGAACTCGATGCGCTCGGCTTCCGGCCCCATCGCGCGGGCGAGCCGCTGCGCGAGCTCGGCCGCACCCGCCTCATCGGGGCCGTGCAGCAGGTAGAGGCGGATGTCGGGGGCCGGCTTGTCGAGCCGCGGCCCGAGGGTATCAGGCTTGGCCTTCACTGCCCGGCGGGGAGGTCGGTCCGCTGCGCGTAGAGCGCCAGGCGGCTGATGATCTGGTCCGCGACGATGCCGGACAACCGCTCCAGCGCCGACTGCTCGGCGGCGATGGTGGCATATTCGGAGCTCACCACGTCAATGCCGACGTCGGAGCCCGCGGTTGCGTCGAGCACCGTCTCGCCGCTTGCGGCATCGACCAGCTGGTAGCGCGCGCGCAGCGTCCGGCGCTCGCGCGTCACCGCATCGTCGCGGCGGACGCCCAGGCCGGTGATCTCGTCATCGAGCACCACCTGCAGCCGGTAGCGCGGTGCGCCTTCGGCACGCAGCCGGTCGCGCAGCGCCGTCGACATCAGCCAGCCGTTCTGGCCGGGGATGGGGGCCACCTCGACGCCCGAGAGCAGCGCGCGCACCGGTCCGGACTCGCCGCCCGCATAGAGCGGCCGCAGCCCGCAGCCGGTGAGGGCCAGCGGCAGGCAGGCGAGCAGCAGCGGGGCGGCGCGCCGGATCATGCGACGATGTTCACCAGGCGATCGGGAACCACGATCACCTTGCGCGGCGGCTTGCCCTCCATCGCGCGCTGGACGTTGGCCGAGGCGAGCGCCGCGGCCTCCGCATCCTCGCGCGAGGTGCCCTTGGGCAGGGTCAGCGTGTCGCGCAGCTTGCCGTTGACCTGCACCGCGACGGTGACTTCGTCCTCGACCAAGAGCGCGGCGTCGACTTCCGGCCAGGGCGCGTCTGCGATCAGCCCGTCGCCGCCGTTTGCGGCCCAGGCTTCCTCGGCGATGTGCGGCACCATCGGCGCCACCAGCCGCATGAGCGTGCGGATCGCCTGGGTACGCGAGGCGGACGGCGCGGCCTTCTCGATCATGCCGGTCAGCTCATAGAGCTTGGCCACCGCCTTGTTGAACGCCAGCGCCTCGACGTCGGCGGCGATGCCGGCGATCGTCTGGTGCAGCTTGCGGTCGAGCGCCTTGTCGCTGCCCTCAGCGTTCGCCTGTTCGGCCAGGCCGTCGAACAGCCGCCACAGCCGCTGGACGAAGCGCCACGACCCCTCAATGCCCGCCTCGCTCCACGGCAGGTCGCGCTCGGGCGGACTGTCGGACAGCATGAACCACCGCACCGCGTCCGCGCCATACTGGTCGACGATCGGACCCGGATCGACGGTGTTCTTCTTGGACTTGGACATCTTCTCGACGCGGCCGACCGTGATGGCCTCACCGGTCGCGATCTCCACGCCGTCCTGCACTTCCGCAGGACCCAGCCAGCGGCCGTCCGAAGACTTGTAGGTCTCGTGCGTCACCATGCCCTGGGTGAACAGACCGGTGAAAGGCTCCGCCACGTCGATCAGGCCGGTGCGCTTGAGCGCGCGCGTCCAGAAGCGGGCGTAAAGCAGGTGCAGGATCGCATGCTCGACGCCACCGATGTACTGCCCCACCGGCAGCCACTGGGCGACGACGTCCTTGTCGAACGGCTTGTCCTTGGGCTGGCTGGCGAAGCGGATGAAGTACCAGGACGAATCCGCGAAGGTGTCGAGCGTGTCCGTCTCGCGCCGCGCCGGCTTGCCGCAGGTGGGGCAGTCGACGTGCTTCCAGGTCGGATGGCGATCGAGCGGGTTGCCGGGCACGTCGAAGCTGACGTCCTCGGGCAGCACCACCGGCAGCTGGTCCTGCGGCACCGGCACCGCGCCGCACGACTCGCAATGGATGATCGGGATCGGCGTGCCCCAATAGCGCTGGCGGCTGACGCCCCAGTCGCGCAGGCGCCAGACGGTCGTGCCTTCGCCCCAGCCATCGGCCTCGCCGCGCGCGATCACCGCCGCCTTGGCGGCGTCCACGTCCAGGCCGTCGAGGAAGTCGGAGTTCACCAGCGGGCCACCGCCGGTATAGGCCTCGTCGCCTTCGAACAGCGGATCGCGGTGCTCGCCGTCGGCGACCACGCGGCGCACCGGCAGCTGGTATTTGCGCGCGAAATCCAGGTCGCGCTGGTCGTGCGCCGGCACGCCCATGACGGCGCCGGTGCCATATTCCATCAGCACGAAGTTCGCGATGAACACCGGCATCGGCAGCCCGGTGAATGGGTGCGTCGCAGTGGCGCCGGTGTCGTAGCCGAGCTTTTCCTGGGTCTCGATCTCGGCCGCGGTGGTGCCGCCCTGCTTGCAGCGGTCGATGAACGCCTGTGCCTCCGGATCGCGGGCAGCGGCGGCCTGCGCGATCGGGTGGTCGGCGGCGACCGCCACGAAGCTCGCGCCAAAGATCGTGTCGGGGCGCGTCGAGAAGACCTCGACCGGCTGGCCGTCCGAGACCTGGAAGCGGATCTTCATGCCGCGGCTCTTGCCGATCCAGTTCTCCTGCATCAGCTTGACCTTGTCGGGCCACTGATCGAGCGTCTGGAGGCCGTCGAGCAGCTCGTCTGCGAAATCGGTGATCTTCAGGAACCACTGGGAGAGCTTGCGCTTCTCCACCAGCGCGCCCGAGCGCCAGCCGCGGCCGTCGATCACCTGCTCGTTGGCAAGCACGGTCATGTCGACCGGATCCCAGTTGACCGCGGATTCCTTGCGGTAGACCAGGCCGGCCGCATAGAGGTGCAGGAACAGCGCCTGCTCATGGCCATAATAGTCCGGCTCGCAGGTCGCGAGCTCGCGCGTCCAGTCGAGCGCGAAGCCCAGGCGCTTGAGCTGCGCCTTCATCGTGGCGATGTTGTCGCGGGTCCAGCCGCCGGGGTGCACGCCCTTTTCCATGGCGGCGTTCTCGGCCGGCATGCCGAACGCGTCCCAGCCCATCGGGTGGAGCACTTCATAGCCGGTCATGCGGCGGAAGCGCGCCAGCACGTCGCCCATGGTATAGTTGCGGACGTGGCCCATGTGGATGCGCCCCGACGGATAGGGGAACATCTCGAGCACGTAGCTCTTGGGGCGCGGGCTATCGTCGCGGGCGGCGAAGGTGCGGCGGTCTTCCCACAGCTTCTGCCAGGCCGCATCCGCCTTCAGTGCATTGAAACGCGAGGCCATTTCAGGGGTGCTTGCCTCAGCCGATCAGCGCGCCGCGGCGCAGGTCGCGCGCACGGGTCAGGATGATGTCTTCCAGCTTCTGGACGGTGGCGGCCTGGACAGGCGCCTCCACCCACTGGCCGTTCTGCTGCACCTGGCGGAGCGCCGCCACGCGCAGCGCATCGGCGCGCAGATCCTGGTCCAGGATGCTGACGGTCACCTTCATGCGCTCGGTGGGCGTGGCCGGGTTCACATACCAGTCGGTGACGATCACGCCGCCGTTCGAATCGGTCTGGAGCAGCGGCATGAAGCTGAGCGTATCGAGGCTGGCGCGCCACAGATAGCTGTTGACGCCGATGGTCGTCACCTGGGAGGCGGCGAGATCGGCCTTCAGATCGTCCTTGCGGCTGCCGCAGGCGGTGAGCGTGAGGGCAATCGCGAGCGGACCCAGGATCGCGGTGCGCAACGGGCGGATCATCGGCGTTTCCTTGGAAGAACGGAACATCGGCTGCTTCTATAGAGGGTCGCGGTGCCGCCGCAAGCGGCGCGGCCCCGCAGGCAGTACCGGGCGGCATGTGGGCGGATTGCAACAGTTCACCGGAATCGTGTTCGGCCGGTGGCGACATGCAACCGAATCATGCTAGCGCACTTTTGAAGCGGGAGGAGAAACGGGGTGCTTACGATGCGCGCCATGGCTGGATTGGGGATCGGGGTGCTGAGCGCCGCCGGAGCCTTGATCGCGCCTGCGCTGGGTGCGCCGGAAGGCTCGCGTGCCGTGGCTTTTCGCCGTGCGGCCCCCGTCAGCAGCATCGGCGGCTTCACGCCCTCGTCTGCCGATCCCAAGCTCGCCGCGGTTCTCGCGCGCAGCGGGATCGACGGCAGCAGCTTCCGCTTTACGCCTTCGGAAGGCCAGCGAATCAGCAAGCGTGCCGTGACCGTCGCGGTGCGTGCGCGTACGCAGCCGGCTGCCGCGTCGGAACATGCGGCGGTCGACACCAACGTCGGCCCGACGCTTGCGCCTATCGCCTATAATCTCGGGACTTCGGTCGGCTGGAAGCGTTTCGCCGCCGTCGGCGATCTCGCCAAGCTCGATCTGGGCGCGCAGCCGGGCAATCGCGATCGCATCGGTGCGGCGGTCGGCAAGTCGACGCGTCGTACCAGCAGCGTGATCGTGGGCGGCGAGAAGCCGCTCGTCGATCAGGCCAAGCTGGTGGCGGATGTACCCAGCGCGTCGATCGACGTCGGGGGGTCCTATTCGCTGACCCGTCACTTCGACGTGACGGCGGGCGTGCGCTACAAGTCCGACAAGGACCGGCTCCTGCGGACCGAGGACACGCGTCGGGACAGCCAGGCGCTGTACGTGGGCACCGCCTTCCGCTTCTGATCCGGCCGGGCGCTAGCGCGTCCAGGCGTCGATCGCAGCCCAGCCGTGAACGCCGAAGCCGGCCAGGCTGCGCGCGCGCCGTGCATCCATGCCGCCGAGTGCGATCACCGGGATACCGGCTCCTCGAATCATCGTTCCGAAGCGGACTCGTCCGAGCGCGGGAGCGCCCGGGTGGGAGCGGGTGGCGAAGACCGGGGAGGCGAACACGGCGTCGACTCGGGCGCGGCGGGCGGCCACCACATCGCGACGATGGTGTGCGGGCCGAGTTGCGATCCCTTGCTTTGGGACTGCGCTGCGCGTGCCATGCCGACCGTCGGCGCCTGGCAGGCTGGCGCCGGCGACGAGCAGCACCAGCCGCCGGCGCCGCGCGATGCGTCGGACACGCGCGAACAGCGCGGCGCGCTCTTGGGGCGGCAGCTGATAGTGGCGGAACACCACGCCCGCGCCGCGCGGCAGCCGTTCGAGCGCGTCCCATAGCGCCTCGCCCATCCGCGGGTCGGTCATCAGCCATTGGCGGGGGAGGGGCTGGCGGGCACGCATCGTGCTACCTATAGCGCCCCCGATGATCACCGACGATGCCCCCCAGCGGCTGGCCGATGTGCGCGAGCGGATCGCGCGCGCCGAGCAGCTCGCCAAGCGCCCGCCCGGCGCCACCAGCCTGATCGCGGTCTCCAAGACGCACGAGGCCCCCGCCATCGCCCCGCTGATCGCCGCGGGCCAGCGCGTGTTCGGCGAGAACCGCGTGCAGGAGGCGCAGGCGAAATGGCCGGCGCTGCGCGAGGGGACGCCGGACATCGAGCTGCACCTGGTCGGGCAGCTTCAGTCCAACAAGGCTGATGACGCGGTGGCGCTGTTCGACGCGATCCATTCGCTCGACCGACCGTCGCTGGTCGCCGCCCTCGCCAAGGCGATGGACCGGCACGACCGACGCCCCGCCTGCTTCGTGCAGGTCGACATCGGCGACGAGCCGCAGAAGGGCGGCGTTGCCGTCTCCGAATTGCCGGCACTGCTTGCCGAGGCCCGCAGCGCCGAATTGCCGGTGATCGGGCTGATGTGCGTCCCGCCGCTGGAGCTGGAGCCGGCACCCTGGTTCGCGCTGCTGGCGAAGCTCGCCGACGACAACGGCCTGCCGGGGCTCAGCATGGGCATGTCCGGCGATTACGAGACGGCGGTGACGCTGGGGGCCACCCATGTGCGGGTCGGCACCGCTCTGTTCGGGGCACGCTGATGCGGTTCGACGCGATCCTGTTCGACTTCGACGGTGTGCTGCTGGAAAGCGAATGGGCGGGAAACCGCCACCTCGCCGATTACCTGACGGCCGCCGGCCACCCGATCGACACCGCCGAGGCGATGGCGCGCTTCATGGGTCGTGCGGGCAAGGACTTCCTGGACGAGGTAGAGGCGTTCCTGGGGCGCCCGATCCCGGCCGACTTCCACGAGGCCCGCGCCGCCGAGGATGCGCGTGCGGTCGCCGAGGGGATCGAGGAAGTGGCGGGTGCGGTCGCCTTTGTCCGATCGCTGCCGCGCGAACTGCCGCGCGCGATCGCCTCGTCGAGTTCGACGCGCTGGATCACCGCGCATCTCGACCATCTGGGCCTGCGCGACGCGTTCGGCGAAAAGGTGTTCAGCGGGCGCGAGCACGTCACCCGCGGCAAGCCGGCGCCGGACCTGTACCTCTATGCGGCCAAGGCGCTCGGCGTGCCGATCGAACGCTGCGTAATCCTGGAGGATTCGCCGGTGGGCGCAACCGGTGCGGTGGCATCGGGTGCGCACGTCATCGGCCTGTGCGCCGGCCAGCATTGCGGCATCGGCCATGCGGACGTGCTGCGCGGCATCGGCGTGCACGACATCGCCGGGGATTTCGAAGAGGTGGCGCGGCTGGTCGCCTGATCGCTTGGCCGGAACGCCGGTCCTGCCCGGCGGTTGACCGGAAATGATCGACGAGTCCCTGCTGCTTTCGGCCATCCACGGCGTCACGCGCGCGGTGGAGGTCATCGGTGTCACGGTGCTGCTGCTCGGCGCCGCCGTGTCCGGCGTGCGCTATGTCCGCGATCTGCGGCGATGCCCGGCAGGCGCCGCCTACAAGCGGCTGCGATCCAACCTGGGCCGCTCGATCCTGCTGGGGCTGGAGCTGCTGGTCGCCGCCGACATCATCAACACGGTGGCGATCGAGCCGACGCTCGAAAGCCTGGCGGTGCTCGCCGGCATCGTCCTGATCCGCACCTTCCTCAGCTTCTCGCTGGAGGTGGAGATCGACGGCCGCTGGCCGTGGCAGGCCAGGAACGAATCCGATGGCGGCCGTGAGCAGCCCTCCGGCTGAGGTCCGCGGCACCGGCTGGCGCCGTGGACCTCCAGCCGCTTACTTCACCGGGAAGCCGCGGCGCTTGAACAGGGCGTTGACGTCGGGGTCGCGGCCGCGGAACGCGCGATAGGCCTGCTTGCGGTCGGTCTCGTTGCCCGTCGACAGCAGCACCTTGCGGAAGCGATCCGCGGTCGCCTTGTCCCAGACGTTGCCGGTCTCGGTGAAGGCCGCCCAGGTATCGGCGTCCATCGTCTCCGACCACAGGTAGCTGTAGTAGCCGGCACTATAGGCGTCGGACGAGAAGAGGTGGTTGAACTGCGGCAGGCGGTGCCGCATCACCATCTCCTTCGGCATCCCCAGCTCGGCCAGCGTCTCGCGCTCGAACGCATCGACGTCGGTGACCGGCGTGTCGCGGTCGTGCAGCTTCATGTCGACGATCGCCGACGAGAGATATTCGACCGTGTCGAAGCCCTGGTTGAAGGTCGACGACTTCTCGATCTTGTCCACCAGCGCCTGCGGCATGGGTGCGCCCGTCTGATAGTGCTTGGCATAGCGATCGAGCACGTCGCGGGTCAGCAGCCAGTTCTCGTTCACCTGGCTGGGATACTCCACGAAGTCGCGCGGCGTGCCGGCGAGCCCCGGATATTTCACGTTCTGCAGGAAGCTGTGGATGGCGTGGCCGAATTCGTGGAACAGCGTGGTCGCGTCGTCCAGGCTGATCAGCGTCGGCTGGCCGGGGGCGCCCTTCACGAAGTTGTTGTTGTTGGACGCCAGCACGTTCTTGTGGCCGCCCAACTCCTGCTGCCGGCGATAGGCCGTCGCCCAGGCGCCCGAGCGCTTGCCCGAGCGCGCATAGGCATCGAAGTAGAAGACGCCGACATTGTGCCCGTCGCGCTTGTCGGTGACGACAAAGGTGCGCACCGCCGGATCGAAGACCGGGATTTGGCCGGTGTTTTCCTGGAAGTCGAGGTCGTAGAGCCGGCCGGCGGCGTAGAGCGCACCCTGGAGGATGTTGTCGAGCTGGAGGTAGGGCTTCACCTCGCTTTCATCGAGGTCGTACTTCGCCTTGCGCACTTTCTCCGCGTAGAAGCGATAGTCCCACGGCTCGATGGTGATCTTGGTGCCGCCCTGGTTGGCGAGCGCCTGCATGTCCGCAACCTCCTGGTGGACGCGCGCGACCGCGGCCGGCCACACGCGCATCATCAGCGACATGGCGTTGGCCGGGGTCTCCGCCATGGTGTCGTCCATGCGGTACCAGGCGTGGTTCTGGAAACCGAGCAGCTTGGCGCGTTGCTGGCGCAGCTTCAGGATCTCGGCGATCGTCGCATTGGTGTCGTTGGCGCCGCCGTTGTCGCCACGGTTGACGAAGGCGCGCCACACCTTTTCGCGCAACGCCCGGTCGGTGGCATAGGTCAGCACCGGCGCGACGGAGGAGCGGGTGTTGATGATCGCCCACTTGCCGGGAAGCTTGCGTTCGTCGGCCGCGGCCTTGAGCGAGGCGACGAAGCTGTCGGGCAGGCCCGCAAGTTGCTTGGCATCGTCGACGACGATCCAGGTCTCCTCGTCGGCCAGCACCTTTTCGCTGAAGCTGTTGTAGGCGACCGACAGCGCCTGGTTGAGCTGGGACACCTGCGCCCGTTGCGCATCGGTGAGCAGCGCGCCGCGACGCACGAAGCTGCGATAGGTGCGCTCCAGGAGGCGCAGCTGCTTGGGATCGAGCTTCTGGCTGGCGCGGCCGTCGTATGCCGCCTTCACCCGCGCGAACAGCTTGGGGTCGAGATAGAGCTCGTCATAGAAGGCGGAGAGCTTGGGGCTCCACTCGCGGTCGATCGCCTGCACCTCCTTGGTAGCGAGGTTGCTCGAATAGACGCCCCACATCGACTCGACGCGGTCCATCGTGTCGCCGGCGAGTTCCATCGGCTCGATCACGGTCTGGAAGGTCGCCGGGCGCTTGTCGTCGCGGATCTTGAGTACGTCGCGGCGCAGCTCGGCCATGGCGACCGGGAAGGCGGCGGGGAACATCGCCGGCGTCACCTTGTCCCAGGGCGGCACGCCACCATAGGGACCGCCCCAGGGGGCGAGCAGCGGGGTTGCATCGACGGAAGTCGAGGAGGGGGCCGCAGCGGCGGAAGTCTGCGCCATGGCGGCTCCTGCAGGGAAAAGGGCGAGGATCGTGGTCGCGGCCAGAACGGCGCGCAGGCGTGCGGTCATCAGGGGCTCCGATAAGGGTCGCAGGCGAGCCTAAGCATCGGGAAAGGAATGGCAAGCCGGCGCCCGCGCAAGGGTCATGCGATCGGCGGTTGACTCGGGAGCGCATTAGAACAGAATAGGAACATATCGAGTCCCTCGTGAGTCCTAGCTGTTGTCGTGACCCAAGCTCAAGCCCCTGTCCTGGACGCCTTGCGCGCGCAGCTGCGCGCCATCGAATGCGGCCGCTATCGCCGGCGCGAGGTGCTGCCGTTCGGCGTGCCGGCGCTCGACGAGGTGCTGGCCGGAGGTGGGCTTGCGCTCGATGCGCTGCACGAGGTGGCAGGCGCCGGACCGGACATGGCCGACGATTGCGCGGCGACGCTGTTCCTGGCGGGAATTGCCGCACGCGCCTGGGGTCCGGTGCTGTGGGTGGTGCGCCGCCGAGACCTGTTCGCGCCGGGGCTCGCACAGGTCGGGCTGGGGCCGCACCGGGTGCTCTATGCCGAGGCTGCCGACGATGCCGAACTGCTCCAGCTGATGGAGGAGGGGCTGCGCCACCGGGGTCTCGGCGCGGTGATCGGCGAGGCCAAGCGCGTTTCCATGACCGCCACCCGCCGGTTGCAGCTGGCGGCGGAGGGCGGGCGCACCATCGCGCTGCTGCTGCGCCGGCACGGGCGCGCGGGCGCCGATCCGCTGGCGGTGCCCTCGGCCGCAGCGACGCGCTGGCGGGTGGCATCCGCGCCCTCGACGCCGCTGCCGGTGGCCGGCGTCGGCCGCGCCCAATGGAACCTTGCGCTTGTCCGCCAGAAGGGCGGCGAGCCCCGCGACTGGACCGTGGAGGCATGCGATGAAACGGGTCGCTGCGCTCTTCCTGCCCGACTGGCCGATCGACCGGCTGCGGCAGGCAGAGCGAACCGCCGCGCCGCCTGAGGCGGGACGCACGGGCTCCGCCTTCGCGGCGATCGGCCGGGTGGCCGAGGCCGAACGCGCCAGCCAGTGCTCCGTCCCCAAGGAGGGCGGCTGGCGCCCCGGCGCGCGCTGGGCGCGGGCGGAGGTGGAGGCTGCGATCGAGCAGCTGCCCACGCACCAGCGCCCGCCGCAGCGGGAGCTGGGCCGTACCAGCGTAGCCGCCGACAATCCCTTCAAAGGCGAGCGGCCCTTCAAGGACGTTCATCGCCAGGGCCGCCCGCTCGACGCCTCGCCCGCATCCGCCGCCTGGGCCGCAGATGCCGAGGCCGTGGAACGGGCGATCGCGGCGCTGCCGCTGCACCAGCAGCCGCCGTTCCGCGAGCTCAGCCGGCGGTCGGAGGTGATGGACCATCCGTTCAAAGCGATGCCGCCGGACGAGGGCGGGTGCAGCCATCACGCACTCGCCCAGCCGCAGGCGTTCCCCCGATCGGACCGGCCGACGCTGGCGCAGATGGCGGCGATGCCGGCAGTGCAATATCCGGGCGAGGGGCCGCACCCGGACGCGCACGGCCGCGAGCCGATCGCGGGCTATGCCGCCGCGGGCCGATTCTTCCAGACCGGACGCACGCTCGGCGACCTGGTCGCGCGGGTGTGCGTGGAGGAAGTGCCCGGTAGTCCTGTCGCGGCAAGGGATACCGTGCCGCTGGTCACCGCCGCCCGCCAGGGAGGACGCGTGGCAATCGCGGCGGCGTCTCCGGCGGCGCAGGCACTGGGGCTGCGGCCGGGTATGGCGCTCACCCAAGCACGCGCGCAGGTGCCCGAGCTGCAGGTGCGCGATGCCGATCCGGCCGGCGACTGCGCCGATCTGCGCCGGCTGGCGATGCTGCTCGCCCGGCGCTGGACGCCGGTGGTCGACCTGTCCGATCCCGACGGGCTGCTGCTCGACCTGACGGGCGTCGCGCATCTGCATGGCGGTGAGGCGCGCATGGCACTGCGGCTGGTGCGCCTGCTCGCGCGCCATGGCGTCAACGCCTGCGTAGGCATTGCCGATACGGCCGGTGCCGCCTGGGCGCTGGCCCGGCAGGGTGGGGCAGCGGTGCGGATCTGCCCGCCCGGTGCGCAGGCCGAGGCGCTGGACCCGCTGCCGGCCGGGCTGTTGCGGCTTCCGGAAAGCGCGATCGAGCTGCTCGCCCGACTGGGCGTGACGACGATCGGCCAGCTGCGGGCGCTCCCTCGCGGGCAGTTGGCGCGGCGGTTCGGCGATGCGGTGCTCGCCCGGCTGGACCAGGCGCTGGGGGCGCGTGCCGAACCGCTCGACCCGGTGGTGCCGCCGGAGCGCGTCCAGGTCCGCCAGCGCTTCGCCGAGCCGATCGCCACCGCAGAGGCGATCGCGCACTGGCTGGGCGAACTGGTGCCCCGGCTGGTGGCGGTGTTGCGGAAAGCCGGGCTGGGCGCACGGCAGGTGGAACTGGTGCTCGACCGCGTCGACGGCGTGCCGCAGCGGCTGCGCATCGGCCTCGCGCGTGCCAGCCGCGACTCCGAGCATCTGTTGCGGCTGCTCGGGCGGCGAATCGAGACGGTGGAGCCCGGCTATGGCATCGACGCCATGGCGCTGCACGTGCGTCGCGCCGAGCCGCTGGGCGCGGAGACTCTGGGTGCCGCGCTGGTCGAGGACACGCCGCCGGACCTGGGGCCGCTGGTCGACCAGATCGTCAACCGCATCGGCGCGCAGCGCATGTGGCGGGTGGTCCCGGTGGAAAGCGATGTGCCCGAACGCGCATCCACGCGGGTGGCGCCGCTCGACCCCGCCGACACACCCGCGGCGCAGCTGCGCGAGGACGACGTTCGCCGGCTCGACGGTCGCGAGGCCGACCACCCCTGGCACCTGCGCTGGCCGCGTCCGGTGCGCGTGCTGCGCCGGCCCGAGCGGCTCGATCATGTCATGGCCGAACTGCCCGACCAGCCGCCGCGGCGCTTCACCTGGCGCGGGGTGCCCCATGTGGTGGTGCATGCCGACGGGCCGGAACGGATCGCGGGCGAATGGTGGCGCCGCCCGGCCGAGCGCGATGCGGTGCGCGACTATTTCCGGGTGGAGGACGAGCACGGCCATCGCTTCTGGCTGTACCGTAGCGGCGATGGCTTGCGTGGGGAGACGGGCGACCTCAGCTGGTGGCTCCAGGGCATGTTCGCATGACCTATTCGGAGCTTCAGGTCACCACCCACTTCTCCTTCCTGCGCGGCGCGTCGTCGGCGGAGGAGCTGTTCGGCACCGCGTCCGAAATGGGCATGCCGGCGCTCGGCATCACCGACCGCAATTCGGTGGCAGGCATCGTCCGCTCGCTGGTCGCCGCGCGCGAGGTGAGCGCGCAGGGCAATCCCATCCGCCTCGTGGCCGGGTGCCGGCTCGACCTTGTCTCCGGCGCGTCGCTGCTAGTGTGGCCGGAGGATCTGGCGGGCTGGTCGCGGCTCACCCGGCTGCTGACGCTGGGCAAGAAGCGCGCCGATCCGCAGCACGGCGAAAAGGGGCAGTGTTTCCTCCATTGGGACGACCTGGCCGATACGCAGGGGCTGGTCGGATCGCTCGTGCCCGGCATCGACGGCGTGCGCGAGGAGGAGCTGCGCTGGATGGCCGACCTGTTCGGGTCGGACCGCGGCCATGTCTGCCTGACCTATCACCGCCGGCCCGGAGACCGGCTGCGGCTGCACCGGACGGCCGAGGAGGCCGCGCGCTTCGGCTTGCGGCCGCTCGCCACCGGCGACGTGCTCTACCACGAGCCCGAACGCCGTATGTTGCAGGATGTGGTGACCGCGATCCGCTGCAAAACCACCATCGACGATCTGGGGCTGCGGCGCGAGCGGTCGGCCGATCGCTGCTTCGTGCCGCCCCAGACGATGGAGCGCCGCTTCGCCGATCTGCCGGAGGCGATCCGTGCCGGCGCGGCGATCGTCGAGCGCTGCACCTTCTCGCCGACCGAACTGAGCTACCGCTATCCCGACGAGATCGTGATGAGCGGGCGAACGCCGCAGGAGGCGCTGGAGCAGCTGGCGCGCAAAGCACTGGACGCGCTGTTCCAGCAGCCGCCGTTCCACGGCCGGCCGGACCAACGCTACATCGACAAGCTCGACTATGAGCTCGAGCAGGTCAGGCTGATGGACTATGCGGCCTATTTCCTGACCGTCAATTCGATCGTCACCTATGCTCGCGCGCAGGACATTTTGTGCCAGGGTCGCGGTTCTGCAGCCAATTCAGTGATCTGCTATGTGCTCGGCATCACCTCGATCGACCCGGTCGAGCACCAGCTGCTGTTCGAGCGATTCATTTCCCCCAATCGCGGCGAACCGCCCGACATCGACGTCGACTTCGAGCATGAGCGGCGCGAGGAGGTGATCCAGTGGATCTACCAGACCTATGGTCATGACCATGCCGCGCTGACGGCGGTGGTCAGCCGATTCCGCGCGCGCGGCGCGGTACGTGAGGTCGGCAAGGCGCTTGGGTTGCCGGAGGACATGACCGGTGCGCTCGCAGGCCAAGTGTGGGGCTGGTCGAGCGAGGGCGTGGCCGACGCGCATGTCGATGCCCTCAACCTCGACCGTTCCGATCCCCGGCTGGCACTGACGCTGGAGCTGGCGCGTGAGCTGATCGGTACGCCGCGCCACCTATCGCAGCATCCCGGCGGCTTCGTGCTCGCGCGCGACCGGCTCGACGGGCTGGTGCCCGTGGAGCCCGCCGCCATGGCCGATCGCTGGGTGGTGGAATGGGAAAAGGAGGACATCGAGGAACTCGGCTTCATGAAGGTCGATATCCTCGGCCTCGGCATGCTCGGCTGCATGCGGCGCGCGTTCGACCTCTTGGGCGAGCACAAGGGGCTGGCGCTGACGCTCGCCTCGCCCGAGCTGCAGAAGGAGGATCCGGCCACCTTTGCGATGATCCAGCGCGCCGACACGCTGGGCGTCTTCCAGATCGAGAGCCGTGCGCAGATGGCGATGCTGCCGCGGATGCTGCCGGAGACCTTCTACGACATCGCGATTCAGGTCGCGATCGTCCGCCCCGGCCCGATCCAGGGCGACATGGTGCACCCCTATCTCAAGCGGCGCGAGCAGAAGCGGCGCAATCCCGACATCGAGTTCGACTATCCGAGCCCGCGGTTGGAGGCGGTGCTGGAAAAGACGCTGGGCGTACCGCTGTTCCAGGAACAGGCGATGAAGGTCGCGATCGAGGGCGCGGGCTTCACGCCTGCGCGCGCCGACGAGCTGCGCAAGGCGATGGCGACCTTCAAATATACGCAAGGGGTCGGCCAGTTCCGCGAGGAGCTGATCGCCGGCATGAACAAGAACGGCATCTCCGAAGGCTTCGCCGATCGGCTGGTGAAGCAGATCGAGGGGTTCGGCAGCTATGGCTTTCCCGAGAGCCACGCCGCGTCGTTCGCCAAGATCGCCTATGCCTCGTCCTGGATGAAGTGCCACCACCCCGACGTGTTCTGCGCGGCGCTGCTCAACGCGCAGCCGATGGGCTTCTACGCGCCCGCCCAGATCGTCCGCGATGCGCGCGAGCATGGCGTGGAGGTGCGGCCGGTGTGCATCAACGACAGCCGCTGGGACACGCGGCTGCTGGGGGCGGCGTCGACCGACCTTTCCCCGGAAGCGGCGGCCAAGATGCGCCTGCCGCTGCGGCTGGGGTTCAAGGTGGTGCACGGCCTGTCCAACGCCGATGCCGCACGGCTGGTGATGGCACGCGGCGAGACGCCCTTCACCTCGGTCGAGGATGCGTGGCGGCGGTCGGGCGTGCCGCTTGCGGCGCTGGAAAAGATCGCGCGCGCCGACGGGTTCCAGGCGCTGAGGCTCGACCGGCGGCAGGCGCTATGGGCGATCAAGGGGCTGGCGGCGGCGCCGCTGCCGCTGTTCGCCGCGGCTGACGCGCGCGCGGGCGGGCTGACGCCAGAAGTGGCGGAGGCGCCGGTTACGCTGGAGCCGCTCACCGCCGGGCGGGAGGTGGTGGAGGATTACCGCGCCACCCAGCTGTCGCTGCGCGCCCACCCGCTCACCTTCCTGCGTGGCGAACTGGAGGACGAGGGCGTCGTCCCGTGCAAGGCGCTCGGCTCGCTCAAGGACGGGCGGCGGGTCGAGGTGGCCGGCGTGATCCTGGTCCGCCAGAAGCCGGGCAGCGCCAAGGGCGTGCTGTTCATCACCATCGAGGACGAGACCGGGGTCGCCAACGCGATCCTGTGGCCGGACCGGTTCGAGAAGCAGCGCCGCACCGTCATGTCGGCGGCGATGGTGTCGATCGTCGGCCGGGTGCAGCGGGAGGGCGAGGTGATCCACGTCATCACCGACCGGGTGGTGGATCGCACGCCGATGCTGCGGAGTATCGGCGACCTCGAGCTGCCGCGCCTCACCGGCCGCGGCGATGGCGCCACCCATGGCAGCGGCCCCGACCCGCGCGACGCCAAGCCGCCGGCGGTGTGGAAGCCGCGCTCTCACTACCACCCGCCGTTCCGCACCGGCTGCGACCCCGAGGACGTGATCCCGATCCGCTCGCACGATTTTCATTAAGGGGCGCGATCCGAAAGGCGCCCGCAACACCTGCCGTACTCCCGAAAAGGCCCAGGACTCTGGCGCTATGGGCGGGTGCTCTGCTCGGCCCTGGATCGCCGCCTGCGCGGGCATACGTCCATTGCTTCGGGCCAACGTGCGTTTCGCGAAGGTCTGGTGAAGGCCGGACCCGCTGGCCTCCACCGCCACCTGCGCTTAAGCGCGGCGTATGGAGTTCGCCGCCGAAACGCTTGCCTTCCTCGCCGCCATCGCCTTCCTTGCCGGCACCATCGACGCGCTGGCAGGCGGGGGCGGGTTGCTGACGCTGCCAGCGATGATGGCGGCCGGGGTGCCGCCGGTGGCGGCGCTTGCCACCAACAAGCTGCAGAGCACGATCGGCACCGCGTCCGCTTTCCACACCTTCTGGCGGGCGGGCCATGTCGACCTGCGCCAGTTCGCGGTGCCGGCCGCCGCGGCCTTTGTCGGATCTGCACTGGGCGCGACCGCCGTGCAGCACATCAGCTCCGCGTTCCTCGCTGCGTTCATGCCGGTGCTGTTGATCGCGATGGGCCTCTATTTCCTGCTCGCGCCACCCATGAGCCAGGTGGATCGCCACGCGCGGATGAGCAGAGCGGGCGTCACCCTGATCGTCGCGGGAATCGGCTTCTACGACGGCTTCTTCGGGCCGGGCACCGGATCCTTCCTGACGCTGGCGCTGGTGGCATTGGGCGGCCTGGGGCTGGTGCGCGCGATCGCCAACACCAAGCTGCTCAACCTGTCGACGAACGTCGCCGCCCTGATCGCGATGGTGGCCGGGGGCCATGTGCTGTGGCAGCTGGGGGCGGTGATGGCGGCGGCGAATGTCGCGGGCAACCAGCTGGGCGCCCGCCTGGCGATCCGCTTCGGCGGCAGCGGCATCCGCCCGCTGCTGGTGCTCATGTCCGCGGCGTTGACGATCAAGTTGCTGGCCGACCCCGCCAATCCGCTCTGGACCCTGTTCTAGACTGCCACCGCCGGCGCCACACGACCCCCAATATTCGTGACGCCGCCGGAACCTTCCGCCGGCTTGCGAGTCCTAGCTTCAACAGACCCGACAGGCGGTCGAAACGGAGGGACGAGTACAATGGGCGTCATTATTTGGCTTATCGTTGGCGGTGTCGTGGGTTGGCTGGCCAGCATGGTCATGCGGACTGACGCACAGCAGGGAATCATTCTGAACGTGGTGGTCGGCATCATCGGCGCGTTCATTGCGTCGCTGATCTTCGGCGCGAACATCAACGACGGTATCACGGTGACGTCGTTCATCACCTCGCTCGTCGGCGCGATCATCCTGCTGGCGATCGTGAACCTGGTCCGTCGCGGAACCGTTCGCTAAAACAGCGACGATCTCCGGATCCAAAGAAAAGGGCCGTCCCTTGCGGGGCGGCCCTTCTTCTATGTGCCGCGTGGACGATCAGCGGAGCAGGAAGCGGACCGTCACATTTGCGGTGATGTCCTGCTCGCCGGCGGCCATCGGCGTCGAATCAGCAGCCACGGATGCCATGCGAGCCTGGACCATCACCGGCGCCGGTGCGGAGGGCACGTCGCCTTCCGCGATGGTCAGGATGCGGTCGACCCGCAGCCCCGCGGCCTTGGCATAAAGTTCGGCGCGCGCGCGCGCCTTGGCGATGGCATCCGCCCGTGCCTCGTCGAGCGCCTGGTCGGCGGCGTCGACCGAGAGATCGGGTCCCTGGATCTGGTTGGCGCCTTCCGCCACCAGCGCGTCGAGGATGGCGCCGCTCTTCGCAATGTCCCGGAACCGCACCGACACCTGATTGGACGCCTGATAGCCCGTGATCACCGGCGGCACGTTCTCCGCATAGCGATACTGCGGCTGGAGCCCGATCTGGGCAGTCTGGATGTCGCGCGGGGCGACGCCGGCCTTGCGGAGGGCGGCTACGACCCGGTTCATGCGGGTGGAATTTTCCTGAAGGGCGGCCGCAGCAGTCGCGGCCTGGGTCAGGACACCCGCCCGCAACGTCGCCACGTCGGGAACGCGCGTCGCCTTCCCCTGGGCGACCACGTCCAGCAGCGTGGCATCGAGCAACACCGGCGCAGGGGCGACCTGCTGTGCGGCGGCCGGCACCGCGATCCCGGTAATGCCCGTGGCCAGAGCGGCGGCGAGAACAGGAAGGCTGCGCATCGAGGTTTTTCTCCACAAGAACTTTGGGGACGGCGCCCCGGTGGTGGTCTTCTCCTGCCTCTTCGCACGACAACGCAAGCTGAACGCCGGTTTCACTTGCGAGCGGCCGTGCCAGCGGGCAATCCCCGGCGACCGGATGCCCTTGAGGTGGGTGCCCTATTACTATAACACAGTAATGCAGACAGCCGGTCGGGGGAGTGGGCGTAGATGGAGTATGAGGCGAAGGCGATCGATGGGGAGGATCGCCCTCAGCTGAGCGGGCCGGAGGCGCCGGTGCGCCGCCGCCGCAAATGGATCATCGCTGCCGCAATCCTGCTGCTGCTTGTGCTGGTCGGCTGGTTCGCGTTCGGTCGCGGCGAGGAGGAGGGCGCAGTCGCCGCCGGTGCGCCGCCGACGAGCGATTCGCAGGTGCCGACCGTCAGTGTGATGGTGCCCGGGCGGGAATCGATCCAGACGGTCGTCACCGGAACCGGTTCGCTTGCCGCACGTCGCGAGATGCCGATCGGCGTCGCGGGTGAGGGCGGCGAAGTCACGCGCGTGCTGGTGGAACCCGGCAGCTGGGTGCGCGAAGGGCAGGTCCTCGCAACGGTGGATCGTTCGGTCCAGGCGCAGACGGCCGAATCGCTGGCGGCTCAGGTGCGGGTCGCGCGGGCCGACGCGCGCATTGCGCAGACCGAGCTGGATCGCTCGCAGCAGCTGCTTGGCCGCGGCTTCGTCTCCAAGGCCGACATCGACCGCAAGACCGCGACGCGCGACGCGGCCCAGGCACGGGTCCGCGTCGCCGAGGCGCAGTTTGCCGAGACGCAGGCGCGCAACCGCCGGCTCGACATTCGCGCGCCTGCGGCCGGACTGGTGCTGACCCGCACAGTCGAGCCGGGGCAGATCGTCTCTTCGGGCAGTGGGACGCTGTTCCGCATGGCGATGGGCGGACAGATGGAGATGCGGGCCCAGCTTTCCGAGGCGGACATCGCCCGCATGACCGTGGGCGTTCCGGCCGAGGTGACGCCGGTCGGCACCACCAGGACCTTCCGTGGCGAGGTGTGGCAGGTCTCGCCCGTGATCGACCCCGATCGGCGCCAGGGCACGGTGCGCATCGCCCTGTCCTACGACCCCGCGTTGCGGCCCGGCGGCTTCGCCACCGCGCGCATCCTGTCGGGCGCCCGCGCCGCACCGCTGCTTCCCGAGTCGGCGGTATTGAGCGACGGCAAGGGCAATTACGTGTATGTTCTCGACGACAAGAATCAGGCGCAGCGGCGCGCGGTGACCGTCGGCGAAGTCTCGGACGCGGGCGTTGCCGTCGCCGACGGGCTCAACGGCACCGAGCGGGTGGTGGTGAGCGCGGGCGCTTTTCTGAACCCCGGGCAGAAGGTCAATCCGGCACTGCGCAAGACGGGACGCTAACGCCATGGGCTTCCGCAACATCTCCGCCTGGTCGATCCGCAACCCCATCCCGCCGCTGGTGCTGTTCATTGCGCTGACGATCGCGGGCCTGGTCAGCTTCATGCGGATGGACGTCAACCAGGACCCGGACATCGAATTCCCGGTGGTGATCGTCGTCATCAACCAGCCGGGGGCCGCGCCCACCGAGCTGGAGACGCAGATCACCCAGCGGGTCGAGGCGGCGGTGCGCAGCATCCAGGGCATCGACGAGATCAATTCGGAAGTCAGCGAAGGCAACACCACCACGGTCGTCCAGCTCGACATCGGCACACCGATCGATCGCGCGGTGACGGACGTGCGCGAGGCGGTGAACCAGATCCGCAGCGAACTGCCCGAAGGCATTCTCGAGCCGCAGATCTACCGCGCCAACACCACCGACGAGGACCTCGCCAGCTGGACCGCCATCGCCAGCGACATGACCGAGGAACAGCTCAGCTGGTACGTGGACAACACGGTCGCCAAGGAACTGCTGTCGATCGACGGCATGTCTACGGTGGAGCGGGTGGGCGGCGTTGACCGCGAAATCCGGGTGATCCTGGATCCCGCTAAGTTGCAGGGCATGGGGATCACCGCGAGCCAGGTGAACCAGGCGCTGCGCCAGGTGAACATCAACGCAGCCGGCGGCCGCGCCGAGATCGCCGGCCAGGAACAGTCGGTGCGCGTGCTGGGCAACGCCGCCTCCGCCTACGAACTCGGCCAGACGCAGATCGCGCTCGGCGACGGCCGCACCGTGCGGCTGGCCGACATCGCCAACGTGCGCGACGCCTATGCCGAGCAGCGCTCGGCCGCCGCCTACAACGGCCGGCGCGTGCTGTCGTTCGACATCAAGCGGGCCAAGGGCGCGTCCGACGTCACCGTCTTCCACGAGGCGGAAAAGCGCCTGAAGGCGCTGGAGGAGCGCAATCCGCAGGTGCGCTTCGCGCTGCTGTCGGACAGCGTGAAATATACCGAGATCCAGTACGAATCCGCGATCCACGCGATGATCGAGGGCGCAGTGCTGGCGGTGGTGATCGTGTTCCTGTTCCTGTGGGACTGGCGCGCGACGCTGATCTCGGCGCTGGCGATCCCGTTGTCCGCGATCCCGACCTTCTGGTTCATGGATTTGATGGGCTTCTCGCTCAACCAGATGACGCTGCTCGCGCTCAGCCTGGTGGCCGGCGTGCTGGTGGACGACGCGATCGTGGAGATCGAGAACATCGTCCGCCACATGCGGATGGGCAAGACCGCCTATCAGGCTTCGATCGACGCCGCCGACGAGATCGGCCTGGCGGTGCTCGCCACCACCATGGCGATCGTCGCGGTGTTCCTGCCCGTCGGCCTGATGCCGGGCATTGCCGGCCAGTTCTTCAAGAACTTCGGCCTGACCGTCGTCGCCGCGGTGCTGATGAGCCTGGGTGTGGCCCGCATGATCACCCCGATGATCGCGGCCTATTTCCTCAAGGGCCACGGCCATGTGGAGAAGGGCGATGGCTGGGCGATGCGCGTCTATATGCGAACGCTGCGCTGGACGCTGAAGCACCGCTGGACTGCAGTGGTGGCGAGCGTCGCCGCCTTTGCCGGCACCTTGTTCATGTTCTCGATCCTGCCGGCGACCTTCCAGCCGCCGCAGGACCGCGACCGCTCGACCGCGATGATCGAGATGGTGCCGGGCACCACGCTGGAGCAGACCGCGCGCGTGGTGAAGCACGTGGAGGAGATCCTTCGCGCACAGCCGATCGTCACTTCGGCCTATTCGACCACCATGGTCGGGAGCGGCCGGGTGAGCGTGGAACTCGCCGAAGATCGCGAAATGACCAGCACCGAGTTCGAGCGTGGCCTGGCGCCGCGCCTGAGCGCCATTCCCGATGCGCGCGTGGCGTTCCGCTCGCAATTCGGCTGGGGGTCCAACAACCGCGACCTCTCAATCGTGCTGGGCGGCGACGATCCCGTGCTGCTCAACGAGACGGCGAACAAGCTGGTCCAGGAGATGGCCGGGCTGAAGACGATCGTCGCCCCGCGCGTCAGCGGCGACCTGCAGCGGCCCGAACTGGTGATCCGCCCGCGGCTCGACCTGGCCGCCAGCCTGGGTGTCACCACCAGCGCGCTCTCCAATGCGATCCGCATCGCGACCCTGGGCGACATCGACCAGAACAGCGCGCGCTTCTCGCTGTCCGATCGCCAGATCCCGATCCGGGTCGCCCTGTCGGAGGATTCGCGTACCCAGCTGTCGACGATCCAGAACCTGCCCGTGCCCACCAGCAGCGGCGGATCGGTGCCGCTCAGCGTGGTGGCGGAAATCGGCTTCGGCGCCGGCCCCACCAAGATCGAGCGCGTCGACCAGCAGCGCCAGCTGGTGGTCGGGGCCGATCTGGCGTCGGGCGTCATCAACAGCGACGCCATGAAGCAGATCCATGCGCTGCCCACCATGCAGAACCTGCCGATCGGCGTGCGCGAGCTGACGCTCGGCCAGGCCAAGTGGCAGACGGAGATGATCCAGAACTTCATCATCGCCGTGATCTCGGGCCTGCTGCTGCTGCTGGCGGTGCTGGTGCTGCTCTACAAGCGGTTGATGCCGCCGTTCGTGAACATCGGCTCGCTGCTGCTGGCGCCGCTGGGCGGGCTGCTGGCGCTTTGGGTCACCGGGCATCCGGTCTCCATGGCGGTCTACATCGGCTTGCTGATGCTGCTCGGCATCGTCGCCAAGAACTCGATCCTGCTGATCGACTTCGCGCTGGAGGAGATGGCCAAGGGCGTCGACAAGTCCGCCGCCATCCTCGACGCCGGGCACAAGCGCGCCCAGCCGATCGTCATGACGACGGTCGCGATGGTGGCGGGCATGGTGCCGACCGCGCTGGCGCTGACCGGCGACGCGTCGTTCCGGTCTCCGATGAGCATCACGGTGATCGGGGGCCTGGTGCTGTCGACCATGCTCACCCTGCTGATCGTGCCGGCGACGTTCAGCCTGGCGGTCGGCGTCGAGCGCTGGGTCGGGCCGCGGCTTTCGCGGCGGCTGCTGACCTATCGGCCGGGGGACGAGTTGCCCGGCCAGCCGGTCATCGATCACCAGCCGGGCGGGCAAATCGGCTATCAGGGGAAGGGGCAGGAGGGGCCCGCTCCGGCCGAGTAATCGGTGGGGGCTGTTCGAGCGCACGCGCCGAAGCCCTTCCCATGAGCCGTCACCCTGAACTTGTTTCAGGGTCCATCTTTCCACCTGCGACGGCGCTGCTGAGGCGCGGTGGATGCTGAAACGAGTTCAGCATGACGAGGGGAATGGATCGGCCGGGGTGCTTTCGTTGGCTCCGGACGTCCCGACCAGGGGGATACGGGCTCATCCACCGCGCCGCATGTGGCGACCGGCTTGAACCTTCCCCGCTTTCGGGGATTGTTTCACGCATGACCTTGTTCGCGCGCGTTCCCGGAACCGGAGGCGCCGTCCCTCCCGCGCTCACCCGCATGCGCCGCGTCGCCACCGCCATGCTCGTGGTGATGGCGCTGCTGTTCTTTGCCTCGCGCGCGCTGGAGGCGCGGCATCCGGCATGGGGCTTCGTCCAGGCCTTTGCCGAGGCGGCCATGGTCGGCGGGCTGGCGGACTGGTTCGCGGTGACCGCCTTGTTCCGTCATCCCCTCGGGCTGCCGGTGCCGCATACCGCGATCATTCCCCGCAACAAGGACCGCATCGGCGACACGCTGGCGATCTTCCTGCGCGACAACTTTCTGACCGCCCATGTGGTCGCCCGGCGGATGCGGCGGCTGGACGTAGCGGCGGTCGTCGGCCGCTGGCTCGCCAATCCCGTGGGCGGGCAAGGGCGGCTGCGCCATGGCGCGTCCCGCTTGGCCGCCAGCGTGATCCAGTCGCTCGACCAGCAACGGCTGGGCGGGATGGTGAAGGGTGCGATCGCCAATCGCCTGCGATCGACCGAGGTGGCCCCGCTGCTGGGACAGGCGATCCAGGCCGCCATCGCCGAGGATCGCCACGTGCCGTTGATCGACGGCATGATCCGCTTCGTGGCGCGCGCCGTGGACGCGAACGAGCAGGTGATCCGGGCGATGGTGCACGACCGCGCCGGATCGATCCTGCGCTGGACCGGGCTCGACGAGACCCTCGCCAACAAGATCCTCGACGGCCTGCGCAAGCTCGCCGACGACATTGCCGCCGATCCGCAGCATCCGCTGCGCGCCAAGGCGGAGGAGGGGCTCGCCAAGCTCGCCGCCGATCTTCAGACCGATCCAGCGCTCCAGGCCCGGGTCGAGCAGTTCAAGGAGGACATGATCGGCAACCCGGCGCTGCAGCGGTGGCTGGACGGCATGTGGGAGCGCAGCCGCGCCGCGCTGCTGCGGCTGGTGCGGGATCCGGACCGGGCGATGGCGGGCGGCATGGGCGATGCGCTGCGCCAGCTGGGCGAGACGCTGCAGCGCGATCCGCGGCTGGCACGTACCATCAACCGCTTCGTGCGCCGTGCCGCCGTCGGCATGGTCGCCGACTATGGGGACGCGATCGTGCGGCTGGTGTCGGACACGGTGCGCGGCTGGGACGCGCGCACCATCACCGGCCGCCTGGAGAATGCCGTCGGCCGCGACCTTCAGTATATCCGCATCAACGGCACGCTCGTGGGCGGTCTGGTCGGCCTTTGCATCCACAGCATTGACGTGCTGCTCTGAGCGGTTCGTGCATCCGGGTTCAGGCTGCCCAGTCGAGGATGCGCCAGCCCCGCGCCTTGGCGAGCAGGCGCAGCGGCGTATGGGCGTTGACCGCCACCGGCTCGTCGGCCCATTCGAACACCGGCGCGTCCGACACATGATCGCTGTAGAAGCGGACCTGGGTATCCTCGCGCCGCAGGCCCTGGGCCGCATACCAAGACTCGATCATCCGCAGCTTGCCGGGACCGTAGCAGTTCTCGCCGTCGATGCGGGGCAGCAGCGCCCCGGCTTCGCTGAGCTTCGAATCGGTCGCGATGACATGGTCGAAGCCCAGTCGTGCCGCGATCTCGGCCGCGTAGAAGCGGTAGGAGGCGGTGGCGAGCACCAGGGTGCGCCCCTCCGCCCGATCGGCCTCGATCTGCTTCAGCGCATCCGCGAAGACGCCTTTTTCGAGCGTCCGCTCGGCAAAGCGGTGCGAAAGCGTCTTGAGCGTCTCGGCCGGGACCGTGCGGCCCAGCATCAGCCGGTGGGTCAGTTCCTTCAAACGGCCCCGGCTGTAGAGCTTTCCGGCATAGCCGGCTGCGAGCAGCACCGCGAGCGGCAGCAGCGCCACCCGCCAGCGCTGCCGGCCTTCGAGCGTGTGGAGAAGAAAGGGAGTCCAGGTACCCGCACGGGTAATCGTCCGGTCCATGTCGTAGATTGCGAGACGGTGCATTGCTGCGTCTCTGCAAGCTCGCGCCTTGCCGTTCTAGTGGAAATCGCCGATGGAGCATGGCGATGACTGTGGCCGTCGACTTTTCCCCTGATCCGCAGGACCAGCGCGTGCTGCGGTTCACCGGGGAACTCACGCTTGCGCGGCTCGGGAGTCTTCCCGAGCGCTTGGACCGGCACGAGGGCGCGGTCGACCGCATTGATCTCTCCGGCGTGCAGCGGATCGACACGGTCGGCGCGTGGATCGTGCGCCGCTTCGCTGCGGCCCATGACGCAAAGATCGAGGGGCTGGACGAGGACGGCCAGCACCTGATCGACCAGGTGGGCGAGGTGGACCAGCCCGTCGTGCAGAAGGCGAAGCCGCTGTCGCCCGTGGCACGGGTACTGGACGAACTCGGCACGGCAACCGTGCTGTCGTTCCGCACGCTGCTGGGCCTCCTCGGCTTCCTCGGCGCGACGGTGATCGCAGCCGGCAACGTGATCCGCCACCCGCGGCGCTTTCGGTACAACGCGACGGTGCAGCGGTTCGAGGTGGTCGGCGTCTCGGCCCTCGGCATCGTCGGGCTGATGAGCTTCCTGATCGGCATCGTGATTGCGCAGCAGGGCGCGGTTCAGCTCCGCCAGTTCGGCGCCGAGGTGTTCACGATCAACCTGATCGGTCGCATCACGCTACGCGAACTCGGCGTGCTGATGACGGCGATCATGGTCGCCGGTCGCTCCGGCTCTGCCTTTGCAGCGCAGCTCGGCACCATGAAGCTGACCGAGGAGATCGACGCGATGCGCACCATCGGCGTCTCGCCGATGGAGGCGCTGGTGCTGCCGCGCACCCTGGCGGCGGTGCTGATGATGCCGCTGCTCGGTTTCTACTCCTCGCTCATCGCGATCATCGGGGGCGGGCTGCTGTGCTGGGCGACGCTCGACATCCCGCTGGTCACCTACGTCCAGCGGCTGCGCGAGGTGGTGCCGATCACGGACCTGTACGTCGGCCTGATCAAGGCCCCGGTGTTCGGCCTGATCATCGCGATGTCCGGCTGTTTCCAGGGGATGCAGGTGGAAAGCGATGCCGAACAGGTCGGCCTGCGCACGACCTCTGCGGTGGTGCAGGCGATCTTCCTGGTAATCGTGCTCGACGCCTTCTTCGCGGTGTTCTTCGAACGGATCGGCTGGATATGACGACCGACGAGGACATTGTGATCCGCGTCCGCGGGCTCAAGAACGTGTTCGGCGAGCAGGTCGTGCACGAGGGGCTGGACCTGGACGTCCGCCGGGGCGAGATCTTGGGCGTCGTCGGCGGATCGGGTACCGGCAAGTCGGTGCTGATGCGCTCGGTCATCGGCCTCCAGACTCCGGCGGCGGGCGAGATCTCGGTCTTCGGCGAATCGACGCTCGATCGCGAGGAGACGGAGGCGGTCGAGATCCGCAAGCGCTGGGGCGTGCTGTTCCAGGGGGGTGCGCTGTTCTCCACCCTGACGGTGGGGGAGAATGTGCAGGTGCCGCTGCGCGAATTCTACCCCCGCCTGAGCGAGACATTGCTGGAGCAGATCGCCACCTACAAGGTCGTCATGACCGGCCTGCCGGCGGATGCCGCGCCGAAATATCCGGCGGAGCTGTCCGGCGGCATGCGCAAGCGTGCGGGCCTCGCCCGGGCGCTGGCGCTCGACCCCGACCTGCTGTTCCTGGACGAGCCCACCGCCGGGCTCGACCCGATCGGTGCGGCGGCCTTTGACGACCTCACCCGGTCGCTCCAGCGCACGTTGGGGCTCACCGTGTTCCTGATCACCCACGATCTCGATTCGCTCTACGCGATCTGCGATCGGGTCGCCGTGCTGGCGGACAAGAAGGTGATCGCCGTCGGCACGATCGACGAACTCCTCGCGTTGGATCACCCGTGGATCCAGGAATATTTCAAAGGACCCCGCGGACGTGCCGCGGTGGCGAGCGCCGGCACCGCGGAAGCGCGCCGGACACAGGGGGCTTGAGAGGCTGATGGAAACCCGATCGAACCATGTCCTGGTCGGCGCGGTGGTGCTGATCCTGCTCGCCGTGCTGGCGATCTTCACCGTCTGGTTGGCGCGCGTGAACGGCGCGACCGAGCTGGAGTACGACATCTTCTTCAAGCAGGCGGTGGACGGCATCAATAAGGGCTCGCCCGTCGCCTTTTCCGGCGTGCCGTCCGGTCAGGTGAAGGAGATCGCCCTCTTCAAGCCGGACCCCTCGCTGGTGCGCGTGCGCATCGCGGTCAACGAGGGCGTGCCGATCCTGGAGGGCACCACCGCCACCATCCAGGGCGTGGGCTTCACCGGCGTCAGCCAGATCGCGCTCGACGGCGCGGTGAAAGGCGCCCCGCCGATCGCCTGCCCCGAAGTACATCCGGAGACCTCCTGCCCGATGGGCGTGCCGGTGATTCCGACGCGTCCCGGTGGGTTGGGCGCGATTCTGAGCTCCGCGCCGCGGCTGCTGGAGCGACTGACGTCGCTGACCGAGCGGCTGACGGAACTGCTGTCGGACCGGAACCAGAATTCGATCGCTGCAATCCTGGAAAACACCAATCGCCTGACCGACGCGCTCGCGGATCGCGGGCCCGAGATCGCCGCGACGCTTGCGGAGACGCGCATCGCCATCCAGCGCGCGGGCATCGCCGCCGAGCAGATCGGCCAGCTGGCGGAAACCAGCAACGGCGTGCTCGCGAACGATGTGCGCCCGACCCTCCAGAACCTGAACCGCACGATCGAGTCGGCGCAGCGCAGCGCCGACACGCTCAACGACGCGATCGGTGATGCCCGCCCCGGCCTGCAGACCTTCTCCAAGCGGACCGTCCCGGAGGTCGGCCAGCTGGTTTCCGATCTGCGCCAGATGACCACGGCACTCGCGGCGGTGGCGGAGCGGGTGGACCAGGGGGGCGCCAGCTCGATCATCGGCCGCCAGAAGCTGCCCGACTACGAAGGCAAGTGAGGGAATTCATGAAGAAGCTCGCCATTCTCGCGCTGCTGCCGCTGTCCGCCTGCATCCGCCTGGGCGCGGAGCCGCCGCCCTCGCTGCTCACCCTGACGCCGTCGCAGGCGGTGCCGGTCGGCAATGCGCAGAATTCGGGCGCGGCCAAGTCGATCCTGATCGCCGTGCCGAGCGTGCCGCAGGAGCTGGCGGTGACGCGCGTCCCCGTGCGCGCGACCGACACCTCGCTCGCCTATGTCAAGGATGCGCAGTGGGTCGAGCAGCCCGGGCGCCTGTTCGCCCGGCTGCTGAGCGATACGGTGACCACGCGTACCGGCCGGGTGGTCCTCAGCCTGCGCCAGGCGAGCGTCGATCCGAGCTCGCAGCTCTCGGGCGAACTCCGGTCGTTCGGCATGGATGCGACCACCAACGAGGCGGTCGTCACCTTCGACGCAGCGCTCATCCGCGTCGGCCGTCCCGAGGCGGTGGAGAAGCGTCGCTTCGAGGCGCGCGTGCCGGTGACGGCGATCACTGCGGAAACGGTTGCGCCCGCGATCAACCAGGCAGCCAACCAGGTGGCGGTCGAGGTCGCCGACTGGATCGGCCGCTGACGTCTCGCCCGCGCACCAGACGGTCCGGCTTGCCGCGCATCTGCGCGGTGTAGCCGGAGTGGCTGCTCAGGGCCTGCGGCGGACCTGCGGCGGCACGTTGCAGATGTCGGCGCCGCCGGCTGGAACCGTGAAGAACGGCGGCTGGCGGTTCTCACGATCGCGGACATAGGCGGCAAAGCGCGGGTTGTCGGCAGCGCGATAGTCGAGACGGGGGCGCTCGGCGGCCGGCATGTCGCTCGCCAGCCGGACCGACAGGATCGGCGTGCGCTCTCCCTCGGTCTTGTAGAAGCCGAGATCGCCGGTGCCGCGCGGCAGCGCCGACAGATGCTCGATCCCCTCGATCACGCGGCCCACCAGCGCAATGTTGCGATCGAGGTGGCGGGGCGCGTGGCCGATTACGGCGTAGAGCTCGGCCCCGCTGCCCGTGCTCGGGGCCATGTCCCGCCCGACCCCGACCATGCCATAGCAGTGCGGCAGCCATGCTTCCGCTCCCTGGTCGCGCCAGCTGCCGCGGGCGACTGGCCAACCGTCGGCAGTGAAGCCGATCTGGCGGGCATAGGGGTCCGCCCGGGTCAGCTCAGCGGCGAACTTCGGGGCGGACATGCCGTATTCGGAAGGCGGGTTGGCGACGACGCCCGTGGGCAGCGCCTTTGTCTCCGTCGCATCGCCCCATTGCGCGACATAATTGTCCTGGACGCGATAGACGCTGGTCCGGTCCCACCAGTGCGCCCGTGCAAGCGTGCGGATATTGGCGATGTGGACGGCCGCCGCTGCGGGCGCGAGGCGGATCACGACCTGCCGGTCTCCGGCCAGCGTCATCACCAGCACGTCGTCGTCGGGGATCGGTCGCCAATCCGCAGCGATCGGCGTGGCGGCCGTCTGTGGCGCGGGGGCCGAAGACTGGCCGGGTGCGGGCTCGGCAGGGGGTGTGCCGAGCAGGGCGAGCGAGAGAAGGGCGGTCAGCATCACCCCGCAGCGTGCCACGCGCCTGCGGCTGCTGGCAACTGCACGCGCATCAGCCTTGCGCCCCGACGGAACGCGCGGTACGGGCCGCCTTCCAGAGCATGCGGAGCGGTGGCCGAGTGGTCGAAGGCGCTCGCCTGGAAAGTGAGTATACGGCAAAACCGTATCGAGGGTTCGAATCCCTCCCGCTCCGCCATTATCTCTCCCCCGTAGCACGATCGTCTCCACCGCGGCTGGATAGACGTGCGCCAATAGATGAACTTGGTTTCGAAAATGTCGCGCGGATCGCTGGCGCAAGAACCAAGTCGAGAGCTTCAATCTGCCGGTCTGAGGTGGGAAGCAGGTGGGGTCGCGTCTGTTGGAGCGCCTGACGTATTCCGTTACGGTTCGCTGGAATAGTGCTACACCGCAGACATCTATTGGAGGCGTCCTTGAAGCTGCTCCCCACCCATCTGCGTGTCTCGGTACTGCCGGCAATTGCCGCATTGACGATCGGTGCTGCAGGCGACGCCAGCCCCGTGATCCGGTTGAACCAGATCGGCTTCCTGCCGGATACGGTGAAGCGCGCGGTCGTGGCGAGTGACTCCACCGTGCCGCTCCGGTGGCGGGTGCTCGACGAGCATGGCAAAACGGCCGCCGAAGGACAGACGACGGTGGTCGGGGCCGATCGCGCATCGGGCGACAATGTCCATCTCGTCCGCTTCGATCAGGTGACGAAGCCCGGCACCTACCGCATCCGGATCTCCGATCAGACCAGCCGCGCTTTTACGGTGCGGACGGGGCTGTACGCGCCGCTGGCGTCAGCCGCGCTCAACTTCTTCTATCAGAACCGGGCCGGGATCCCGATCGAGGCGCGCTATGCCGGGGGCGCACAGTGGGCGCGCCCGGCGGGCCACCCCAAGGAGATCGCGACCTGCTTCCGGGGCGCGGACGAGCGCGGCACCGTCTGGCCTGGCTGCAGCTACACGCTCGACGTGACCGGCGGCTGGTACGACGCGGGCGACCAGGGCAAATACGTCGTCAACGGCGGCATCTCGCTTTGGACGCTGCAGAACCTGTACGAGCGCCAGGCCGCCAGCGGCCGGTTCACCTTCGCGGACGGGCGCGCCCGCTTGCCGGAGGCCGGCAACCGCATCAACGACCTCCTCGACGAGGCCGGGTGGGAGATGCGGTTCCTGCTGGCCATGCAGATACCCGATGGCGTCCGTGCAGAGGTGCCGGTCGGACCCTTGCCGTCCGGCGGCCCGCTGACGCTTCGCGCGATCGATGCCGGGGGGATGGCGCACCAGAAGGTCGCAGATCGCAACTGGACCCCGCTGCCGACGCCGCCGCACAAGGACAAGGAAGGTCGGCTGCTCTACCCGCCGACGACGGGTGCGACGCTCAACCTGGCAGCTGTCGCGGCGCAATGCGCGCGGATCTGGCGGCGCGTCGATCCGGCATTTTCGGCGACCTGCCTGACAGCCGCCAAGCGCGCTTATCGAGCAGCGGTCCGCAATCCGCAGGTCTACGCGACCAACAGCTTCACCGGCAGCGGCGGCTACGGCGACAATGACATGTCGGACGAACTCTACTGGGCGACCGCCGAGCTGTGGGCGACGACGGGCGAGGCCGTGTACGGCGATGCGCTGGCGGCGATGCCTGCCCGGTCCGCGCCGGTCGGCGAGCCCAATTGGGGCAATGTCGCCGCGCTCGGCACGATCACCCTCGCCACGGCGCCGGGCATCCCCCAGGCTGATGCCGCGCGAGCCCGCGCCGCACTTGTCGCGGCGGCGGACGGCTTTTTGGCGGAGACGGAGCGATCCGGCTACCGCATCCCCTATGCGACGCTCGACTATCCCTGGGGATCCAACTCCTCGATCCTGAACCGGGCGATGATCCTGGGCGTGGCGCATGGCCTGACGGGCGAGGCGCGCTATCGCGTCGGCGTGGTCGACGCGATGGATTACATGCTCGGCCGCAATCCGCTGGACCAGAGCTATGTCTCCGGGTTCGGAGCGCGGCCTCTCCTGAACCCGCACCACCGTTTCTGGGCGCACCAGCTGGATTCGTCGCTGCCAGGACCGCCGCCCGGCGTCGTCTCCGGCGGGCCGAACTCGACATCGATGAGCGATCCGATCGCCCTGACGATGAAGGGGAAGTGCGCGCCCCAACGCTGCTGGAAAGACGACATCGGGGCCTATGCGCTGAACGAGGTCGCGATCAACTGGAACGCACCGCTGTTGTGGGTGGCAGCCTATCTGGACGGCGGCGCGTGAAGCGGATGCTGCCGGTCCGTCGTTCGTAGCGGAGGAATGCCATGGGTTTGATGCCGACGCGGCGAGAGACGGTGGCGTTGCTCGCTGCCGCGGCGTTCTGCCCGCGATTGGCCAGCGCAGCGCCGGCGCGCGGGCTCGACGCGATCGCTCGCGCCAAGGGCATGCGCTTCGGTTCGGCGGTGTCGGCCAATCCCCGGACGGGCTCGTTCACCAACCCTGCCTATGCGACCCTGCTCCGCACCGACTGCGGGCTGCTCGTGGCCGAGAACGAGATGAAGTGGCAGCATGTCGGGCCGGCCCCGGGGCGGTTCGACTTTGCCGCGTTCGATCGCATGCTCGCCTGGTCGGAGCAGAACGGGATGGCGATGCGCGGACACAATCTCCTGTGGCAGCGCCGCAAGTGGATGCCCGCTTGGGTGGAGGCGCATGACTTCGGCGCGCGTCCCGCCACCGAGGCCGCGCGCATCCTTGTGGAGCACATCGAGGCGGTGACGCGCCGCTACGGCACGCGCATCCAGAGCTATGACGTCGTCAACGAGGCCGTGACGCCCGAGACGGGGGCGCTGGAGGAAACCGCACTCAGCCAGGCGATGGGCGGCACCGAAGCGACGATCGACCTTGCATTCCGGACCGCGCGCGCATCCGCGCCGCGTGCCGAGCTCGTCTACAACGACTATATGAGCTGGGAGCCCGGCAACGCCACGCATCGCGCGGGTGTGCTCCGCTTGCTCGAGGGGTTTCGCCGCCGTGGTACGCCGGTCGATGCGCTCGGGATCCAGTCGCACCTCGTCACCTCGGGCCCCGACACGCACAAGAGCATCCTTGCTCAGCAGGACGCGTGGCGCCGCTTTCTCGATGCCGTGACGGCGATGGGCTATCGCCTGCTCGTCACCGAGTTGGACGTGCGCGACAACGGCCTGCCCGTCGAAGCCAAGGCCCGCGACCGCGGCGTGGCGGACTATGCCCGGGCCTATCTCGACGTAACCCTTTCCTATCCGCGGCTCAGGGACGTGGTCGCCTGGGGCATGACGGACCGCTTCAGCTGGATCGAAGGCTTCGAGCCCAGGGCGGACAAAGCGCCGCGCCGCCCGTGCCCCTATGACGCCCAATATCGTGCGAAGCCGCTCCGCGAGGCGATTGCGGTGGCGCTGGCCGAGGCCCCGCAACGCACGGCGTGAGGGTCGGCGGAGCGGCGGTAAACCATCCGGCCCGGGTGTCCCGAGGCTTCAGCAAAGGCGGGCAAAGAAAAAGGAGGCGGCGCCGTAGCACCGCCTCCCTTCGTGTTTCGATGGACTGGTCTTAGTAGTTCGCGCGCAGGATGATCGAGTAGCGCCGGTCGTTCGTGAAATAGGACCGGGGCGCAAGATCGTTGGATCCCGACTTGTACGCCTGAAGAAGCTTCGTCGTCGTGTTCGTGAGGTTCACCCCCTGCACGCCCAGCTTCACCCACTTGTTGATGTTGATGAACGCCGACGCGTCGAGCTGGCCGGTATCGTCGTTGAAGATCGACGTGTACGGGAAGATCACGTCCGCCGCGGTGAGCAGGAAGCGCGACCGCCAGTTGTACGCGGCGCGAAGGGAGATCGGCCCCTTTTCGTAGAACAGCGTCGCATTGACGTTGTGCTTGGAAAGCCCCTCGAGCGGCAAATTCCCCTTTGCGACCGTCGAGTTGGACGAAGGCGTTCCCCCGTTCAGGAAGGAGTTCGGAAGTCCGGAGCTGTCGATGTAGGTGTAATTGCCGTTGAAGCCCAGTCCGCTGAGCGCCCCCGGCAGGAAGTCGAAGGTCTGCTGATAGGCGACCTCGAAGCCCTTGATCTTGCCCTTCCCGTCGTAATTCTCCGGTCCGCGCGCCTGGATGTTCTGGGTGATGCCGTTGTTGGTAACGGAGCGGTTGACGAGCGACTGGTAGAAGAAGCCGTCCACGGTCTTGTAGAAGGCGTCGAACGACAGCTGCCCGACCCGGCCGAAATACCATTCCAGCGTGACGTCGAACTGCCATGCGGTCGCCGGCTTCAGGTTCGGATTGCCCGCGTTGATGGTGACGGTGCCGGAGCCAGGTTCCAGCGCATAGGTGACATAGGGCCGGATGTTGGCGAAGTCCGGACGGGTCAGCACCTTCGAACCCGCCAGGCGCAGGATCAGGTCGTTGGTGAGGCCGAACTTCAGGTTCGCGCTGGGCAGGAAGTAGCTGTAGCTGTTCTTGAACGAGGCTGGCACCGCGGCATAGCCGTCGACCGCGAACTCGCGCAGCCGCTCATATTCGGTAGCGCCGAGATTGCAGACGCCGCCCGGCTGGACCGTTTCCGTCGTCCCGTCCGGCAAGGTCCGGATCGTCGCGACGCAGCGGGTGGAGTAGGGGTCGGCGACGCCCAGTTCCGTCCGGTTCGGTACTGCGGTGGCCGTGCGCGAATAGACATCGGTGTGGACGTAGCGGACGCCGACGTTGCCCGACATCCGCACATTGCCGAAGATCGGGTCGTTGTTGCCGAACTGCACCATAGCGTAGGCGGCGGAGTCTTCCTGGCGGACGTTCGACACCTCCGACGGCAGGAAGTCGGAGCCCGGGATGGCGCCGGCGCGCTGGCCCGCACCCAAGAAGCGGTTGCTCGCCGTCGCGCCATTCGTCTCGCGCCAGATGTCGTTCTGCGCCTGGAAGAAGGACACCGCGTCGGAGTACCCCTTGATCAGGTCTCCGTTGTAGTAATAGGCGCTGGGCGGAGCGGACGTCTTGCCGCGGAAGAAGTTGTCGAAGCTGTACAGCGACGAGCGGCTGGTATCGCCCTGGTTGAAAGTGACGGGAGCACCCGACCACACTTCGCTGATCGCGCCCCAGTTATAGGCGGAATAGCGTACGTCCTGCGAACGTTCGGCATAGCGCGCACCGAACTTGATCCGCTGCAGGAACTCGCCGTCGTCGAACTTGTACGCGAAGTCGCCCTTGATCTGATATTCGTCACCCTTGCTGTGCTCGATGTGGTCCATCGCGGCGCGCCAGAACTGGAAGTCGCGGCTCTGGAAATATTCGGAATCGCTCGCGGCAGCCATCGCCGGGTTCGGCGACGCCCAGTTCGCCGCCAGCGTCAGCGGCTTGTGCGGGATCACGACCGGGATCTTGCCCGTCAAGTCCAGCTCTTCGTCGGCAAAGGTCGAGCCGAACACGCTCAGGTCGGTGACGTCGTGCTTGGCGTAAGTATAGTCGACGTCCAGGCCGATCGACCAGTGATCGTCGGGGTTGATCTTCAGGTTGATGCCGACGTCCTTGACCAGGTTCTCGTCATAAACCTGACGGCGAGAGAGGGACTGCTGCATACCGCCGGTCGGCACCGTGGTGGTAGCGGAACCACTGGAGGCCGTGCGCCAGCCCGAGCCCGGCAGGGTGATGAACCCGCTCTGGAACAGGCCGTTGCTGTCGTACACGAAGTTGGGGAACGCATTGCCGGTGGGATTATAGCCATTGCCGCGCTGATTCTCACCGAACGCGAACTCACCCGAACCATTGAGGCGGCACTCCGCACGCGTGGTCGCATTGCCCGCGCCGTTGAGCGGGCCGTTGCCGTTCTGCTGACAGCCTGCGGGATAGGTGTTGTACTCTGACAGGTCGGGCGCCGTCTCGAACGTGTGCTCGCCCCAGGCATTGCTGGAGTGGGTGCGCATGAACTGCGCGGTCAGGACCGTGCGCTGGTCGGTGCTCTCCCACTGCACGGCGATCGCCTGGCCGTCGCGCTTGCGGTCGTAGTCCTGGCTTCGGAACTGTCCGCCGATGGGCGCATAGGCCAGGCTCATCGGGTCGGCGAAACCATCCGCGCCGGCGCTCCCGGTGGCGCCGCAGACATTGGCCGGATTGGGGAAGGAGGCGCCCCCGACGCCGGTGATGGTGCCCGGCAGCAAGGTGGTGCTGTCCGAGTTCCCCGGAAGCTGGTTGCGGCAGGTGACGGTGGTGTTGGTGCCGGTCCCCGTCGCCGCTTGGACGCCGTCGCGCGTCTGGAAGTTGGTGACCTGAATACCGTCGGCGCGGCTCTTGATCCGCGAATAGGAGCCGTTGGCGAGCACGCCGATGGTGCCGATCCCGGTTTCCCAGGTATTGCTGATCAGCAGGGAGCCGGTCGGCGACCATTTCTTTGCGAAGTCGCCATAGTTCGCCTCGATGCCGCCACCAATGTGGAAGCCCCTGTTGTCGAAAGGCTTGCGGGTGTTGAGGTTGACCGTGCCCGCAAGGCCGCCCTCGATCAGGTCGGCAGTCGCATTCTTGTAGACCTCGACCGAGCCGAGCAGTTCCGAAGGCACGTCGGCGAAGTTGATCGCCTGGCCGCCGATGCCGGCCGAGAAGGTGTCGCGGCCGTTGAATTCGGATCGCACGAAATTGAGGCCGCGCACGTTGACCCCCGAGCCCTCGACCGAGAAGTGGTCGGGGTCGTTGTTGCCAGCGAAGCGGTTGATCGAGACGCCTGGCACGCGCTGCAGCGCTTCCGTCACCGAGCGATCCGGTAGCGCGCCGATGTCCTGCGACGTGATCGCGTCCACGACGGTGTCTGAGTTGCGCTTGATGTTCTGGGCGTTGGCGAGGCTCTGGCGAATGCCGGTGACGACGACTTCGTTCGCGCTTCCCCCGTCATCGGGCAGGCTGTCGACCGCATCCTGTAGGGCGGCCTGGTCGGCCCCGGGGCCGCTGGTGGCGGTAGTCCCGCCGGCCGTGTTCTGGCCGCTCGCCGCGCCCGTTTGCGCGTACGCAGGCGCCCCGAGCGCAAACATGCACATTGCCGTTGCGGAAACGCCGAGTCGGAACGCCTTCTTGCGGGCGCCGATCTTCAGGCGTGCGTCTTCAGTCGCATCGATGCGCATAGTCCCCCTCCCATGTACGTCGATGTCGTGTCGCAGTCATACTGCGCCGCATCGTTCGACAGGGAGGCTACGACTGCGATTTCTTCCTCGCAAGAGAAATGTTCGCGCTAACTTTATTTCGGATGATGTTGCTTTATAGTCACTTATAGCGCTGGCCAATGGTCCGGCGACTGATAAGAGCGAGGGGAGCGTCGCCGCAGAGCGATGCGCAGGAAGAGGGGCAGGAGGGGGCATGACCGGGCCGGATCGGCAGCGTGTCGTGGTGGTGGGAGGCGGCACTTCGGGCTGGATGACCGCGGCCGCCCTGGTGAAGCTGCTTCCCGATCGCTGCCAGGTGCACCTCGTCGAATCCGAGGCGATCGGGATCATCGGAGTCGGCGAGGCGACCTTGCCGCACATCCGCGCCTTCAACGAGCGCTTGGGTATTCCCGAAGCCGAGTTCATGGCCACCACCCGTGCCACGTTCAAGCTGGGCATCGAATTTCGCGACTGGGCGCGCATCGGCGACAGCTACATCCACCCGTTCGGCACGTTCGGGCGTGGCGCCGGAGACGTCCAGTTCCATCACTATTACGCCCGGCTCCTGCACGCGGGCGTCCAGCTTCCCCCGATCGAAGCCTTTTCCATGGCGTGCACGTTGGCCCGGGGGAACCGGTTCGCGCCGCCGTCCACCGACCCGCGCCAGATCGCGTCCACCTTCGGTTATGCCTATCAGTTCGATGCAGTGGCGTTCGCGCCCTACCTGCGCCGCCTGGCCGAGGGACTGGGGGCGGAGCGCACCGAGGGCAGGATCGTCCATGTCGAGCGCGACGGCGAGAGCGGCGATGTGACCGCGGTGCTGCTGGAGGGCGGCAGGCGGGTCGAGGGCGACCTGTTCGTGGACTGCTCGGGCTTCGCGTCGCTGCTGATCGGCAAGACGCTGGGAGAGCCGTTTCAGGACTGGTCGCGCTGGCTGCCCGCCGACCGGGCGGTGGCGCTTCCTTGTCGCACCGTGACGGAAGTCACCCCCTACACCAGCGCCGTCGCCATGCCGGCGGGCTGGCGCTGGCGGATCCCGCTCCAGCATCGCACGGGCAATGGCTATGTCTATTCGAGCGCGTTCCTCTCGGACGAGCATGCCGCCGACGCGCTGACGGCCGCGGTGGAGGGCATGCCGATGGCGAGCCCGCGCGTCCTGCGGTTCACCGCCGGGCGGCGCGAACGTAGCTGGGCGCACAATGTCGTGGCGATCGGGCTGTCGGGCGGCTTCCTGGAGCCGCTGGAGTCCACCAGCATCTACCTGGTCCAGCAGGCGATCACCGCGTTGCTGGAGCTGTTCCCGGAGCGCCGCATCTCCCCAGTCGATCGCGACGAGTTCAACCGCGTCGTCGACATGGAATATGATCGCGTCCGCGACTTCCTGATCCTGCATTACCACGCCACGCAACGCGACGATTCCGAGTTCTGGAACTACGTGCGGACCATGGCCATTCCGGACAGCCTGGCCGAGAAGATGGAGCTGTTCCGACGCCGCGGGCGGATTGTGAAGTATCGCGAAGGGGCGTTCCTCGATGCCAGCTGGGTGTCGGTCTATCTGGGCCAGCGCGTTATCCCTGCCGGCTTTGATCCGCGCGCGTCGGGGCCGACGCTCGAAAGTCTCGTCGCGGGCATGAAGCAGATGCGGGCGGAGATTCAGGCAGCGGCATCCGCCATGCCCGATCACCTCTCCTATCTCGGGCGCTACTGCCCGATGGCGGCTGCGGCGTGACGATGCTCGACGAGCCGGTACGCAGCGTCGCAGTGATCGGCGGCGGCATCGTCGGCTGGTCCGCCGCCGTCGCGCTGAAGCGGCGCGTGCCCGCAGTGTCGGTGACGATCGTCCCGGTGGCGCCGCCTGCCAATGCTCTCGCGGACCGGATGCCGCAGACGCTCCCTTCGGCGATCGGGTTCCACGACGACGTCGGGCTGCGCGAGGAAGACGCGGTGCTGCGCACCGGCAGCGGCTGGCGGCTGGGAACGCTGTTCGAGGGCTGGGCCGAGGGGCAGCCGGCCTATGTCCACGCCTATGGGAGCTATGGGCAGTCGTTCGGCACGGCGTCGTTCCACCATCACTGGACGCGTGCCGCCCATGCCGGTTCGGCCGCGCCCTATGACGCGCATTCGCCGGCGGCGATGCTCGCCCGCGACGGGCGGATGCTCCCGCCGGATCCGGAGCCCGGATCGCCGTTTGCGGACATCCAGGCAGGGCTCGTGCTCGATATCGGGCGCTACCGCGCCATGCTTGAAGCCTTTGCGCGGCACCTGGGCGTGGTCGTGCGCACGGGCGAGGTCGTGGAGGTGCGGCTTCGGGGTGGAGACGGCTTCATCGAGCGCGTGGCGCTTGCGGATGGCGGATCGGTCGAGGCGGACCTGTTCGTCGATGCTTCCGGGCCTGACAGTGTCGTGCGCGGCGCCATCGACACCGCGTGGGAGGACTGGCGACCGTGGCTCGCCTGTGATCGCCTGATGCAGGCGTCGTCGGCGGCGGCGACCCCGTCGACGCTGGACGATGTCGTGGCGCTTCCCGCCGGCTGGCGCTGGCAAAGCGCGCTGCCGGGCGCGACCTCGCACGGGCTCTGCTACGCCAGCGACTTCCTGAGCGACGAGGATGCGCGCCGGCTGCTCGCCGAGGTGAGCGGGGTCGAGCCTCGGCCGGCCATCGGGTTTCGCCAGGGCACGCGTCCTGACCCCTGGGCGCGCAATTGCGTGCCGATCGGCGACGCGACCGTGGTCATCGAGCCGCTCGAATGGACCAACCTCCATCTCGCCCACAGCGCGATCGACCGGATCATATCGGCGATGCCGGGCCGCGCCTGCCATCCGCTCGAGATCGCCGATTATAACCGCCAGGCCGTCGCCGAGGTCACGCGCGTCCGCGACTTCGTCCTTTGCCATTATGCGACTGCGCGGCGGCCCGAGCCCTTCTGGCAGCCGCGCGCGGCGCTTCCCGAGAGCCTCGCGCGTACCCTTCGCCTGTTCGCCGAGCGCGGGCGGCTGCCCTTCTTCGAGGAGGAGACCTTCACGCGCGACAGCTGGCTCGCGATTCTGCTCGGCCAGGGCCTGATACCGCGCCGGATCGACCCGCTGATCGGCGCCACGCCGGCGCACCAGTCGGATGCAGCCATGGCCGGATACCGCGCCGCGATCGCGCGGGCGCTGCCGCAATTCCCCACCGCTGCGCAGCACCACGCAGCGCAACACGCACGGATTACCCGATGAACGAACACATGATCCGCAATGTCGTCATCGTCGGCGGCGGCACCGCCGGCTGGATGGCCGCTGCGGCGTTCTCCCGCTTTCTCAACAATGGCGTGACCCGCATCACGCTGGTCGAGTCTGAGGACATCGGCACGGTCGGGGTCGGAGAGGCGACCATTCCGCCGCTCCTCAACTTCAATCGCATGCTCGGGATTAACGAGAACGACTTCATTCGCGAAACCGGCGGCACCTACAAGCTGGGCATCGAGTTCGACGGCTGGGGCGACGTCGGGGAACGCTATTTCCATCCGTTCGGCGCGCATGGCCATGATCTCGGCGGGATTCATTTCCACCAGCTGTACCTGCGCGAGCGCAAGCGCCGGGTGATGCAGGATATCTCCGCCTGGTCGATGAGCGCAGTCGCCGCGCAGGCCGGAAAGTTCGCGCGCCCGGCCGAAGGTGCGCAGTCGGCGGTGAAGGAGCTGCTCCACGCATTCCACTTCGACGCCAGCCTCTATGCGCGCTTCCTGCGCCGCTATGCCGAGGCGGGCGGCGTCCAGCGGATCGAGGGCAAGATCGTCGAGGTGGCGTTGCGCCCCGAGGACGGCCATGTCGCCGCCGTGAAGCTGGAGAACGGGCAGGCGGTCGAAGGCGACCTGTTCATCGACTGCTCCGGCTTCCGCGGTCTCCTGATCGAGGAAGCGCTGGAGACCGGCTATGAGGACTGGAGCCAGTGGCTGCCGTGCAATCGCGCCGTGGCGGTCCCCAGCAGCTATTCCGGCGACCCCGATCCGTTCACCCGCGCCACCGCACGCGGCGCCGGCTGGCAATGGCGCATCCCCCTGCAGCAGCGGATGGGCAACGGGCTGGTCTATTGCAGCGACTTCATGACCGCAGAAGCCGCGGAACGCGAACTTCTCGCCAACCTGGAGGGCGAGCCCCTTGCCAAGCCGCGCCACCTCTCGTTCGTGACGGGCCGACGCAAGCTCGGCTGGAACCGCAACGTCGTCGCGCTGGGGCTGTCGTCGGGCTTCGTCGAGCCGCTGGAGTCCACGTCGATTCACCTCGTCCAGGCCGGCATCACCAGGCTGATCGCGCTGTTCCCGGACCGCCGCTTCAATCCCGTCGAGCGCGACGAGTACAACCGCCAGATGCGCGACCTCTATGAAGACGTGCGCGACTTCGTGATCCTCCACTACAAGGCGACCAGGCGGCGCGACACGCCGTTCTGGGAGCGGTGCCGCACCATGAACGTGCCCGAGACCTTGCGGCGCAAGATCGACCTGTTCCGTGCCAAGGGCCGGGTGTTCCGGGACGGCGCCGAGCTGTTCGCGACCACCAGCTGGGTGGCGGTCTGCCTGGGCCAGCATATCGTGCCGGAGGAGCACGAGCCTGCCGCCGACGCCCTGGACGAGGACAAGGTGGCGGCCGCGCTGGAGGAGATGCGGCAGGGTTATCTTCGCGTGGCGGCGCAGTTGCCGACGCATGCGGAATTCCTACGCCACACCGGCGCCGCGCTCGCGAACACGCCGGCACCTCCGCAACCCGCCGAGCTATCGGGGGAACCGAACTTCTCCTTTGCGTCCGAGACGCCGTTCAACTTCTCGGCCAATCCGCTGTGAGGCCCGATGCGATCCGCCGCGTGGTGATCGTCGGCGGCGGCACCGCCGGGTGGATGGCGGCGGCGGCGATCACCCGCGTCCTCGGCGAGATGCCGGGCCTGTCGATCGAACTCGTCGAATCCGAAGAGATCGGCACCGTTGGCGTCGGCGAGGCGACGATCCCGCAGATCGTGCTGTTCAACAAGATGCTCGGCATCGACGAGGCGGAGTTCGTCCGCGAGACCCGCGCGACCTACAAGCTGGGGATCGAGTTCGTCGACTGGCTTCGCCCGGGCCATCGCTACGTGCATCCGTTCGGCTTCTACGGCCTCGACATGAAGGGGATCGAGTTCCACCATTTCTGGCTGAAGGGCCGGGAGCTGGGCGATCCGACGCCGCTTGACGCCTATTCGCTGGGCATCGTCGGCGGCCTTCAGGGGCGGTTCGCGCACCCGCGCCCGGACCAGCCGTCCTCGCCGCTGTCCAAGCTCGGCTACGCCTTCCAGTTCGATGCGGGGCTCTATGCGCGCTTCCTGCGCCGGCTGGCGGAAGCCAATGGCGCCACCCGCACCGAGGGCCGCATCGTCGACGTCGAGCGCGACGGGGAGACGGGGCATGTCGCAGCGGTGGTGCTGCAATCGGGCGCGCGGATCGAAGGCGACCTGTTCCTCGACTGCTCGGGCTTCCGCGGGCTGCTGATCGAAGGCGCGATGGCGGCGGGGTTCGAGGATTGGACGCAGTGGCTTCCGTGCGACCGGGCCGTGGCGGTGCCGTGCGCGAACGGCGGTGACCGCCAGCCGCTCACGCGCTCCACTGCGCGCGGTGCCGGGTGGCAGTGGCGGATCCCGCTCCAGCACCGCATCGGCAACGGCTATGTCTATTCGTCCGCCCATCTTTCCGACGATGAGGCGGTGGCAACCCTGCTCGCCAACCTCGACGGCGCGCCGCTCGCCGATCCGCGGCTGCTGCGCTTCACCGCCGGGCACCGCCAGCGTGCCTGGGTGGGCAACGTCGTCGCGCTCGGCCTTGCCGGCGGCTTTCTCGAACCGCTGGAATCGACCAGCATCCACCTGGTCCAGTCGGCAATCGCCCGGCTGCTGACCTATTGGCCGACCCGCCGGTTCGACCGGCTGGAGATCGACCGCTTCAACGCCGCCCATGTCTCGGATTATCTGGAGATCCGCGACTTCCTGGTGCTGCACTACAAGGCGACCGAGCGCCACGACACGCCGTTCTGGGATTATTGCCGCACCCTCGAACCGCCGCCTGGGCTCGCCAGCAAGCTCGCCGTCTTCGGTGCCAACGGCCGCATCTTCCGGGAAGGCAATGAGCTGTTCACCGAGACGAGCTGGCTGTCGGTGATGGTGGGGCAGGGGGTGGAAGCGGGCGGTTATCATCCGGCTGCCGATTTGCTTTCCGATGCAGAGACGCTGACGCGGCTGGAGCATATCCGCCAAATCGTGGCGGAAACGGCCTCGCTCCTGCCACACCAGGACGACGTTCTTCGCCAGATCGGTTGCGGCCCCGTGCCGCTTGCGGCCGCGTCATGACCTATCCGCCCCTGTCCGAGATCGAGGGCATCGATCGCCGTACCTTCGAAGCGGAGGTGCGCCCGGCCGCGCGCCCGGTTGTCTTGCGCGGACTCGGCCGCGACTGGCCGGCGGTGAAGGCGGCGCAGGAGTCCGCCGACAGCGGCATCGCCTACCTCAAGCGCTTCAGCCATGCGCAGCCGGTGTCCGCGATCCTGGGCGAGCCGGAGATTGGCGGGCGCTTCTTCTACACGCCTGATTTGAAGGGGCTGAACTTCGTCCGCGGCCAGAGCCCGCTCGGTCCGTTCCTGGACCGGCTGCTGCGGGATCGTGACCATGCGCGGCCCTATGCCATGGCGGTCCAGTCCGTGCCGCTGCCGCAACTCCTGCCCGGCTTTACCGACGAGAATGCGACCAGCCTGCTGCCCACCTCCGTCATCCCGCGCATGTGGCTGGGCAACGCGATCCGCGTCGCCACCCACTACGACCTGATGGAGAATATCGGCGTCGTCGTAATGGGCCGGCGGCGCTTCACCCTGTTCCCGCCCGACCAGATCGCCAACCTGTACATGGGGCCACTGGAGCTGACCCCGGCGGGCACGCCGATCAGCCTGGTCGATCCCGATGCGCCCGACCTCGAACGCTTCCCGCGCTTTGCCGACGCTGCGAAAGAGGCGCAGTCGGCGACGCTGGAGCCGAGCGACGCGATCTACATCCCCTTCCACTGGTGGCATGCGGTGGAATCGCTCGATCCGGTCAACGCCTTCGTCAACTATTGGTGGAACCCCGCGCCGGCCGGCATGGGCAATCCCTATGACGCGCTGCTCCACGCGCTGGTCGCGATCGGCTCGCTGCCGGAAGACCAGCGGGAGGTGTATCGGACCGTGTTCGACCACCTGGTCTTCCGCCGCAACGGCGAGCCGGCGGCGCATTTGCCCGAAGAGGCAAAGGGCGTCCTGGGTCGCCCGGATACCGTCACTGCTGCGCGGATGCGGGCAACGCTGCTGGACAGTTTCTCGCGCTCCTGACCTCGGGGAGGCGAGGAGCCGCTCAGACCCGGCCGCCGAGCATCCGGATCAAAAAGGCACGCAGCCGCTCGGTGCGCGCCGGGCTCGCCGCCGACAGGATCCCGCGCGCGGTCGCGGGCAGGTGCTCGGCAGCTCTGCCCGCTTCGGGCCCGAAGACATAATGGTCGAACCAGGATCGCCACGCCGCCTTTTCGGGTGCCGGCAGGTCACGGATGCTCATCAGGGCGTGGATCAGCGCGCCGAAGGGGGACGCCGTCGCCTCCGCATTCCACCAGTAGTTCACCAGCACGTTGAGGCGGTCGAGCGCGCGGACATGATGCCACCAGATCGCGGGAATGAAGATCGCGTCGCCGGGCTTCAGCTCGGCGACTTGAGCATGCGCCATCGCCTCCTCGAACCGCGGGTAGCGCGCGAGATCCGGTGCGTCGGGATCGACCATGCTCGACGGCGGCCCTGCCATCGTGTGGTCGAGCGGGCCGATGTAGAGGTTGGCGATCTGATCGGGCGGGAACAGGGTGAAGCGGCGGCGGCCGTGGACGACGCAGGCGACGTTGTTCGACTGATCATAGTGGGTCGCCACCTGGGTGGCGTTGCCGATCCACAGCCGCGCCGGTGCATTCCCGGTGGGGAGATCGAGCGCGTTCGCGGCATCCCAGCCGGGTAGATGCTCCGGCGCGGTCGCGGCATTGGCATAGAGCGCGTGCGGCTCGGCCACGTCTTGCTCGGCAAAGCGAAGGAGTTCGCCGAGCAACTGGCCGAGCGTCACCTGCTGTCGCTGGAAGTTGAAGCCCGACAGGTCGTCATTGTAGAAAAACCGCCCCGCAATTTCCGGCGCGCCGATCATCACCTCCAGGGGCCGGCCCCCGCCGAAGCTCGCGAGATACTCGGCCATCGCGCGATCGCCGTGCACGCCCGCCCGGACCGCGGCCCAGTGCCGCACCTGCCCCCGCAAGATCACGGGCCGGTACTCCTGCAGAACCTCCTTTGTGAAGGTTTCCGCATCGACGGCCGGGCGTTCCGCGACGCGGCCGGGGAGGGGGATGGAGGGGATGCTGGCCATGCCCCGAAGCTAGTGCATTCCGGCGCAACCGTCAGAGAAAATGACGGGGTGGCCGGGGCGCCTTCGGTACCGACTCCGAGGATGCGGCCACAGCAGCACGGCGGCTCGGAATGCTGGCACCCGATTCGGGCCGCCGAACCCGTACATTCTCCATCCAGCGCTAGTGGAAAGCCGGGATATCGGCAGCCCGACCCGGACCGCAGAGTGGCGCCAGCAAGCCACGGGGAAAAAATGAAATCGACGGGCCGACCCACGATTCGCACGCGCCGAGCGAGGCGCCGGCCCGTCGCGTCGCTGCAAAGCGAGGCGCTCAAGAACGAACTCGGCCGCCTGAGAGTCGTGGTTCTCGAACTGCAACACCGTGCGCGCAATCTGATGGCGGTGATCCGTACGCTCGCCAGCCGCACCATGGCCGAGACCCGCTCGTCGGACGACTTCATCGAAGCCTTCGACGAGCGGCTGGCGGCGCTTGCCCGCGTGCAAGACTTGCTCACGCGCGGCGAGACCCAGGCTCCGATCACGCTCGGGGAATTGGTGGAGGCCGAACTCCGGGCGATCGGCTATCCGGAACCAGGCAGGTCGCGCGAACGCATATGCGTGTCGGCAACCGTCGACGTGCAACTGCCGGCCGCGTCCGCACAGGTCCTCGCGCTCGTGCTCCACGAACTCGCGACCAACGCACTGAAATACGGCGCCTTGCGGCACGAGGGGCAAGTATCGATCGGCTGGGATGTGCAGGGGAGCGGCACGCGCGAACGCGTGAGGCTCGAATGGCAGGAGACGTGCCCCGTCGCCATCGCCCCGCCGTCGGCCGGCGGAGGCGGCTATGGGCGCGAACTGATCGAGCGAGCGCTTCCGTTCCAGTTCGGGGCGAAGACCGGGTATGAATTCAAGCCCGATGGTGTCCATTGCACCATCGACCTGCCGCTCGACGCCGGTCCGCAAGCGCGATCCTGATCATGATCAGAGACGTCCTTGGCGGCCGGGTGGTCCTTGTCCTGGAAGATAGTTACTTCATCGCAGAGGATTTGTGCGCGGCGATTGAGCAGGCCGGCGGCCGCGTGCTGGGACCGGCCTCCCATGTGGAGGAAGCCCTCGCGCTGCTCCTCAAGCGCGATTACCCGGACGCAGCGATCCTCGACATCGATCTGAACGGCAGCCAGAGTTTCTCGGTCGCCGATGCGCTGGCCAAGCGGAAGGTGCCCATCCTGTTCGTCACCGGGCTCGATCTGCCGGCGCTCCCCCATGCGCACCGCAAAGTTCCCGTCTGCCGCAAGCCGATGCGCGCGGCGGAAGTCGTCCGTGCCCTGACCCGACTTCTCGCCTGACGTCGGATACGTTCCGTCCGCGACCTGCGGGGTGATCCTGATGGCCGCGGTACAGGGCTTCCCTAAGGTCTGGGCGCGAGGCTCAGGAGGAAGCGATGCGAAATCGACGTGGGCGCGTACATGCTGGGTGCCGCACCTGGGCGCTCTCCCTGGCGACCGTCGTAGCATCGGCAGCATTCGGTGCGCCCGGCGCCTTTGCGCAGCAGCAGCCCATCGCCGAGGTGCGGGACGAGCTGGAAACCCTTCCGCGCGCAAGATCCGCGACCGAGGAGCCAGAGCCGAAATCGAAAAAGGCGGACCTGCTGGTCGTCCCGATCCCGCTCACGAACCCGGCGCTCGGGACCGGTGCCATGCTGACCGGGGTGGTGTTCTACAATCCCAACGACGCGCCGCAGCCCTGGATTTCCGGCGTCGGGGTCATGGCGACCAGCACCGGCACCAAGGGGGCCGGCGCGTTCCACAGCATGTCGCTGGATCACGATCGCTTTCGCTTCCTGGTGTTCGCAGGCTATGCCGACGCGAAGCTGAAATTCTATGGCATCGGCGCCGATGCGGGCGCCCGGGGCGTGCACGTCGACCTGGAAGACAAGGGTCTGGGCGGCCTGGCCCAGGCGCAGGTTCGCCTCGCCAACCACCTCTATGGCGGGGTGCGGCTCGAATATCTGAACGTCGATTCGACCGCCGAGATCCCGCACCCCAACTATCCGGACCTGAACCTGCCGCCGCTGGAGCTCAAGAGTACGCTGGCGATGCTCGGGCCGTCGCTGACCTATGACAGCCGCAACAGTTCGCTCAATCCCAGCCGCGGCAGTTACGTGACCGCGTTCTGGACGTTCGGCAGCAAGTTCCTGGGCAGCGACTTCTCGCACGACAAGCTGCAAGTCGGCGCCAACTTCTATGCCCCAGTCACCAAGACGACGGTCGCGGCCTTCCGCGGGTCGACGTGCAGCGTGTCCAAGCGCGTGCCCTTCTACGACCTGTGCATGTACGGCCAGAGCGGCGATCTGCGCGGCTATGAGGCCGGGCGCTATCGCGACCGCTTCACCTGGGCGTTTCAGGGCGAGTTTCGCCAGAAGCTGTTCGGCAAGTTCGGCGCGGTGGCGTTCGGCGGGGTCGGCGGCGTGGCGCCGAGTGCGGACCAGATTGGCGACAGCAAGGTCCTCCCCTCGGTGGGCGCGGGCCTCCGCTACCAGGCGTCGAAGAGCAACAACGTCAACCTGCGCCTGGACTTCGCCGCCGGGATCGACGGCCACGCAGTCTATTTCGGTATCGGCGAGGCGTTCTGATCGCCGGCACGCCCGTGCCAGCGGCCACGGCTGAGGAGGAAGACCCACATGGAGCCTAAGCAGATGATCGGGTTGCTGGTGCAGGCCAGTCTGTTTCTGATGATCGCGGCGGTGGCGATGGAGAGCGACTGGCGATCCGTGCTTGCGCATCTGCGCCAGCCGGCACGCCTGTTGCGGGCCATCATCGCCGTGAACGTCGTGGTGCCGTTGCTGGCCTTCATTCTGGTGAAGATCATGGCGCTTGATCCGCCGGTCGCCGCCGGCCTGATCCTGATGTCGGTCTCGCCGCTCGCGCCGCTGGTGCCGGGCAACGCCCTCAAGTCCGGTGCGGACCGATCGGACGTGCTGGCGCTGTACGCGGTCCTGATCGCGCTGGCGATCTTCCTGGTCCCCTTGACGGTCGTGATCATCAACCCGTTCTTCGCGTATCATGCGAACGCCCCGGTCGCACTGATCGCGCGGATCGTAGTGGTGTCGGGCCTGCTGCCGATCGTCCTTGGGCTGGCGTTCGCGGCGCTGCTGCCGGCGCTCGCCCGGCGCGCAGCCCGGGTGCTGAAGATCCTGTCGAACCTGATCCTGCTGTTGTTCGTGCTGCTGCTGCTGTGGGCAGAGGGACGCGAATTCCTGGAGCTGCTGGGCGATGGCACGATCATCGCCTTCGCGTGCACGGCTTTCGGCGCGTTGCTTGCGGGATATTGGCTGGGCGGTCCGGATCGCACGGGACGCGCTACGCTGGGTATCACCGCGGCGATCCGCCACCCGGGCATGGCGATCGCGATCAGCCAGGCGAGCGGCGGCAGCACGCAGACGACGGTCGCGATCCTGCTGTTTCTTTTGAACAGCGCGGTGATCGTCGCCTTGTACCAAGCCTGGCTCCGACGGAGCGCGCCCGGCGCAATCTCACGCGAGGCCTCCTCCGGAGCAGCCGACTGACGTTCTAGGGGTAAGTGCCGATCGGCGTGGGCGCGTTCGTCGGCCATTGTATCCTAGCGGGCGGACCAGGATCCTTGCGAACGCAGATCCCCCGCCCGCAATGTGCGTAAGCGCACCTGCCCCCCAGGGTGCGTGCCGCGTACCGCGGCGTGGCGGCAGATAGGGACAGCGATCTGCCGCCACGCCTGCAACGAGTCATCGCTCGTCAGCGCATACCCGAAGCTCAGTGCAGGGTTCCCCGGCAACTTCGCGCGCGGTCTTCGCCTACTTCAGCAACAAAAAGAAACGCACACGGATATCGTTTAAACCGGAGAACGGGTTAATGTTCGTTACACCATTATTATTACTTAATTTTGATTGACTTCGCGCAAATAGAAACGGAAAATGCAAATAGAAAAAGATCGAGAATGGCCTGAAAAACCGATTCCATTCTAACATGGAAGGATCTTTTGGAGATGAGCAGTCCGGTTCGGCGAGTCCTGATCGCAGACGATCATTACGCGGTGCGTCGGGGCGTCAGGAATCTATTGGAGACGAGGCCTAACCTTTGTATCGTCGCCGAGTCTCCGACAGGGCGGGCAGCTCTGGAAGATGCACGAGCAGTCAAGCCGGACATTGCAATCGTCGATTTTTCGATCCCGGAACTAAATGGTCTCGATCTCACCGTCGCCTTGAAGCGGGAACTTCCCCGCATCGAGATCATGGTCTACACCATGCATGATCGTGAGGATCTGGCGCTGGACGCATTGCGGGCTGGTGCACGCGGATATGTCCTCAAGTCCGACACCGAGAAACATCTGCTGGCCGCGGTCGACGCACTCTCGGTCCGGCGACCGTATTTCTCGGATGTGGTTTCGGAAACGCTCCTCGAACGATTTCTGAAGTCGTCGCCAGCTACCCAGGCTACGCTGACCCATCGGGAGCGCGAAGTGGTCCAGTTGATCGCCGAAGGTAAGATCAACAAGGAGATCGGCTTCATCCTGGATATCAGCGTGAAGACGGTCGAGACGCATCGCGCGTCTGCGATGCAGAAACTAAAGCTGCGCACCACTGCCGAGTTGGTCCGTTTCGCAGTTCGCAACGACATCATTCAAGCCTGACGACCTGTCGGTTCTTCACTGCGGTTCACGCCGGGAAGCTCCCCGCCGCAAAGACGAAATCCTGCGCGCCACTGCGCGGTATCACAGCAGCTACGATGGTACCGGTGCCAGAGCGCCTTGCACGGATGCGGATCGTGCCGCCCAGTTCCGTGATCCGGCGGGCCATGCCGGGAATACCCACCCCGATGGACGGGCGATCCTGCCAATCCGACGGCAGCCCTTTGCCATCGTCCTGGACGACCGCGAGCAGGCAGCACTCGCGACCGACGAGCCCGCACGCGTACGCGACCCGCTCCGGCGTGCGCCTGCACGTTGCTCAGCGCCTCCTGGACGAGCCGGAAGACGGCGCTCTCGACGGCAGTGCCCCGGCGTCTGTCCAGCCCATAGATCTGCAGCGCGACCGCGAGGTTGCTGCGGCGCGTCAGGCCGTCGCACAATCCATGCACTGCCGCATTCAAGCCGTGCTGCTGAAGATCCGGCGGGTGGAGCGCGTAGGTCATTCCGCGAACCACGCGATGATAGTTCGCCAGGAACTCACTCAGTTCGGCAGCCACCGCCGCGACGGCGGGATCCTTGTTGATCGACTGCAGACGCGCGATGGATAGGCTCAACGCGGCCAGATATTGGGCCGCGTTGTCGTGCAAATCGCGCGCGACGCGTTGGCGCTCCTGCTCCTGCGCCCGGATGAGGTCGGCCTGGCTGCGCATCAGCAAGCGGCCCAGCCGCTGGCGTTCCTTGCGAAGCGCGAATATCTCGGTCGCCGGCAGCCATGTCAGCTTGAGGTACGGCACCCCGGCGATTTCCAGCCTGCCGAGGCACAATTGCTGCCGTTCCTCGCCCCCGTCCGGTGCAGTGTAAAGGTGGATCGACTCCGCGCGCTCCCCGGCAGCCACGGCGCGCATCGCCCCGAGCAGCGGAGCGAACTGTGCGGGATCGCGCTCCGCCAAAGCCCTCATGCGTGCGAGGAGATCGTCGCCCGGGGCGACGTGCCCGAACAGCCCCGCACATGGATCGTGCGGGGACGTGCCGGGATCGCCGGTCAACAGGCGCCAGTTGAGGTCGGCAAGCGCAACGGGCGGATTGCGGAAGGGCGGCTGCTCGAGCGCCGGATCTTTCAGGACCGGGAGCGTCCGAAATGCAAGCAGATCGGGGCCATCCCCCAACTTGGCAGGGGTTGAAGCCGCATTGCCGCCCCTCCTCTTTCGAGGCCACTCGCTGGTCATCGTCCGTTCCCCTGTTTTTTGAGCCTCCGGGAGCCCATCCGCCGGAAGCCAGTCGAACAGTTTTTCACCACATACTGAGCACTTAGCCGCCGGGAGGTTATCAGGGAAACCCCTGAGACGAGCGGCAGCGCCCTTTTGCCTTTAATCGCAGCGACGGACGCGGCCCGCTCCCCATCGGCACCGCAGCCACCCCAATAGAAATCCCGATTCCGCCCGCGTGGCCCTGCATCCCATCATTGGGCCGGGAGACGCAAATGGAAGCTTGGTTTCACGCCTTTGCAGCGGGCGTTTCGCTGCTGCTCGACGCGCTGGTGATCGTTTCCGTCTGTGCCGGCGCAGGAGTGGCGATCTACGGGACGCTGCGATACGTGACGACGGGCGTGCACCCGACGGGAAACCGGCGCGGCATCTGGATGGGCTTTGCCCGCTGGCTGATGCTTGCGCTGGAGTTTGCGCTCGCCGCCGACCTCGTCGACACGGCGATCGCACCGAGTTGGGACCAGATCGGGCAGCTTGCCGCGATCGCAGCCATCCGCACCGGGCTCGGCTTCTTTCTAGAACGCGACATCGACGCCGTGCGGCCGGCAGAGGGATAGGACATCGCCCTGCCGCAACTGCGGCCATAGCGCCGGCCTAGCGCATGCGCGATCTCCGCGCCGCTTCCGCCCCGGGTGTCAGCGCGGCGGGGCGCCCCGCATCGCGGGTCCAAGCCGAGCGGCGAGATGACTCGCGAGGTCCCTCGCGACTGCCTTCACCGTGCTCTCGGTCGAAAGGGTAGAGCCGATGTCGAGCGCGTCGGGTGCCCGGCGCCGAACCGCGGCCGCCAGCAGGTCGCCGGTCCGCGAATCCTTGATCTCGACCGCAAACAGGATGGAGCCGCTCATCGTGCCCTTCTTGCCCGCCAGGCTCTGCACCGAACTCGTGAGCAGACCCACCGGAGTGACACGCGTGACGGTGGCGAACCCACCCTTGGTCTTCTCCATGCCCACCAGCGTCAGCCGTATCCGCAACACGCCGGGGCCCGGCTTGGTGACGACCGCCAATGTCGAGGCGAGATCTGCCTTGAGGACGCCGGTCATCAGCGCGGCATATTTCTGACGGTCTGCCATCGAGACCTCGTCGAACTGCGCGTCACTGCCCGTGTATATCGCGGTGGGGTCGATCAGGATGCTGCGATAGCGCGTGAAGCCCGCCTGCGGCTTCACATAGGTCCAGGATTCGCTTCTCGGCTTGTCGTGCTGCAGTTCATCCGCAGACCCGAGCGCGACCGGAGCATGGTCACGCGTCTGCGCGGTCGCGAGCGTCGGAAGCGACAGCATTGCCAAGGCGAGGGAGAAGCGGTGCATCACGTCCTCTGTCGTTTGAGGGTCGCTGATGCCGTCCATTTGTCTCCAGCACCGGAACGGGTGCCATCGGGGAATACCCGCGGAAGCCCGCGGCAGCGTACGCCCGATCCGGATCGCGCTTCGCACGATCAGCCGCGGCGTCTACCGACATGCCCCGATGGGGCGCGCCGCCCCCGCATCTAAGCTGGAACTGCCCTGATCTCCGGGAGTCCGACGATGCGTGCAGAGCTTTCCATCTTCGGCCGCTGCGTCACGGTCTGTCTCACCGCCATCTGGCCCGTGGTCGCCTCGGCCGGACAGGAGGTGCCGGCCGCGCCGGCGAGCCAGGATCAGCCGCCGAGCTCTTCCCCGGACGAGGATGCCGACGAAGAGGACAAAAAGGCTGCGCATCCCCATCGCGACCTGCTGATCGTGCCGCTGCCGCTGTCGAGGCCCTCGACGGGAACCGGGCTCGCGCTCGGCGCGGTGATGTTCCAAAATCCGAAACACGAGCCGCAGCAATGGGTGACCGGCGCGGGCGCGCTCTACACCGACAAAGGCGCCAAGGGGCTGGCTTTCTTCCACAGCATGTCGCTGGGGCAGGATCGGATACGGCTCCGGGCGCTGGCGGCATATACGGACGCGCGGGCATATTATTACGGCATCGGCGGTGCCGCGGGAGAGGCGGGACAGCGGCGGATCTACGACAATCGCGACCTGCAGTTCCAGCTGCAGGCGCAGGTTCGGGTACTGCCGCATACCCATCTCGGCCTGCGCTGGCGCTTCGCCGATTCGCGCTGGAAGAACCCCAGGGGCGACGTCGATGAGGTCGCCGCACCTCCGGAGGAGGAACTCGACAGCACCCTCTCGATGATTGGCCCGACGGTGAGCTACGACACGCGCGACAGCGCGCTGCAGCCGCATTCCGGGACCTATGCCGCGGCGACCTGGCTCGTGGGAGCAGGGTTTCTCGGCAACAGCTTCGGCCACACGCGGTTGCAGGTCCTGGGCAACTGGTATGTGCCCATGCGCAAGACGACCGTGCTCGCGACGCGGGTGGCGACCTGCGCGGCCACCGGTCACGTGCCCTTCAACAATCTCTGCGACTTCGGCTCGGGCGCCGATCTGCGCGGGTACGAGAGCGGACGCTATCGGGACCGGGCGAGCTGGGCGGCGCAGGCAGAGGTCCGCCAGCATCTTGGAGGACGGTTCGGCGGAGTCGCCTTCTTCGGCGTCGGCGGGATCGCCCCCTCCCTTGGCCATGTGCTCGACGACAGCACGCTGCTGCCCAGTGCCGGAGTGGGCGTGCGCTACCAGCCGTTTCGAAAGAACGACGTCAACCTACGGCTCGATGTCGCGGTAGGCTGGCACGGGCCGGGCCTGTACCTGGGCATCGCCGAGGCATTCTGATCGAGAAGCGTTCAGAAGCGAACGCTGGCGGACACGACCGTGCGATCGCCGCCCTTGCCGAACACCTGCTCCGCCTGAAGATTCCAGCGCCTGGCGAACTCGAAGTTGGCGCCGACCAGCCCCGACCACTTCCACGGGTTGTGCAAGCTTGTGCGATACCGCAGCGTGAGCGGGGCGCCGGCGGGATCCCGCACCTCGCCGGAGAGGCTACCCTCGACCGTGGTGTCGAGGTCGACGTAGTTGACGCCCCCATAGAGTGCCAGCCGCGAATCGGAGGGGAGCTTCAGCCGGGGACCGACCCGCAATCCGGCATCGGTGCTGGTGATGTCCGAACGATCGCGGCTGGACATGCTCAACGTGCGGGACGCCAGCAGCGCGGCAAACCAGTCATCGGCGCCATAGCTGGCCATCCCGCCGAAGGTGAGGGTGGTGTTGTCGATCTCGGCGTGAAAGCGCAGGTCGCGGCTGCAATCCGCCGGCGGCCGGCACAACACCGGCGGCAAGAGCCCGGTCAGGTCCACGTTGACGGCAATGTCCATTCCCCCGTTCGCCCGGCCGATGCTCGCGAACAGGTTGAGGTACGGAAACAGCCAGACGTCCGCCTTGAACTCGACGACGTGATTGTGCGCCTTGATCTGATCGGTGGTGACAAAGGGAACGGGCGTCAGCGTCCGGCCGGCCACGCCAGCCGGCGTCCCGATCGCCACCGCCAGATCGCCGGCGTCCAGCTTCTGGTGATTGCCCACCAGGAGGACGCTCAAACCCACCGTGCGCGGCAGTTCATATCCCCGAGCCAGGGCGCGATCCCGGCCGAAGGGCAGGCGAAGTCCTTTGGAATCGGGCTCCGGGGACGGAGCCGGGGCATCGCTCGCGGGCGCGGCGGGAACAACCGATTGCTCCGCGTCTGGCGGGGTCGGACCGCTTTCCGGCGCCGCTGCAACCTCCTGAACCGGCGCCGGCGGCATCGCCGTTGCCAAGGAAACCCAGGCGGTGTCGTCGAGGGCGATCACGGCCGAAGTACCTGTGGAGCGATCCCATCCTTCCACATGCCCACGCCCTCTCCGCGATCGAGGCCAAACTACCGAGTGCGGCATGCCGCACGAGCCTGGGCCCTGCCGCCGCGAAGGGTGGGCTGGTCCGGGAATGATCCCGAACCAGCCCAGCCTCCCCCTTTTTTAGTCTCACCGGGATGAGCAGCGCCTGGCAAAGGAATGCAGCTGCGCGGGGAGCGGAGACATGACGAGATTGGGCCGCCGAACGGGCGATCTGGATCGGGGGTTCTACCGTGAAGTTCGGGCGAGAAGTCCGGACCGCGCACCGGATGCGCTCGCATTCGCGAACTAAGGGTCGGTGCGCGGCCAATCTGCGCCATCTCCCGGTGCGAAGGCGGCGCGGCAGGTGACAAGCCACGAGCGTGCGTTTTGCACAGCGTAGAGGAGAATCTCCCATGACCCCGCATATCCGGTTACACCGCAGCCTGTTCGTCGTCGTGGTTGCCGCATCCGCGATGCCGGCGATCGCACAGAACCCGCCGCCGCGCCCCGACCCCGCGGCGATGTTCGCCAAGATGGACACCAACAAGGACGGGCGCGTCAGCCGCGCAGAGTATGTGGCAGCGCGATCGCAGCGATTCGACCAGCTCGATCATGATCGCGACGGTGTGGTGACCCGATCCGACTTCCCGCGCGCGGCAGGGAACCCGCAGGCCTCTGCGCGGCTGGACACGCTGCTCGGAGAGGCGGATCGCAACGGCGACGGCAAGGTCACGCGAGCGGAATTGAAAAAGGCGCCGGCACCGGGCTTCGATCGGGTGGACGCCGATCGCGACGGGTATGTCACCCGTGCCGAAATGGACGCGGCGCGTCCTCAGCGCCGTTGAGCCGAAAAAGGGGCCCGCAGGGATGCGGGCCCCAGGAGGTACCTCAGGGGGCGGTGACGATCACGTACGAGACGCCCGAGGACAGATACTGCGGCCGGTACCAGACGTTGTTGCACGAGAAGTAGGTGACGTTGCTGCGAATGACCTTGGGGCAGTTCGGCGGCAGCGCATAGACGACCGTGCCGGGCGCGTTGGACGTGTCCACCACCACTACGTCGGGCTGCGTGGCCGCGGAAACCACCGCCGCCGTCGTGCCGGCGATCACCGCACCGGCAGCAACATCCCAGAAGGGGTCGTCATCCCAGCCCCAGCCCCAGCCCCATCCAGGCGGCGGCGGTGGGGGCGGCGGCAGCGGCCGCGGCGGTGGCGGCGGCGGAGGGCCAGGGTGCGGACCCGGTCCCGGCCCGGGTCCGGGATGGGGGGCTGGTCCAGGTCCAGGTCCCGGGTGCGGGCCCGGTCCAGGATGTGGGCCGGGGCCCGGATTGGGGCCGGGGTGCGGTCCAGGATTGGGACCGGGATGCGGTCCCGGGGGCGGCCCGCCAGCGGGACGGGCGCCACCGCCAGCCGGGCGCGGCGGGGTAGCGGTATGGATCTTGCCGCTGCCGGGTCCGTGGACGTTGGTGGGTACGCGCGCATGCATGCTCCCGCCCCGCATGTGGAAGCCGCCGCCGCCGAAGCGGCGCTGTGCTTCCGCCTCGATCGACCCTGCCACGAGCGCGAAGGCGGTGCAGGCGCTTATCAGGAAAGTGGATTGCCGCATGCTACTTCTCCTGGCTGTCGAGACGCGCCATCTGGATGCTGCTGGCGCCGCTGGGAGGCTTGAACGCGAAGGTCGACGGTGCGAACCGGGTGTTGGTGTTCCAGGTCAGCTCCGCCGTGAAGGACGGGTGGATCGGATCTTCGCGGTTGATGATCGCGATCTTCATCGGCAGCGGCCGGGATCCCCGCGCGATCCACAGCTGGAAGTCGAGCTCGTCCCCGCGATATGCGAACTGGTCGGTGTCGACGCCGCCGATCTTGGCATAGCCGACGCGTACCGCCGAGCGCACATCCTCGGTCGGCGTACCGGCATCCGCCCAATAGAAGATGTCGGAGAGCGGCAGGGCGATGCCATAGTCTTCGTAGATGGCATCGATCAGGTCGCCGATGGTCGGCGGCGCGTCGACGGCGGCATAAAAGCCCTGGCGCGGGACGTTCACCGTGAACTTGCGCCCGTCATAGTAGAACTGACGGTACTGACGATCGGAGCGTAATTCGATGAAGAACGCGTTCGGACGCTGCACGCGATAGGTGTTCTCGAGGCCGAGGCTCACCTTGAGATCGGTGTTCTCCATGTTGGTCTCGATCGTCGCCTTGCTGCGCAGTTCGAACGAGTTGAGGGTCTTCAGATAATTCCCCATCGATCGAAGCGCCTGGATCGCCACGGGATCGACGGTGGTGGCGGCCGTCCCGGCCACACCTGCTTGCGGCGCGCTCTGGGCATATGCCGGCGAACCGATCAGAACGGCTGCGGCCAAGCCCAGCTTCCATCGCACTTGTCGATACATCGTGCATCTCCATTGCTTGTTGACCTTGAAAGAATTGTCCCGGGGCCTTGGCTCTCCAATCAGGGGAAACCCGCTGAATCTTTCGGGACTTGGCCGGGCGACATCTCTAGGACGCGGCGCGGCAAGTACCGGCCGGGGGCGGGGGCGCGCGTGTCGCCTCGGCCTGGGCGGCGAGGATGTCGCGGCGGAAGCCGGGGTCGCCGTGGAGTCGCGCCACCGCGGCGGCCGCGATCGTCCGACCTGCCTCCACGTCGCTTTCCCAGTGCGCGTTGCAGACCAGGCGGCTTTCGCCGAAGTCGCGGCCGCGCGCGAGGATGGCGTCGGCCTGATGCGGCATGATCTCGGTGAAGATCAGGGCCCAGCCCCAGCCGATCGCGCTGTGTCCGGAAGGGTAGGAGCCGTCGGTGCGCAGCGCCGCCTCATCCTTGGGGAAGCAGGTCGCGCCCGCATGGGCGACGAACGGCCGCGTCCGGCGATAGTGGTTCTTGGCCTTGTAGGTCGAAAGGCCGATGTCGATCATCGACTTCTGGAGCAGCCGGTAGAGCACCGGGGTCCGCTTGGGATCGGGAGCGAATCCTGCCGCACAGTCGAAGGTTTGTGTCAGATGTCCGAAGGTCAGGTCCGCGTCCTGCGCCGCCTGCGTCCAGCGGCTGCTTCCCGGCGGCAGGGACATGGCCTTGCTGACCGCCTCGTCCAGGGCGAAGCCCGCGGAGTTCGGGGGCGGCGGGGGCGGCAGCAGTGCCAGGCTGTCGGGAAGCTCCGAGGGCGCAAGATAGCCCTGCGGTGTCGCATGGGCGCCTTGCAGCGAAGGCGGTATCGACGGCGGCGCGTCCTGCGAGACGGCGCCGCTCGATAGCAGGAGCAACGTGCCGGCGAGTACGGCGGCACGCGCCGCCCGACGCACGACGGTTCGGTGGAAAGGCGCCATCGCAACCTCCGGTTTTCGGTTCGGAATGCCGCCCGTCCGTGAGCGGTGCGGCGGGTGCGGGCTCCGCCGGAGAGGAAGCGGAGCCCGCGTGATGATGCGCCGCGTCAGCTGGCGCCGGCGTTCGCGTCGGCCATCTTTGCGATCGCATCGTCAATCGTGAAGCTGTTCGGCCGCTGCACCGGCGGGAACTCTCGGAACGTTTCCGCGAACTTCTTCGCAGCGAGCTGTGCGATGAAGATGAAATAGTCGTTGTGCAGGAACCAGTGGTAATAGGTGTTCGACGTTATGTCGGCATATTCGTACGGGTCGGTGCGCAGGTTGAAGACCTTCGGCAGCCGCAGCCGCGTGAAAGGCTCGGCCCACACCCGCATCGTGCCGGCAACACGCTGCTCCATGAACACGATTTTCCAATTGTCGTAGCGCATCCCGAGAATGTCGCCATCGTCGCTGATGTAGAAGAAGAACTCGCGTGGACTCTTCTCCTCCTCCCCGGTGATATAGCCGAGCAGGCTCATGCCATCGATGTGGTTCTTGTAGGTGCGCCCGATCGCGTCATAGCCGCTCTTCAGCTTCTCAACGACGTCCGGGGCGCCGGCCATCTCGAGAAACGTCGGAAGCCAATCGTGATGCTGGATAATGCCGTTGGCGATCGAACCGGGCGCGATCTTGCCCGGCCAGCGCACGAGCAACGGCACGCGGAAGGCGCCTTCCCAGTTGGTGTTCTTTTCGCTGCGGAACGGCGTCATGCCGCCATCGGGCCAAGTGTTGCGGTGCGGGCCGTTGTCGGTCGAATATTGCACGAAGGTGTCGTCGGCGATGCCGAGCTCGTCGAGGAAGGCGAGCACCTCGCCGATCAGCTTGTCGTGATCGACCATGGTGTCGTGATAGTCGGACTGCCAGCGGCCCGCCTGTCCCTTGCTCTCGGGCTTGGGGTGGGTGAACAGGTGCATGTGGGTGGTGTTGAGCCACAGGAAGAAGGGCTGGTCGTCGTTGGCGGCCCGCTTCATGAAATCCTTGGCAGCCGCGGCGAACTCGTCGTCGACGGTCTCCATCCGCTTCTTGGTGAGCGGGCCGGTGTCCTCGATCCGCTGCTTGCCGACGCGGCCCCAGCGCTCGTGCTCGGTACCATCGTCGGTATCGGTGGCCCAGCTATGGATGACGCCGCGCGGGGCGAACGCCTCGTGGAAGCGCGGATCCTTCGGATAATCCGTCATCTCCGGCTCTTCCTCGGCGTTGAGGTGGTAGAGGTTGCCGAAGAACTCGTCGAAGCCATGGTTCGTGGGCAGCATGTGGTTGAGGTCGCCCAGGTGGTTCTTGCCGAACTGGCCGGTGGCATAGCCCTGCTCCTTGAGGAGCGCGGCGATGGTCGCCGTCTTTTCGTTCATGCCGATCGGCGCCGCGGGGATGCCGACCTTGGAGAGGCCGGTGCGCAGCACGCTCTGCCCGGTGATGAAGGACGAACGCCCGGCCGTGCAGCTCTGCTCGCCATAGCTGTCCGTGAACATCATGCCCTCTCGGGCGAGCCGGTCGATGTTGGGCGTCTGATAGCCCATCAGCCCGTGACTGTAGCAGCTCAGATTGCTGATGCCGATGTCGTCGCCCCAGATCACAAGGATATTTGGTTTGCCTTTGGGCATGATCGGACTCCTTCTTGCCGTTGCGTCGGAAGGGTGCCGAGTCTTGGGACCGGGCGGCATCAGGGCTTTCCCGCGGACCAGCATCGGTCGAGTCCCGGGGCGGCGGTTTGCGCGCGACCGGCGGTGCGCGCAGCCTCGCAGCGGCCCGCTGCGAAGCCGCAGGGACTCGGTCTTGAACTGTTGTCGAGAGGGAGCGGCGCGCCCTGCGCCGGCACGCGGCGATCGGCGAGTCGAGGAGGTCAGCGGCGAGTCGCTGACGCCATCATTCGGGGAACAGGAAGGTCAGGGTCAGCCGCAGTCCCCAGTCGGGCCCGCCGCTCGGCCGCTCGGCATAATATTTGCCGCTCATCGAGATCTGCATGGGCTGCCGGCCGATGCGGATCAGCTGGCCCAGCGTGATGTCGATCGGCACGGTCCACTGCTTCTGCTTCCAGTTGTAGCTCGCCTCGGTGTTCGCACCGATGCTCATGCCGTTGTGGAACGTCTGTGTCAGAAACGGCTGCAGCAAGGTTGCGCTGACGCCCGGCCGGTCATCCTTGCCCGCATAGGACCAGAGATGGTTGGCGAGCATGCCGAGCGTAGTCCCCTTTGGCGTCTGTTTGACCACAAGGGCCGTCGGGCCTGCCGACCATTTGCCGCTGCCGAATTCCTTGTTTCCGATCGGCCACACGACAGCCGGGCCGGCGGCGATCGTGATGCCGTTGATCTGGGGCTTGAAGAAAAAGCTCTGCGTGATGTCGCCGAAGCCGTTCGTGCCGCGCCCGTCCGAGACGGTTCGTTCCTGCGCGATGAACGGCAGGATCGTGCGCGTGATCAGGCTCAGTTCCGAGTTCAGCCGGACCGGGATGACCGGCTGGATGTTGAGCGTATAGCGGTTCGCGTCCGCGGGGCCGAAGCAGCAATCGAGATTGCTCTGCAACGGCACGCTGATCAGTTCCGCCACCGGGTTCGCAACCTGTTGCGCCAGATTGGCATCACTCCCCGGCGTGCCGACACCCTGCGCTGCCGGTGCCGGTGCCGGTGCCGGCGCACCCTGCTCCACGGGCGGATCCTCGGGACCGGCGGACGTCGGGTCCGCCATCAGGAGTACGGCACCGATTGCGCTGAAAAGGGTCATGGCGGCCTCCCTGGCTGATGGGCCATCGTCGCCACGGACCCGCAGGCCAGCCATCGGGATCAACCCGCTGGCAGGGTAGGGCACAAGCCGGAGCGATCGTCCTCAAGCCGGGGTTCTGGCGCTCGCGCCGCTCGGGAGTTGTCCCGATGGGCTTACCGCGGCCGCTCGGCGATTCTTGCCCCTGACAGCAATGGGGAAAGCGATGGCCGAAGATACTCATCTCCAGCGCCCGGCGCCCATGGCCCTGCCGCCGCTACCGCCCGTTCCGGACACCGCTGGCCAGGAAAACGGTGCGGCATCGGTCGAGCTTGCCCGCTTCCGCAGCGAGCTTTCCGAACTCCGCAGCCGCATGTCGGAACACCGCACGGATCTTTCGGAGTTCCGGACCAGCCTTTCCCAGCACCGTACCGATCTTTCAGAGCACCGTACCGATCTGTCCGGCGAACGTACCGAGATGTCGATGCGCCGGACCGGCATGTCGATCCAGCGCACCCGGATGAGCGCGGATCGGACGCTGATGTCGGTGCAGCGGACGTCGCTTTCGCTGATCGGCTTTGGTTTCACGCTGTACCAGACGTTCGACAAACTGCACGACATGGGCACGATCCGTAGTTCGGCAGCGCCTCGGAATTTTGGCGCAGCCTTGATCGTCCTCGGCATCCTGCTGCTGGTCGGCGGCATCTCGCGTCACCTGCAGTTCGCGTTCCAGTTGCGCCACGTCCGGGCGGAACTGAAGGAGGCAGGGCTCGTCCACGGAGAGATGGACTATCCGGTCTCCCTCACGCTCATCACCAGCATCCTGCTGCTCGCGATCGGCGTTCTCGCGATCACGGGCATCGTGTTCCACATCGAGGTATTCGGCGCATGACCGAGACGCGTTTCGAAGCAGATGGTCACGGCAACTCCCACCCGGACATGGTCTGGATCGGCGGGGGTGCGTTCACCATGGGTTCGGACCATCATTATCCCGAGGAGCGCCCCAGCCGGCGCGCGTCGGTGAGCGGCTTCTGGATCGACCGTGCGCCGGTGACGAACCGGCAGTTCGCCGCCTTCGTCGCTGCGACGGGTCATCGCACGATGGCGGAAACGCCGCCGAATGCGGCCGACTACCCCGGCGCGCTTCCCGAGATGCTGGTGGCTGCGTCGCTCGTGTTCGCACCGCCTGCGGGCGCGATCGATCCGCGAGGTCCTTCGTCGCAATGGTGGAGCTTCGTTCCCGGCGCGGATTGGCGGCACCCGACGGGTCCCGACAGCACGATCGAGGGGTCGGAGGACCATCCGGTGGTTCACGTCGCGCTTGCGGACGTGGAGGCCTATGCCGCCTGGGCGGGATTGTCCCTGCCGAACGAGGTCGAGTGGGAGTATGCCGCGCGCGGCGGCCTCGAGGGCGCCGAGTTCGCCTGGGGCGATGCGCTGCTGGTGGACGGCGCCCACATGGCCAACACCTGGCAGGGCGAGTTCCCGCACCGCAACCTCGCGCTGGACGGATGGGAACGGACCTCGCCGGTGGGCAGCTTCCCGGCCAACGGCTATGGCCTGGTGGATATGATCGGCAATGTCTGGGAGTGGACAGCCGATTGGTGGAGCACCCCGGGCGCCATGCGCGGAAGTTGCTGCGGCGCGTCCCTGCAAGACAAGGTCAAGGCCAGCGCCGATCCGGCCGATGCCGCCCGGATCGCCCGCAAGGTGCTGAAGGGCGGATCGCACCTGTGTGCGCCCAACTATTGCCGACGCTACCGGCCGGCGGCGCGTCATGCGCATCCGATCGACACGTCCACGTCGCACGTCGGCTTCCGCTGCGTGCGGCGCCCCTGACGCGGGCGCCGCTCACTCCTTTGCGGGCATCTTCATGTGCAACGGCAGGCTGAGGCTCAGCATGAAGTTCGTGCCTTCCACGCGGTTCTTCGCATCGAACTCCTGCAGGACCTGCAGCCGGATCGTCGCGGGGCTGCGTCCGAGCACGGTGTCATACGCCAGCGTCCCACCCGCCGCGAGCACGCGTCCTCGATAGGCGCCCAGCTTCGCGCCCGCGCCGGTGTCATCGCTCACCTGCTGGAAGTAATAGCCTTGGGCACCCAGCGAGAACTTCGAGGAGAGCTTCTTCTCCGCTGCCAGCTCCGCGTGGAAGTCGTTGCCGGAATTATAGTCGGTGTCTTCGTTGTGACCGTTGAATGTGAAGCCGACCTTGCCGCTGACGTCCCAGCCGGTCTTCGGGTCGAGCCACGTCGCGGCGACTGAAACGTCTCCGGCCCAGCGGTGGAAGGCGATGTTGGCAAGCCTGCCCACCCGGTAATGTCCCACCGGGACGTTGAGCATGCCGCTTACCGCGTAATGCATGTTGCCGCTTTTCCAGCCCATCATCGCCGTGGCGATCGGATCTCCGACCATCAGTGCGGAGTCATGGGTGCGGACGCCGAGCTGGCGTCCGCGCGGCCCGGTGAGCACGGCAGAGGCATCGATCATCGGTGCGCCGACCGGCAGCGTGCCGCCGACCGTCAGGGTGCCGCCGAGCACGTTCGTGCTCGGGACCCAGAGCAGCGTCGTGAAGTTGGCGGCCACCGTCGAATCGACGTCCGCCACGACGTTGCCACCGATGGTGAGATCGCGGCTCGCATGCGAGCTGGCGTCATAGACCATGATGATGTTGTCGAGGTACACGCCCGGCAGCGGCGGCGAGACCGCCGCGCCTGGCCCGCCCGACCCCAGCAGATAGAGACTTGCGCCGTTTTCGTCGGCCATCGCGGGCACTGCTCCCAGCGGGAGCACCGCGGCCGCGATCAGGAACAGGCAGCTATTCTGGTGCAAAGGATCACGCGGCATGACACTCAACCCCTGTTGCGGACCCCTAATCGGTATCGACCTTCCTGACCCGCCAGCATCGGGACATCCCCGAGACGGGGCGGGGGGAACTCCCCCCGGTCCGCCTCAGGATCGTTCTCCGGAACGCGTTTGCGCATGGGTCCGGGGATTCGCCGATCGCGAGACCCGGCCGCCGCGGCGCATTCTCCGGCCCGTGGAGGAGGCGGCGCGGTGTCCTTGGATCGGGTCGGTGGCGGGCAGCGGGTGCGTTCCGGTCCCGGCGCGACGTTCCGCCCGAGCCCGGACCCCGGCCGGACGGTGCGGCTGGCCTTTCTGCTCTCGTGTTTGCCGCTGGCGTGGACCGGCGCGCCTGCCGCACATGCGCAGGAGGCCGAAACCAGCGCTCCCGAGCCGGCGCCGCACCATCCCCTTTCCCTAACCGGGTCGATGCGCGTGCGCTACGAAGCGTTGCGTGGCCAGGCCCATGCCGGGTTTCCGGACACGGATTCGCTGCTCAGCATCCGGACCACGGTGCTCCTCGCCTATGCCCAGGACCGGCTGCGCGCCGGCGTCGAACTCCAGGACAGTCGCGGCTACTTCGGAAAACGGGGCGGCGAAGTGAGCGCGAACGACGTGAACGCGTTCGAATGGATGCAGGCCTATGCCGGGCTGACGGTGGGCAGCGAAGGCCTCGTCCGGGTCGGCCGGGTCAAGTTCGACGTCGGATCTCGGCGGCTCGTCGCGGCGCATGATTACCGGAACACGGCAAGTGCCTTCACCGGCCTGGTCGCGACGCTTCCGGCGAGTGGCGGCACGGCCACGCTGTTCTACACGCTGCCGCAACAGCACCGCCCCGACGACCAGGATGCGGTGCTCGCCAACCGGGTGCAATGGGATCATGAGGGGTTTGACCTGCAGTTCTGGGGCACGCACCTGGCCGGGGTTCCGGTTGGCTCGGGCACGCTGGACATCGGCTATTTGGGGCTGAACGAGCGGGACACGCCCGACGGGCCAACCCGGAATCGCAAGCTGCACAGCCTGGATCTGCGGCTGGCTGATGCGCCGGGGCCGGACGGCGCCGATTTCGAACTGGAGGCAGTGTACCAGTTCGGCTCGATCCGCGCCGACACGACCGCCGATGCCGCCGAGTTGCCGGTCTCCGCCTGGTTCGTGCACGCGGCCGCCGGCTATCGATTCCCCGGCGCCCCTCATGCACGGGTCTCCCTGGCCTATGATCAGGCGAGCGGCGACGGATCGGGCGGGCGCTACGGCCGGTTCGACACGCTGTTCGGGGCCCGGCGGTCGGACCTCGGGCCGGGCGCGATCTATGGTGCGGTCGGGCGGGCGAACATTTTGACGCCGTCGGTCCGCCTGGAGGTGACGCCGAACCAGCGCCTCGACGGCTTCCTCGCCTATCGGGCGATGTGGCTCGACTCCTGCACGGACAGCTTTTCCACCACGGCCGTGCGCGACGCCTCCGGCGGATCGGGGCGCTTCGCCGGGCACCAGGTGGAGGGGCGGGTCCGCTGGTGGCTGCTGCCTCACCGTGCCCAGCTCGAGTTGAATGCGGCCTGGCTAAAGAAAGGGCGCTTCCTCAAGGAAGCGCCCAATGCTCCGTCGACGGGAGATACGCTCTATGGCGCGGTGTCGCTGTCGATCCCCTTCGGCAGCGCCGTTCAGAAGCGGTAGCCGAGGCCGACGACGATCTGGTTCCGGTCGACGTCGAGGTCGTAGCCCCGGACGTCCCCATAGTTCGAATAGCGATATTCGCCCTTGCCATAGAAGCCTTGCGAGAAGCGGTACTCCAGGCCCAGGCCTGCCCGGAAGCCGTCGCTGTCCGCCGCATCGTCGATGGTGTTCCGGCCCGGCACGCTCGGGATGTAGGTGCTCTCGATGCGCAGGTTGGTGTAGCCCGCCTTCACATAGCCGAGGAACTGCGGGGTAAAGGCGTAGCCGAGCCGTGCGCCGATATAGATGTCGCGATCCGCTTCCACGCGAAAGAGATCGGACGGAGTCATGTAGCTCCTGACCGTCGACGAGGTGCCGGCGCCGGTGAGTTCCAGCTCGGCACCGACGACGATGTTCTGCATCTGGTAATCGTACCCAATCGCACCGCCGAACACGAAGTCGTCCTCGGAATCGGACTCGCCGTGCCCGGCGCTGAAATTGTCCCAGCCCGCGATCGCCTCGACCCTGGGGCCCGTGAAACTCCCGTCTTCTTGGGCAGACGCCGGAGCGGCAAACCCGGCCGCGACGAGAAAGATGGTCGCCGTACTCAGAACACGCATCGAACTTCCCTTTCTGCTTGCCGCGTCTAGGTTGCGCATGCGCGGGGGCATCAACATCGGCCAAAACCCGCAAAGCGGACGCGATCACGCCCTATTCCCGTCCCGGCGCAGCGCGGCGCCCTTGGAAGGGGGGATCGATGCCGGCGTGGAGAGAGGCTAATCCAGGCGCATGAGCAGGACCGAGTCAGCCTCGACCCCCGATCCCTCGACGCAGCCGGCAGAGGGCGTGGCTGCATCGCTGGGCGTGGACCCGGAGGCTGGCCTGTCGGCCGGCGAAGCGGCCCGGCGCCTAGCCGAACATGGCCCCAATGCGCTCCGCACCACCGCCGGTCCGTCGCTCTGGCGCCGGATCGCCGCGCAGTTCCGGGATCCGCTCGTCTATCTGCTGCTCGGCGCCAGCGCGGTGGCGTTCCTCGCCTGGTTGATCGAGCATGAGGGCGGTTGGCCCGTCGACACCATCGTCATCCTGGCGGTGCTGCTGGTCAATGCGGCGCTCGGCTTTGCCCAGGAGAACAAGGCCGCGGATGCGGTCGCCGCCCTGGGGCGGATGACGCAGGTGACGTCGTCCGTGCTGCGGGCGGGCGAGCGCCATCGGATCCCGAGCATCGAACTGGTTCCCGGCGACATCCTGCTGCTGGAGGAAGGCGACGCCGTCGGCGCGGACGCGCGCCTGATCGCCGCTGCGGCGCTTCGCGTCCAGGAAGCGTCGCTGACGGGGGAAAGCGAGCCGGTATCGAAGAGCCCGGACCCGCTCGCGGCCGCCGCGCCGCTCGCGGATCGCACGTCCATGGTGTTCAAGGGCACCGCCGTGGCGCAGGGGACGGCACGGGCCGTCGTCACCGCCACGGGAATGGACACGCAGATGGGGGCGATCGCCACGCTGCTCGACGCGACCGAGGAGAGCACGACACCGCTGGAGCAGGAGGTCGCCCGCATCGGCCGCATGCTCGGCCTTGCCGTGGTCGTCATCGCCTTGATCGTGATCGCGTCGGTATTCGCCGTTTCCGACGTCGCCACCTTCAGCGGTGTCGTCGCGGTGCTGCTCCTCGGCGTTTCCCTCGCCGTCGCGGCGGTCCCCGAAGGCCTCCCGGCGATCCTGTCGTTGGTGCTGGCGCTGGGTGTCCAGCGCATGGCAGCGCGCAGGGCGGTGGTGAAGCGGCTTTCGTCGGTGGAGACGCTGGGCGCCGCCACGGTCATTTGCTCCGACAAGACCGGGACGCTCACCCGTTCGCAGATGACGATCCAGCGGATCGCCACCGCCTCCGGCGACAGCCGCGTGGCAGGCGTCGGCTATGTCCCGGAGGGCGCCATCACGGCGCCGGGCGACGCCGTGATCGCAGGCACGTTGAAGGCGGAGCTCGTCGTGGTGCTGAGCGGCGGCAGCCTGGCGAGCAACGCCGGCCTGCATCAGACGCCGGACGGCCTCTGGGAGATCGAGGGCGATCCCACCGAAGCCGCCTTCCTGGTCGCCGAAAAGAAGCTGGGCGCGGACCGGCGGCGCCAGACGCGCTTCGAGCGGGTCGCGGAGCTTCCCTTCACGTCCGAACGCAAGATGATGTCCACCATCGCCCGCGACATGGAGCATGGCGGCGAACTGGTGCTCGTCGCCAAGGGGGCGCCCGATGTGTTGATGCAGCGCTGCACCCGCGTGCGCGTCGGCATGGAGGTGCTTCCCTTCGACGCAGGCCATCGCGCGCGCGCCGCGGGCGAGGTCGAGCGGCTGTCCGGCGAGGCGCTGCGCACGCTGGCGGTAGCCTATCGTCCGCTGGCGGAGGGGGAGGAACGGTCCCTCGACCCGGCGCTGGAACGCGATCTCATCTTCGTAGGGACCGTCGGCATCATCGATCCGCCGCGCGAAGAGGCGGCGGTCGCGATCGCCGAGGCGCACCGCGCCGGCATCCGGGTGATGATGATCACCGGCGACCATCCCCGGACCGCCGCCCGCATCGCCGCACTGCTGGGTATCGCGCCGGCGGATGCTCCCGTGCTGACGGGCACCGATCTGGAGGCGTTGGACGAGGCCGCTCTAGCCAAGGCCGTGCGCGAGACCTCGGTCTATGCCCGTGTCGCCCCGGTTCACAAGCTGCGGATCGTGGACGCGCTTCAGGCGAACGGGGAAGTCGTGGCGATGACCGGCGATGGGGTCAACGATGCGCCCGCGCTCAAGTCCGCCGACATCGGCATCGCGATGGGCGTTACCGGTACCGAGGTGACCAAGGAAGCGGCCAAGATGATCCTGGCCGACGACAATTTCGCCACCATCGTCGTCGCCGTGCGCGAGGGGCGCGCGATCTTCGACAACATCCGCAAGTTCCTGCGATACCTCTTGTCCTCGAACATGGGCGAGGTGCTTACCGTCTTCCTGGGCGTGATCGGGGCCGGGATCATCGGATTGGACGAGGCCGGCGAAGGCAAGACACTGGTCGTGCCGCTGCTTGCGACGCAGATCCTGTGGATCAACCTCATCACTGACTCGAGCCCCGCCCTCGCCATGGGCGTCGATCCGGAGACGGAGGACGTGATGACCCGTCCGCCGCGGCGGTCCGGAGAACCCGCGATCGACGCCGCCATGTGGCGCGGTGTCCTGGAAATGGGCCTGGTGATGGCGATCGCCACGCTCCTCACCATCGACCTTTTCCTGCCCGGCGGGCTGTTCGAGGGAGGCCATGCGCTCGAGTATGCGCGAACGGCGGGCTTCACGGTCCTGGTGTTCGCCCAGTTGTTCAACTGCTTCAGCGCCCGCTCGGAAACGGCCAGCGCCTTTCGCCACCTGTTTGCCAATCACTGGCTGTGGGGTGCCGTGATCCTCTCGGCGTTGCTGCAGGTTGCGGTCGTCCATCTGCCGCTTCTCAACGCCGCGTTCGACACCACCCCGCTCACCGGTGCCGACTGGCTGCTGTGCCTGGGCATGGGGAGCGCGGTGCTGTGGTTCGCCGAGGCGCGCAAATGGCTGCTTCGGCGGATGGCGGCGGTTCCGGCGAGCGCCTGAGCCGGCTGTCCTTCGGACATCAATCCAGGTTCCGCTGAATGTCCGACAAATAATTCGTATGATTAAGAGCACGAAGCAAAGTTGAAGAAACTATTCCGGCTGGTCTTGAAAGCGCTTGTGAAAGCCGAAGAACTGGCGTTACGATAGCGGTCACATAGCCGGCGTACGACCGGGAAAGCATACGCGGTCAGCGACCGCGACTAGGGAGGGGATGATGATGAAGGCCAAGGGTCTTGCGTCGGCGCTCGCGCGCTCGGCTTCCGGTATGGCGCTCGCCACGTGTCTGACGGTTTCGGGGGCTGCCTTTGCGCAGACGCAAAGCGGCGCGGAAGCGACCAATGCGCAGCCGACCACGGCTCCGGGCACGACGGCAGATCCGGCGGGTGATGCCGGCCAGCTGACGTCGCCGCAGGCGGCGCCCACGTCGGAGGCCGCGTCGGCCGATCAGGACGCGACTGGCAGCGACATCGTCGTCACCGGCATCCGCGCCAGCCTTGAGCGCTCCATCGCCATCAAGCGCAACTCGACCGGCATCGTCGATGCGATCTCGGCCGAGGACATCGGCAAGTTCCCGGACACCAACCTCGCCGAGTCGCTTCAGCGCATCACCGGCGTGTCGATCAACCGCACCAACGGCGAAGGCTCGCAGGTCACGGTGCGCGGCTTCGGGCCGAGCTACAATCTGGTGACCCTGAACGGGCGCCAGCTCGCCACCGCCAACGTGCAGGTGGTCGGCGGCGACCAGAATTCGGACAGCGCGCAAGGGTCGAGCCGCTCGTTCGACTTCTCCAACCTCGCCTCCGAAGGCGTACGGACGCTGGAGGTCTACAAGACCGGCCGCGCCTCGATCCCGACCGGCGGCATCGGCGCGACCATCAATATCGTCACCCGCCGGCCTCTCGACGGCGAGGGTGGTATCACCGGCAGCATCGGCGCCAAGGCGCTCTACGACACCAGCACCCACGGCTGCCTGGATTGCGGATCCAAGGTGACGCCCGAACTGTCCGGCGTGGTCAGCTGGGCCGATCCGACCAACCGCTTCGGCGTGTCGCTGTTCGGCAGCTACCAGAAGCGCAACTTCACCTCGATCAGCGCGACGTCCAACGACTGGAACATCATCCCCTACAGCACCTTCCTGAGCGGCGGGTTCGTCAAGGCGGACGGCAGCACCGAGATCACCGGCGCACCTTCCGATCCGGACCAGCTGGTGGGCGTTCCGAACGACAGCCGCTACCATTATGCCGAGGGCAGCCGCGAGCGCATCAACGGCCAGGCGGTGTTCCAGTTCAGGCCGGTCGAGACGCTGACGCTGACCGCGGACGCCCTGTTCGCGCAGAACACCCAGGAGGAAGTCCGGTCCGACCTTTCGAACTGGTTCAGCCGGCCGTTCGATGAGGTGCAGTTCGACGGCAACCCGACCGTTGCGACCGCCACCTACCTCCACGAGACCATCAACGGCGCCAAGGACGTAGGCTTCGAGGCGCAGAACCGCGGCCAGAAGAGCCGGATTCAGGATTATGGCCTGAACGGCAAGTGGGACATCGCCGACAACTTCTCGCTCAACCTCGACGGCCATTACAGCAAGGCGTGGAGCCGCCCCAACAATCCCAACGGCAACAGCTCGACCCTGGTGGGCATCGGCGCCAACGTCGTGACGGAACATTCGGTCGACTATAGCGGCGACATTCCCAAGCAGGACGTCACCTTGAACGGCCCGCTCACCCTCGCCGAGGTCGGGTCGCAGATGGGGCGCACCTATGCGTCGTCCCAGTCCCAGACGGTGAAGGAGGTACGTGCCGACTTCGGCTGGGACCTGGGTGAAGGCAGCCGAGTCGACTTCGGCGGCAACTATCGCGACACGCGCATGCGGCAGACCCGCGTGGCCACCCAGCAGACGCTCGGCGACTGGGGCATCACCAGCCCCGGCGATATCGAGCGGCTGGCGCCGGGCGCACTCCAGACCTTCTGCCTGGTCTGCAAGTTCAACGCCTTCGATCCGGGCAGCGATCCCGACTCGCAGACGGCCTTCCGCGGGGATGCGGCCAACATCTATTCGATCCTCTCGCCCTATTACGCCGGGCAGGGCAATGCGATCGGCACGACCAGCAACGAGGACAATCGCGTCCGCGAGAAGATCTGGTCGCTCTATGCGCAGGTCACCTGGAAGGGCGACATCGGCAACAGCCCGGCGACGCTGGTCGGCGGTCTGCGCTATGAGCACACCGATTCGGAATCGACCTCGCTGGTCGCGGTGCCGGCGGCCATCAACTGGGTGTCGGATAACGATTTCACCGTCGTGATCTCGAACGAGAACAGCTTCCTGACGGACGGCGGCTCCTACGACAATTTCCTGCCTTCGATCGATTTCCAGGTCGAGCTGCGTCCCGACGTGATCGGCCGCGTGTCGTACAGCAAGACGATCGCCCGGCCGGAATATGGCAGCCTGTTCACGTCTACCAGCGTCGGCGGACCGCCGCGCCCGATCGCCAACGGCGGCGTCGCGACCGGCTCCACCGGCAATGCCCGGCTGATCCCGCTCGAATCCGACAATTTCGATGCGTCGATCGAATGGTATTACAAGCCGGACAGCTATGTTTCGCTGGGTGTCTTCGACAAGCGCGTGCGCAACTTCATCGGTAACGGGCAGTTCACCTCGGAACTGTTCGGCCTGCGTGACCCGAGCTCGGGCGCGGAAGGCACCCGGTCCGGCCAGGCACGGGCGGCGCTGCAGTCGCTGGGTGCCGACCAGAGCGACGTGAACCTGTTTGCGCTGACGGCGCTGATCGACCAGACCGGCTCGGTCGCCGCTGCCACGGCCGCGTTCCAGGCGAACTACAACACCACGACCGGCTCGCTGAACGACGACTTCGTCAAGCAGATCAACAGCGCGCGCGACGTCGTGGCGAACGGCACCGACGTGCTCTATCAGTTCCAGGTGACCCAGCCGGTCAACAACCGCGATGCGGAGATCTACGGCCTCGAAATCGCGGGGCAGCATTTCTTCGGATCGACCGGCTTCGGCATCGGCGCCGCCTACACGCTGGTGCGTGGCGACGTCGGGTTCAACATCGGTGCCAGCCCGTCGCAGGACCAGTTCGCATTGCTCGGCCTTTCCGACACGTTCAATGCGACGCTGATCTACGACAAGAACGGCCTGTCGGCCCGGGTGGCGTACAACTGGCGCGACAAGTTCCTGTCGGGCATCAACCGCCAGGGCTCGCGCAACCCGGAGTTCACCGAGCCGTTCGGGCAGCTCGATCTCAACATCAGCTATGACATCACGCCCAACTTCGCGGTCTCGTTCGAGGGCATCAACCTGACCGAGGAGTCGCTGCGGACCTATGCCCGCAGCAAGAGCCAACTCTGGTTCGCGCAGGAACTCCAGCGCCGGTTCCTGCTGGGGGGCCGCTTCCGCTTCTAAGCGCGGAGCTTGAAGAAGGTGGGGCCGCCTGCAGAGGCGGCCCCATCGTCGTTGGGCGGATTGCACTCGAGCACCGGCGCCCGCATGATGCCGCGGCTGCGGCGCGAACGCTTGCAAGCCGCAAAGGGCGCAACGTGACGAACATCGTCCTCCTCAACAATGTCGACCACGCGGATCTCACGGTCGCGATCGGCCACGGTCCCGAATTCGGCGACGCGGTGAACCAGACGCTGGTCTTCCCGACCGAATGGGAAGAGGCGCAGCGCGAATACCCGATCCTGTTTCGTCGCGGGGGCGACGGGCGGTTCCAGTCGGTGGTGCTGCTCGGGTTCGAGCGCGACGAGAACCTGTTCCTCGGTGACGGCGTCTGGGACGGTCGCTACGTGCCGGCCCTGCACCAGCGCGGGCCTTTTTCCATCGGGCTCCAGGCTTCGGAAGATGGCGCGGAGGCGGAACCGATGATCCACGTCGACCTCGACCATCCCCGGATCGGCGGCGCGCAGGCACAGGCGGTTTTCCTGCCCCACGGCGGCAACTCTCCCTATCTGGACGCCATGTCTGGTGTGCTGAGGCGGATCCACGCCGGAGTCCTGATCGCCAACCCGATGTTCGAGGCGTTCGAGGCGCATGACCTGATCCAGCCGATCGCCCTGGAAGTGACGCTGAGCGAGACCAAGCGCTATACGCTCGACGGTTTCCTCACGATCGATGCGGAGCGTCTGGGCGCCCTGGAGGGACCGGCGCTGCATAGCCTGCATCAACGCGGCTTCCTGCAGGCGGCGTTCTGGGCAGTGTCCTCGCTTGCGAATGTCGCCCGGCTGATCGATCGCAAGAGCCGTCGGTCGCCCCTGCCGTGACTGCCCTGGGCGCCCTGTCCCCGGTCCGCGTGATCGAAGGACCGCATGGGGACGTGAACTACCAGGCGCTGGTGGATGCGGGGGAGCCGGTCGTGCTCAAGGGTGCCGCTCAGCATCTGCCGCTGGTCGCCGCGGGACGTGAGGGCGCCGAGGCGGCGATGGCCTATCTCCTGCGCTTCGATGCGGGCCGCGGCGTGGTCGGCTTCGTCGGCGATCCTGCCATCGGCGGCCGCTTCTTCTACAACGAAGACCTGAGCGCGATGAACTTCGCGGGCGGACGCGCACCTCTGGCCCACTATCTGGAGCGGATCCGCGGCGGCATGGGACAGCCGGACGCGCCCTCCATCTATGTCGGCTCGACAGACCTGAACATCTACCTTCCCGGGTTCCGTGAAGAGAATCCCGTGGTGCCCGATGGTGCGCTGCCGGGCGCACAAGCGCCGCTTGCGAGCATCTGGATCGGGAACCGGACCACGGCCGCGGCGCACTGGGACATGTCGAACAACGTCGCTTGTCCCTTGGTCGGCCGACGGCGCTTCACCCTGTTCCCGCCGGACCAGGTCGCGAACCTCTATCCGGGGCCGCTGGAGCCGACCCCGGGTGGGCAGGTCGTCAGCATGGTGGATTTCCGCGCACCCGATCACGCCCGCTACCCGGGATTCCGGCAGGCGCTGGCGACGGCGCAGGTGGCGGAGCTCGAACCGGGGGACGTGCTCGTCTACCCGGCGCTGTGGTGGCACCAGGTGGAGGCGCTCGACCCCTTCAACGTCATGGTGAACTATTGGTGGAACGAGGCACCCGCGTTCGCCGATACGCCCATGACGACGCTGCTGCATGCGCTGCTCAGCCTGCGCGACCGGCCGGAGCACGAGAAGCAGAGCTGGCGCGCCTTGTTCGACTATTATGTCTTCGGCCCCGCAGATCGCGCAGGGGAGCATCTGCCCCCGCACGCGCGCGGCCCGCTCGCTCCTCTCGATGACCGCGCCGCGCGGCGGCTGCGCGCGCAAGTGATGCAGCGTCTGAACAGGTGAACACCATGACCCCGACCGATGTCCCGCAGCGCCGCCGAGTGGTGATCGCAGGCGGGGGCACCTCCGGCTGGCTCGCCGCAGCGGCGCTTGCCCAGCAACTGGGGGCGTTGCTCGACATCACCCTGGTCGAATCCGAGGAGATCGGGACGATCGGCGTAGGTGAGTCGACCATTCCCACCGCGCGGGCCTTTCACCGGTTGATCGGATTGGACGAGCAGCGGTTCATGTCGGAGACCGGTGCCACCTTCAAGCTCGGCATCGCGTTCGAGAACTGGGCGCAGAAGGGCGATCGCTACATCCACGCGTTCGGCGAGACCGGTCAGTCGACCTGGATGGGCGCATTCCACCATTTCTGGCTGCAGGCGCGCGACGAGGGCTTCGGCGGCGATTTCGGCGACTATTGCCTGGAGCTCCAGGCGGCGGATGCGGGGCGGTTCGCGATCGGCGCCAAGCTGCCGGAACTCAGCTACGCCTATCATCTCGACGCGGGGCGCTACGCGCGCCACCTGCGCGGCATCGCTGAGCAGACCGGCGTCCGCCGTGTCGAAGGGATGATCGAGCGGGTGGAGCAACAGGGTGACGGCGGGGATATCACTGCCCTGGTGCTGCGTTCGGGTCAGCGGATCGAAGGCGACCTGTTCCTGGACTGCACCGGCTTCCGCGCGCTGCTGATCGGGCAGGCGCTGGGCTCGCCGTTCGAGGATTGGGGGCACTGGCTGCCCACCGATCGCGCGGTCGCGGTGCAGACGCGCGCCGTCGAGCCTGCGCGGCCCTATACCCGTGCCATCGCCCATGGCGCTGGGTGGCGGTGGCGCATCCCGCTCCAGCATCGCGTCGGCAACGGCTTCGTCTACGACGGCCGCCACCTCTCCGACGATGAAGCGCGCGCGCAACTGCTCCGGGAGGTCGAGGGCGAGATCGTCGCCGAGCCGCGGCTGATCCGCTTCCGTGCCGGGCGGCGGGCCGAGGCATGGCGAGGCAATTGCGTCGCACTCGGGCTCGCCGCGGGCTTCGTCGAACCGCTCGAATCCACCGCGATCCACCTGGTCATGATCGCGATCACCCGGCTGCTCCAGCTCTTCCCCTTCGCGGGCGACTGCGCTGCGGCGGCGCGGCGCTTCAACGCGCAGGCGGCGGCGGAGCTGGACGGCATCCGGGACTTCATCATCCTCCACTATGTCCTCACCGAACGGGAGGACACGCCGTTCTGGCGCGGCATGCGGGCGATGGAGATTCCGGAGTCGCTGCGCGATCGGATCGCGCTGTTCCGCGATGGCGGCATCGCCTACCAGGATGGCGCCGACCTGTTCCGCGTCGATTCCTGGGCCCAGGTGATGATCGGCCAGCGGCTGCTGCCGCACCAGCATCATCGCATGGCCGAGATCATGGGTGCGGCTCGCTTGCGCCAGGTGCTGGCGGACATGAGGGCGCGGGTGGCCCAGCAGGTCTCGCTGCTGCCCACGCACGCCGCCTTCCTGCGGGACTATTGCCCGGCCGAAGACGCGGCGTAGTCCTAGGTGCGCGGCCTGACCGCTACCATCATGGGTAGCGCACCGGGGCCGGCGTCTCCGGGAGCGGGATGAACTCGTCCTCGTCGGGCACTGGCGCGAACCGCTGCGCCTTCCAATCGGCCTTGGCCTGCTCGATCCGCTCCTCGCGCGAGGAAACGAAGTTCCAGAAGATGTAGCGGCGTTCGGGGAAGGGCTCGCCACCGATCAGCATCAGGCGCGCACCCTGGGGTGCCTGCACGATGATCTCCGCGCCGGGCTTGAACAGGACGAGCTCGCCGGTGGCGAAGGTGCCGGTCTGTCCCACGACCGCGACGCTTCCTTCGACGACATAGATCGCGCGCTCGATATGCTCGGCCTTCACCTGATAGCGTGCGCCGGGCGCCAGCTGGATGTCGGCGTAGACCAGGTCGGAGAAGGTCTTCACCGGAGACGCCATGCCGTCCGACGTGCCGGCGATCAGCGTCAGGCGGGTGCCGTCAGCTTCGGCGACGGGGATCTCCTGCGCCTTGTAGTGCGCGAAGTCCGGAGCGGCCTCTTCCACATGGGTCGGCAGCGCCAGCCAGGTCTGGAGACCGAACAGGCTGCTCTCGGCCGCGCGCTGCTCCGGTCCGGTACGCTCCGAATGCACGATGCCGGAGCCTGCCGTCATCCAGTTGACCTCGCCCGGCCGGATCGGCTGCACCGAGCCCACGCTGTCGCGGTGCAGGATCTCCCCGTCCAGTAGATAGGTGACGGTCGCGAGCCCGATGTGCGGGTGCGGGCGTACGTCGAGGCCTTCGCCGCCGCGAAACGCCGCCGGCCCCATCTGGTCGAAGAAGATGAAGGGGCCGACCATGCGGCGATGCGCCGACGGCAGCGCGCGACGCACGGTGAAGCCATCTCCCAGATCGCGCACTGGCGGCAGGATGATCTGTTCGACGCCCTCGACGTCGCTGCTTCGGATGGTCATTGGCACACTCCGGGAATCAGGTCGGGGGAAGCTCCGCAGGCACTAGATCAGGCGGCGTGCCCCAGGACAATGTCGCTCGTGACTCGCGCGCGCGCCAGATCACCTCGCTGCGTGGACAGGAAGCGACGGAGCGCTCTAAGGCCGTGTTGAACTTCGATCAGGAGGGGTGATGGTCCCCAAGCACAAGATCACGCTTGCGGTAGCGGCGCTATGGATGGTGGGATCGTCGCCGGCGCAGGCATCGCCGGCGGCGAGCGCCCTTCCGCAACAGGAACGCGCAAGCGGCGGGCTGAGGCTCGACCTCCCCACGATGGAAGAGGCGCAGCGCGCCGATGCCTCCCGCTCTGGCGAGACGGAAACGGGGACGGCCGAGGATGCGGAAGCGCGCGCGGCTGCGGAGGCCGAGGCGGCGCGCGTGCGCGAAGCCAATGCCGCGCAGCGCGTCCTGGCCGAGGCCGACTCGCAGCGGATTGCCGCGGACCGGCAGGCGCAGGAGGAACGGCTGGCGCAGTATCGCGAGCAACAGCGCCTCCATGACGAGGCGCTCACCAACTATGCGGATCAGGTTGCCGCGGCCGAGGCCGCTCGCCGGCGCTGGCAGGCCGATGTCGCCGCCTGCAAGGCGGGTGACCACGCCCGTTGTGGGGTGCCGGTTACCTCGCGCTAGCCGGACGTCCGCCGGTCTGGCTGGCTTCCGGTCAGCAGGTGACGATCCGCCCGTCACGCACCGCGACTGGCCAGGAGGTGAGGCGCTGCCCGGCGCACGGGCCGCCGACGCAGGCGCCCGTCTCTGGCTCGAACAGCGCGCCGTGCCAGCTGCAGCTGATGAAGCGGCCATCGGGGGTCAGGTAGGCGTCCAGCGTCTGGGCGAGCGGAAGCCCTGCGTGCGGGCAGCGATCGACGTAGCCGCGGACCTGGTCGCCGACCCGCACCAGGAAGCCGTGAAAGCGGCCGGTCCGGGTCTCGATCACGATGTTGCGGGCCGTGCCCTCCGCAAGGAGGTCCAGGGCGCAGAGGGCAATGCCGGCCGGAGTGGCGGAAAGGCGCGCAAGATCGCTCATGCGGGGTCGGCATCCGGCTGGCGATCGGGACGGGCTTCGGCGACCGGCTCGAGCGCTAGGGCTGCTGCTGTGCAGTCGCGGATCCTGGGAAAGGGGGAGAGATCGACGCCGAAGCGCTCCGCCGAATAGACCTGGGGTACGAGGCAGCAGTCGGCGAGCGTGGGCGTGTCGCCAAAGGCGTACCGGCCACCGTGCCGTGCCACCAGCGTCTCCAGCGCGCCGAACCCTTCCGTGATCCAGCGCCCGATCCAGGCGGAGACCTGCGCTTCGTCGGCGCCCAAGTCGCTGCGGAGGGTGGTCAGAACCCGCAGGTTGTTGAGCGGGTGGATGTCGCAGGCGATCAGCCCTGCCATGGCGCGCACGGTTGCGCGCCCTCGCGCGGACGCGGGGAGCAGGGCAGGCGTCGGGTGCGTCTCCTCCAGCCATTCGAGGATGGCGAGGCTTTGGGTGACGACGCCCTGGTTGGTCTCCAGGGCGGGGACCAGTCCCTGCGGGTTGAGCATGGTATAGCTCTGGTGGCGCTGGGCGCCGGTGCGCAGGTCATGGGGCACCTGGTGGTAGGCGAGGCCCTTCAGATTGAGCGCGATGCGGACACGATAGGCGGCGCTCGACCGCCAGTAGCCGTGCAGGCGGATCACGCGGCGATCGCGGGCATCACGATGCCGGTGCACGGACCGAAGCCGATCGCGCGATAGCCCGGCGCCTCGGCACGTCCGACGAGCGTGAGTTCGTCGCCGTCCTCCAGGAAGCTGCGGACCTCCCCCGTCGGCAGGGTAATCGGCTCCGCACCGGCGCGGGTGAGTTCGAGCAGGCTGCCGAAGCCCTCGCGGGTCGGCGCGGAGATGGTGCCGGTGCCGAGCAGGTCGCCCGGGCGAAGATCGCAGCCGTTGGAGGCATGGTGCGCGACCATCTGGGCGATCGTCCAGTACATGTGGGTGGCGGCACTGCGGCTCAGGCGGAACGGCGCCACGCCCCCCGCGCGCATCGCGGGGGTGGTCAGGGTGACTTCGAGCGTGATGGCGAGCGCCCCCTCCGCCTGATCCGTGGCGTCGAGCAAATAGGAGAGGGGAGCGGGATCGCCCGCTGGCCGCGCGGGCTGGCCCGTGCGGAAGGGAGCGAGCGCCTCGGCGGTGACGATCCAGGGCGATACCGTTGTCAGGAAGTTCTTGGCGAGGAAGGGCCCGAGCGGCTGATACTCCCAGGCCTGGATGTCGCGTGCCGACCAGTCGTTGAGCAGCGACAAGCCCGCGACATGTTCCGCGGCGCTTCCGATCGGGATGGTTTCGCCGAGCGCGTTGCCGGTGCCGATCCAGACGCCCATCTCCAGCTCGAAGTCGAGCCGGCGGGTGGGTGCGCGCACGGGCACCTCGGCGTCCGGCGCCTTGAGCTGGCCACACGGGCGCACCAGCGGCGTGCCGGACACGCGCACCGACGAGGCGCGGCCGTGATAGCCGATCGGCACGTATTTGTAATTGGGCAGCAGCGGATTGTCGGGGCGGAATACCTTGCCGACGTTGGTCGCGTGATGGATGCCGACGTAGAAGTCGGTGTAGTCGCCCACTGCCGCCGGAAGGTGCAGCGTGCATGCCGCGGCTTGGTACAGGCAGCGCGAGACGGCGTCCTGCTGCGCCGGGTCGCTGAGCAGCGCCGACACCGCCCGGCGGAGTGCGCGCCGGGGCGCCGCGCCGAACGCCAGCAACGGATTCAGCGTCGGGCCGGAGGCGGCGACGGCAGCCTGTTGCGCTTCGCCCTCCAGCAGCCCGCTCTCCGCGAGTGCGGCGAGATCGAGGATCCGGTCGCCGATGGCGATGCCGCCGCGCGGCGCCCCGCCGGTCGAGAAGATGCCGAGGGGCAGGTTCTGGATCGGGAACTCGGGGTGGTCATCCGCGCCGGGCACCCAGCTCGTCCGGGCGGGGTCGTGGGTCTCGTCGATGGTCCAGCTCAACGCGGCAACTCCGCCTTGGCGAAACCGGACCAGACCTCATCATAGTCGAGCTGCATCGTCGGGGTCTCGGTGGCCCAGCGGGTCGGCGCGACCACGTGGCGGGTCTCGAACATGAAGGCCATGGTGTCCTCAATACGGTGGGGCGCGAGCTCGGCGGCGACTGCCTTGTCATAGCTCGCGCGGTCGGGCCCGTGCCCGTTCATCTGGTTGTGCAGGCTGGCGCCCCCGGGCGAGAACCCGCCCTGCTTGGCATCATAGGCGCCGGTCACCAGCCCCATGAACTCGCTCATGACGTTGCGGTGGAACCAGGGCGGGCGGAAGGTCCCTTCGGCCACCATCCAGCGGGGCGGAAAGATCACGAAGTCGCAATTGGCCGTTCCCGGCGTGTCGCTGGGGCTGGTCAGCACGGTGAAGATCGACGGATCGGGATGGTCGAAGCTGACCGTGTTGATCGTGTTGAAGCGGGTCAGGTCATAGCGGCAGGGCGCGAGGTTGCCGTGCCAGGCGACCACGTCGAACGGCGAGTGATCGAGCGTCGTCTCCCACAGGCCGCCCTGGAACTTCTGGACGACGGTGCAGGGCGCATCGACATCCTCGAACGATGCGACCGGCGTCTCGAAATCCCGCGGATTGGCGAGGCCATTGGCGCCGATCGGCCCGAGATCGGGCAGGCGGAACAGCGTGCCATAGTTCTCCAGCACATAGCCGCGCGCCTGCCCGTCCGGCAGCGTGATCCGGAAGCGTATGCCCCGCGGGATCAGCGCCACCTGGAGCGGCGCGATGTCGATCTGGCCCAACTCGGTGGTGATCGACAGCCGACCCTCCTGCGGCACGATCAGCAGCTCGCCGTCGGCCGAGAAGAAGGCGCGCGCCATGTCGGCGGTCGCGGCATAGAGATGGATGCCGACACCGACCTGCGCGTCCGGGCTGCCGTTGCCGCCATAGGTGACGAGGCCGTCGAGCCAGTCGGTCGCGACCTCCGGCCAGGGCGGGGGATCCCAGCGCATGCGGTTGGGCGACGGCTGCACCTCCGCGAACGGACCCGAGCGCAGGCGCGGGGCCGCGGCCGACCGCACGAACGCCGGGTGCTGGGCGGCGGGGCGAAGCCGGTACAGCCAGGAGCGCCGGTTCTCCGCCCGTGGAGCTGTGAAGGCAGTGCCGGACAATTGCTCCGCATAGAGGCCGAAGGGCACGTGCTGCGGACTGTTGCGGCCGATCGGCAGCGCACCCGCAACCGCTTCCGTCGCGACATGATTGCCGAAGCCGGGCACATAGGCGGCGCCCGCATGCGCCCCGGCGGGCGTGTGCATCGTCATGCCGCGTTGCTCCGCAAGCCTGCCGTTCCGGGATCAGGCATCGACCTTGATGACTCCGCGGCGAATCTGGTCGAGCTCGATCGATTCGAACAAGGCCTGGAAGTTGCCGTTGCCGAAGCCCTGGTTGCCCTTGCGCTGAATAATCTCGAAGAAGATCGGCCCGACCATGTTCTCGGTGAAGATCTGGAGCAGGATGCCTTCGTCGTTCTCGACCGAGCCGTCGATCAGGATGCGGTTGCGGCGCAGCCGCTCCAGATCCTCGCCATGGCCGGGCACGCGCTTATCGACCAGCTCGTAATAGGTCTCGATCGTGTCCTGGAGCCGCACGCCACGCGCGCGCAGCTTCTCGACCGTCTCGTAGATGTTCTCGGTGGTGAGGGCGAGGTGCTGGATGCCTTCGCCCTGATACTCGCGGATGAACTCCTCGATCTGGCTGTTCTCGTCCTGGCTCTCGTTGAGGGGGATGCGGATGGCGCCGTCGGGCGCGATCATCGCCTGGCTGAACAGGCCCGTCGCCTTCCCCTTGATATCGAAATACTTCTGCTCCTCGAACCCGAACAGCCGGCCGTAGAAGCTCGACCAGGTCCGCATCTCGCCGCGACGGACATTGTGGGTGAGGTGGTCGAGCAGGTCGAGGCCTACGGAGTTGCGCGCCTCCGCCTCCTGCCAGCCCGGCACTTCCTGCCACCCGGCGTAGAGATCCTCCCCGCTCTTCACCAGGTAGAGGTAGGATCCGCCGATCCCCTCGATCGCACAGGCGTCGGTACCCAGCGTCCCGCGCCCGGCGTCGACCGCCACGGCACCCTCCGCCACGGCATGGTCCCGGGCCGCGCGCGGATCGGCGACTCGGAACGCCATGCCGCTTGCCGAGGGGCCGTGGGCGGCGCGGAACTCGGCGGCCTGACCCTCCGGCTCGGCGTTCAGCAGGAGGTTGATACGTCCCTGCTTGTAGCGGGTGACCTGCTTGGTCGGATGGCGGTGCGTCGGCACGAAGCCCATCTGCTCGAAATGTTGGCCGAGCTGTTCCGGATCGGGCGAGGTGAACTCGCAGAATTCGAAACCATCGAGGCCGAGCGGATTGTTCTGCGTGGTCATGCAAAGCCTTTCGGAGCGTTGGAAGATCGGGAAGGGCGGCATCGCCGCGGAAGGCAGATCATGCGGAGCGCCCTCCTTGCGCGTAGGCCTGGGTACCCCGGGTATAGAGGTGGTCGGATGGCAGGACCGCGTCGGTCGCGATGTCGGCGGCGTCCGCCAGTTCGGCGTAGATCGGGCCGAAATCCGTGTTCAGCGTCTGGTCGAGCAGGTCCTCGAAGCTGTCGATGACGAAGTAGCTCTGCTGATAGTCGTCGATGCGATAGCGGGTCTGCATCACCCGCTTGAGATCGAACCGGATCCGGTTGGGCGAGGGATCGTCGAGCGCGAATTGCGACTCACCGTAGGACGAGACGATCCCGGCGCCATAGAGCTGGAGCGCATCACCCGACCGGACGAGTCCGAACTCGACCGTGTACCAGTATAGCCGGGCCAGCTTCGCGATCATGCCCGCCGCGGCGGCGCGCTGCCCGCCCTGGCCATAGGCCTGCATATAGTCGGCGAAAACCGGCTGGGTGAGCAGCGGGACGTGGCCGAACACGTCGTGAAAGACGTCGGGCTCCTGGAGATAATCGAGCTGGTCAGGGCGCCGGATGAAGTTGCCGGCAACGAACCGACGGTTCGCCAGATGGTCGAAGAAGACGCTGTCGGGAACGAGCCCGGGCACCGCCACGACCTGCCAGCCGGTGGCCTTCATCAGCCGCTCCGACAGTTCTTCGAAGTCGGGAATACCGGGCTTGGAGAGGCGCAGAATGTCCAGGCCCTGCAGAAACAGTGGTGTGACGCGCCCGGGAAGAAGCTGGGCCTGGCGCTCGAACAACCTGTCCCAGGTGGCGTGATCTTCCGGCGTGTAGCATTCCCACCGCTGGGGGATGGTCCAGTCCTTGGCGGCGCCCGCCGGTGGTGTGCCCGGATCCTCGCTCATGCCGACACGATCTCACCCAACGCCGATGATTGCTCATCATTCGGAGCGGCTTTATCGTCGCTGATGAAATGGGTTTGTGAGGATCGGCAGGAACATGAAACAGGATCGCACGATGGATGCGGTCGATCGCCGAATCGTCCGGCTGTTGCAGGAGGATGCGACGCTCAGCCACGCGCAGCTCGCCGAGGAGGTCGGGGCATCCCCGGCTTCCTGCTGGCGGCGGGTGAAGGCGCTGGAGGCGGCCGGTATCCTCGGGCGCACCGTCCGGCTCGTCGACCCGGAAGCCGTGGGCCGCGGCGTCAACGTGATGTGCAACATCCGCATGCGAAGCCACGCGGCCGAGGCGCGGCAGAGCTTCGAGGAGTTCGTCCGGGGCCGGCCGGAGGTGGTGGAGTGCTTCTCCATGTCCGGCGAGTGGGACTATCTGCTCCGGGTCGTCGTGGCGGACGTCGTCGACTACAACCAGTTCCTGATGCAGACGATGCTGGGCCATCCCTCCGTGGCCGGGGGCTCGTCGCACTTCGTGCTGGCGACCACCAAGTACACGACCGCCTTGCCAGTGTGATCGGTTCCGGGGCGCGAGGTTCCGCTCCACTCAAGACGCGGCTGGAGTGCGGCTTCCGCGTTCCGCGTCGCGGGCGGCGAACCATCATACCGGCAGGACGGTCGTCGACTTGATCTCCGACAGGGCGACCGTGGAGACGACCTCCTGGACGCCGGGTACGCGCGACAGCTTGTCGAAGAAGAAGCGTTCATAGGCTTCGATGTCCTCGGCGACGACGCGCATCAGGAAGTCGACCGGGCCCATCAGCACGTAGCATTCCAGCACCTCCGGGAAGGCGCGGATCGCCTCGGCAAACTCGTCCAGGTGCGCGCGGCCATGGGCGTTGAGCTTCACCTGCGCAAAGACATGCGCGTTGAGCCCGATGGCCCGCCGATCGAGCAGCGCCACGCGCTTGCGAATGACGCCATCCCGCTCCAGCCGGTCGATCCGTCGCCAGCACGGCGAGGGGGAGAGACCCACGCGTTCTGCGACTGCAGCGGTGGGCAGGCTCGCGTCCTCCTGAAGGACGCGCAGGATACGACGTTCAGCATCGTCGAGTGCATGGGTCAACCTATTCTCCAAAGCGGTAAACAGCGGTCAGTCTTTGCACGTACAACAAAGGCTGCGGTCAACAAAGATCAGTTCGCCCTGCCTGCGCGAGGTATCACTTCGCTGCATCGCAGATGGAGGCCCGCCATGAATGAATTGCTGCCCCCCGAAGCCGTTGTCCGTCTCGACGACCCGCAGACGGGCTTGCGGGGCTTCATCGTCCTGCATTCCACCGCGCTGGGGCCTGCAGCCGGCGGCTGCCGGTTGTGGCACTATGCCGACGAGGCGGCCGCGAGCGAGGATGCACTCCGGCTCGCCGCGGGCATGACGATGAAGAACGCGTTGGCCGGGTTGCCGCTGGGAGGTGGCAAGGCCGTGCTGATGCTCCCCGAGGCGCCGTTCAGCCGCTCGCAGCTGTTCGAAGCGTTCGGTCGCGCGGTCGCAGCGCTCGATGGGCGCTATGTGACGGCCGAGGATGCCGGCACCAGCGTCGAGGACATGGCGGTTGTCGCAGGGCGGACGGCCCACGTCGCCGGTCTGCCCCGGCAGGGCGAGCGGCCCGGCGGCGATCCTTCCCCCTGGACCGCGCGCGGCGTGTTCCGGGCGATGGAGGTGGCAGTCGCACGGCGACTGGGCAAATCGCTGGCGGAGGTGACGGTGGCGGTGCAGGGCGTCGGCCATGTCGGCATGGCGCTGTGCGAACTGCTCCACGCCGCCGGCGCCCGGCTGGTGATCGCGGAATCGCGATCGGAACTGGCGGCGCGGGCGGCGACCCGTTTCGGAGCGGTCCTGGTGTCCTCCCGCGCGATCTCCGGTGTTCGGGCGGATGTCTTTGCACCCTGTGCGCTGGGCGGTGTGCTGAACGTTGCGACCGCGACCAGCTTGCAGGCGAAGGTCGTGTGCGGTGCTGCCAACAACCAGCTGGCGTCGGCGGAGGTGGGGGAGCTGCTGGCGAAGCGCGGCGTGCTCTATGCACCCGACTATGTCGTCAACGCCGGTGGCATCATCAACGTGGCGGCCGAATATCTCGGCTGGAGCGAAGCGGTGGTGCCGTCCCGCGTCGACGGCGTCGCCACGCGGCTGGGCGAGGTGCTGGACCTGGCGGAGGCGGAGCGGGTTTCTCCCGCGCGTGCGGCCGCATTGCTCGCGCGCGAGGTGATCGTCCAGGGGCGGCAGCCTTGCGACAAGGCGAGGCTCGCGGCCTGAGGGGAAAGGGCGATGCGCGTGACGGTCACCGGCGCCGCCTCCACCTCGTTGCTGCTGCGCGTCGTCAATCTCGTTGCGCTCCACGAACTGCCGTTCGTGACGCTGGCGGCGGCGATGGAGGACGACGGCATGGCGATCCGTCTGGAGCTGGCAGGCGCGGCGCCGCCCGCCGAGGCGAGCCTGGAGAAGCTGCGCGCGCTCGTCGACGTCGCCAGCGTCGACGTGACCGATCAACCCGGATGCTGACGCGCGATCACAAAGGCGCATTGCCTGCGAAGCCGCGGCCGAGCATGTTGCCCGAACAACGGGAGGGGCGACATGCGGGCACTCGGGATATTGCTTTTGATGACGGCGTGGCCGGCAGGCCTGGCGGCGCAGGAGGCCCTGCCGCCGCCCGCCGCCGCTCCTGGTGCGGCAAGCGCGCAGGGCGACCTTTCCGTCACCATCTACAACAACGACGTGGCGCTGGTGCAGGACGTGCGCGTCCTCGATCTCCCGGGCCGGCGCGTGCGGCAGGACTTCCCCGACGTCAGTGCGCAGATCCGGCCGGAGACCGTTTCGCTTTCCGTCGCCGATGCAGCCATCGTGGAGCAGAATTTCGACTATGATCTGCTGAGCCCGTCGAGCCTGATGGAAAAGGCGGTCGGCGAGACGATCACCCTGGTCCGCACCAACCCTGCCACCGGAGTGGAGACGCGCGAGCGGGCGCGCGTGCTGGCGGTGAACGGCGGCGTCGTGCTGGAGATCGGCGGTCGCGTGGAGGTGTTGCGCGACGACGGCCTGCCGGTGCGCGCGTTGTTCGATCGGGTGCCCGAGTCCCTGCGCGCACGGCCCACGCTTTCTGTCACGCTGGCGAGCGAACGTGCGGGCAGCCGCCCGGCGCGACTGTCCTATCTCAGCCGTGGCCTCGGCTGGAGCGCCGACTATGTCGCGCTCTTCGACGACAAGAGCGCCACCGTCGATGTCCAGGGCTGGGTGACGCTGCGCAACACCAGCGGCACGACCTTCAACAATGCGAAGACGCTGCTGGTGGCAGGCGATGTCGGAAGTGCGGAGAATCCGGACGCCTATGCCCCTAGGCCGCGACGCGGGACACAGGTGCGGCCCGGCACGGAATCGGCGGCGCGCGAGCAACTTGGGGACTTCTATCTCTATCCCCTGGCTGCAAGGACGACGATCGCGGACAAGCAGACCAAGCAGGTCAGCTTCCTCGACAGCAAGGGGGTCGCCGCACGCTCCGGCTATCGCTTCGAGAATCCCTGGCTCGGAACCGCGAACGAGCCGCGCAGCGCGCAGAGTATTCTCTACTTCGCCAACTCCGGGGCTGCCGGACTCGGCGATGCGCTGCCGGCAGGAACGGTTCGCGTCTATGTCCGCGATGCACGCGGCCAGCCGCAGTTCACGGGCGAAAACCGGATCGACCATACCCCGCAGGGCTCGACCATCGCGCTGCCCACCGGCGACGCGTTCGACGTGAAGGTGCAGCCGACGACGGTTTCGCGCACGCGCCTGAGTGGGGATCGCTGGCGCACCCAGCTGCGCTATCGCCTCACCAATGCGCGCGCCCGCGCCGTGACGGTGGAGCTGGTTCAGGCTGGACTGGGCTGGGCCGACACCCGCATCCTTGAGGAGAGCCGGCCGAGCGAGCGGCGGGATGCCGGCGCGGCCGTGTGGCAGGTGCCCGTGCCCGCCAATGGGGAGGCGGTGGTCACCGCGACGTTCGACACGCGCTACTGATGCGCGGATCGGCATTTCTGGCGGCGATGGTCGTCGCCCTTGCGCTGCCGCGACCGGCAGCGGCGCAGGAGCGCGTCGTGACGTCGCGCGCGCCCGAGCATGTCGGGCTGACCGTCTATCGCGCGCCCTTCGACCGGGGCGGCATCAACCTGCGCTATCTGGGGGGCTTCGCGCTGGTGACGGAGACGCGGCGGGTGAAGCTGCCGCGCGGGCCGGCGACGCTCCGTTTCGAAGGCGTGGCCGAAGGCATCATCCCCGTGAGCGCGGTGGTGGAGGGGCTTCCGGGAGGTGTCGTGGAGAAAAACCGCGACGCCCGCCTGCTGTCCCCCGCCTCGCTGGTCGACGGCACGCTCGGCCGGCAGGTGACGCTCACCCGCACGAATCGGGCGACCGGGCGGACCGTAAGCGAGGAAGCAACCCTCATCGCCGGGCCGCGTCCGGGCGTCGTGCTCCAGACCGCCGGAGGCATCGAGGCGCTACGCTGCTCCGGGCTTCCGGAGGCGCTCTCCTTCGACGGTACGCCCGCGGGGCTGACGGACAAGCCGGTGCTGAGCGTGGCCGCGGTGTCCCCCGTGGCCCGTACGGTGACGGTCCGGCTGAGTTACCTCGCCTCCGGCTTCGACTGGCGCGCGAGCTATGTCGCCACGGTCGCGGCGGATGGCCGCACGCTCGATCTCTTTGCGTGGCTTACCCTGGCGAACGGCAACCCCGGGGCGCTCGCCGAAGCCGAAGTGAACGCCGTCGCCGGTCGGCTGAACCGGGTGGCCGTGCGCGCGCTCCCCGAAGAAGCGGGAGCCTTGTCGCTGACCTGCTATCCGCTCGGCACCACCACGTCGGACTTACGGAGCGAGGCGTTCGAGCCGGCGGAGGAGATCGTGGTCACGGCCGCGCTGGCCAGAGTATATGCCCCGCTGCCTGTGGCGGCCCCGCCTCCTCCGCCGCCCCCCGGAGAGAGTGTAGTTCTCGGGGGGGGGGGGGGGGTGAGGGGGGGGGGGGGGGGGGGGGGGGGGGGGGGGGGGGGGGGGGGG